>JBBQKF010000033.1:0-29231 GCA_038326615.1 Saccharofermentanales bacterium | reverse complement strand
TCGTATATACAATAAAATAAGGTATTACAGGTTTTAGTAACTGCTATAATTATACCAAAAATAACGCAATATTTCAATTGGAAATCATTCATTATTTTTCATTATTGGAATGTTTACAGATGCTTAATATTTTGCTTGATTTCGCTATGGATTTAGTTATATTCTCTTCGATATCCTGCAATAGGTATTGCTATTCAATAGGTTTCATTCCTCGCTACCTTTTTCAAAGAAATATTGAGTACAGCGCAATAAACTCGTATACCATTAGTATCGCAATTCGTCAAGCTTAGTTGTATAATAATTGTCAAGGTACAAGTAGCAATTCATCTCCCACCTATTCTTCTCGCATTCGCGAGTAAGGTTGAATAGAGGAGGGAGAATTCTTGCTACATGAGGTTAAAATAATTATTAAATTCTCAACTAATACTTGTTTATAACTTTTCAAGTTTATTGATTACACTAATATAAATCCTTATCAATAATTGTTAAATTTTCACCTAGTTCTTATTTATAACTTTTCTAATGCATATATAATATCGTCAAACTACTCTGTGCCCTAATCCTATCGCCACTTCGTTTAAATGAAGCAAACCAATTCCGAAAAATATACTCACGCTGATGTGATCACCAAATCTTGCTATTCCAATTTTACCACCAACATTTAAACCGATAGCTTTAGGCATAATCTGAGAGATCGCTTCACGGGTTGCTCCAGCAACTGCACCTTCTTCTGCATGAGACGCTGAAATAACATTTTCACGTTTAGCACTAACAACTGCACGTTCAATAATTTTGGCAACAGATGAAATAAATTCACCACCAAAATCAACTGCAACGGTTTGAATGCCCTTACTTTCATATAACTCAATAAGAGCCTTTTCTTCTTCCCGATCAGCTGTCAGTGACATTTTAATTGCAGCGGACGACGTAACTTTACTGTCAGGTAATAAATTATAACTCAAATCCAACATCTCCTTCTGCGTCAGTTTCACTCTTATCATAAACTCCGTATTCATCCCAGATGTGCTCAAGCTTCTCGAATGTCTCTGTAATTTGCTTACGGTTTCGCATTCCAATATCTACAATAAGTGCATTTATAAGGCTTAGCGGGGCTACAAGTGAATCAACAAAGGAGGCCATGTCACTAGGTGCTAATAAACTACATGACGCACTTTTGGCTACGGGATTTTCGGCTTTATCAGTAATTGCAATTACGCTTGCGCCTGCATCTCTCGAATATTCCATTGCCTTAATTGTTCTCTTTGAGTAACGAGGAAAACTAATTCCTATTACAACATCGCCTTTAGTTGTGCTCAGAATTTGTTCAAACATTTCACTAACACTTGTTGTATGAACTAATCTTACGTTATCAAACATCAAATTAAAATAAAAGCCTAAAAATGAAGCCAATGGGGCTGAACTTCTTACGCCAAGAATAAAAATTCTTTTTGCGTTCATTATCGTTTCAACTGCCTGATTAAACGATGAATAATCCATCATCTCTATTGTCATCTTAAGTTTCTCAAGGTCGGAAAGCAAAACAGATTTTGGAATGTTAGCAGAATCAGCAAGGTAAGCTGATGTATTTAATCTTTCGACGGATGTAAGTTTAACTTTTAAATCTTCTCTTAGCTTTTTTTGGAATTCAGGAAATCCTGAAAATCCAAGTTCAGTTGCAAAACGCACAACAGTTGATTCACTTACATTTGCTTCAACGCCTATTCTTGCAGCAGTAAGATGGGCAGCACGCTCATAGTTAATTAAAATAAATTGAGCAATAGCTCTTTGTCCCTTACTCATCTGAGGAAGTGAAGATTCAATCGCACTAAAAATTGTAAACTTTTTACCTTCCATCTTTTCTTTCCATTCCGCCATCACTAAGGCACTATAAATTATTTTGTATTTTGTGTTTCTTGTAAATATATTCCTGTGTTTAGTAAATTAAATGATTCTTTACAATGAATATTATTATTTCATAGTGAAAATCATAAACAGAATCAGACTGGTTGTATACCATTTTCGATTTCGGTAAATGTACTATCAATAATATGCTTTTGGGCTCTTCTCCATTGAAAGAACTTCTCTGCAACTTGCGGAAACATTGCCCATGTCAATACGTCTTCTTCTTGTTCTAAATACTGGGCAACTTCCAAGCGGATTTTCTCAAGTTCAGGTTCAATAAGATCGGCAGGTCTTTCGGTTATTGGTTTTTCGTCGCCAAGAATTTTCTTGTAAATTTCTTCACTGATTTGAGCTGGTGGCAAACCATATTCACCTTTAACCATGCCTTTTGATTCTTTAGGAACCATTTTGTATCTTTCGCCAGTTATAACATTCATTACAGCCTGTGTTCCAACAATCTGACTTGATGGTGTAACTAACGGAGGATATCCAAAATCTTTCCTTACTCTTGGTACTTCTTCAAGTACCGCATTAAGTTGATCAATTTTGCCTGCTTGCTTAAGTTGTGATACAAGATTCGATAACATGCCGCCTGGAACCTGATAACGAAGTGCATTTACATCAACTCCTAACATTTTAGGGTCAAGTAATCCACTCGCAAGCCATTTTTCTCTGATGGTAGTAAAATAAGCGGCAATATCAGATAGTTTATCTAAAGAAAGACCAGTATCATATTCTGTACCTTGAAGAGTTGCTACTAATGGCTCAGTCGCTGGTTGTGAAGTACCGAGCGCAAGAGGGCTGATTGCACAGTCAACAATGTCGCATCCGGCTTCAATTGCTTTAAGGTATGTCATTGAGCCAACTCCGCTTGTATAGTGAGTATGTAACTCAATAGGAATATTTAATGTTGATTTAAGTGCTTTTACTAAATCATATGCCTGCATAGGAAGTAATAATCCTGCCATGTCTTTAATACATATTGAATTAGCGCCCATATCCTGCAGTCTTTTTGCGTCGGCAACAAATTTTTCTGATGTATGGACAGGACTTGTTGTATAAGATATACAGCCCTGCGCATGTCCGCCTTCTTTGATTGTGGCCTTCATGGCTTTCTCTATATTTCTAAAATCATTAAGCGCGTCAAATATTCGTATAATATCCATTCCATTTGCTACAGATTTCTGAACAAAGTACTCAACTACATCATCAGCATAATGCTTATATCCTAATAAATTCTGTCCGCGTAAAAGCATTTGGAGTTTTGTATTTGGGCAGGCTTTGCGGATAATGCGAAGTCTTTCCCATGGATCTTCGTTAAGAAATCGCACACACGCGTCAAACGTAGCACCACCCCAGCATTCTAAAGCGTTATACCCAACATTATCCAGCATCTCAAGGGCTGGTAACATCTCACCAATTGTCATTCTTGTAGCTACCAGGGATTGGTGAGCATCTCTAAGTACAGTCTCGGTTATTTTAACTTTTGACATTATTCCCTCCTGATAAATTGATAATTAAACTAATGAAAGTAAAGCGTCTCCTGCATTAACAGATGCGCCTTTGCTTACAGATACATTTGCAACAATACCATCACGTGGTGATACAATCTCATTTTGCATTTTCATAGCTTCAAGAACGCACAAAACCTGATTCATCTTTACTTCCTGTCCTGGTGCAACAGGAACTTTAATAATTGTTCCTGGCATCGGGCAATAAATTACAAGTGAACCTGTCTGTCCGTTAGCAGGTGATTTCGGAGCTTGTTGTGTTTCTTTAGGTGTTTGTGTTTTCTCATTCGCAGAAGGCGTTGCAGCGCCTGCAAAAGATGGTGAAACAGAGGCAGCTTTCGGTGCTGTTGCCATTGTTGTTGAATTTGTTGTTTGGTCTGTTCCAGTTATTTCTTCAACATCTACTTCATATTGATTTCCATCAACGGATATTAAAAATTTTCTCATTAGTGTTTCCTCCGTAATTTTTATTTATGATAACAAAACTTGTAAAGCACTTATTATTCTAGGGCGTGTCGAAGATGGCATTATAATTTCGTCAACATGACCAAGTGAAGATGCGACATAAGGCGATGCGATTTCTTTACTGTATTTAGTTGTGAAAAGCTTACGTGCTTCAATTGGATATTGTGACTCAGCAATATTTTTGCGGTAAATAATATTTGCTGCAGTATCTGGAGTTACAACAGCGACTTCTGATGTTGGCCATGAATAAACAAAATCACATCCCGACTGTTTGCTTGCAAGTGCAAGATATGCTGTGCCGATTGCTTTCCCAACCAAAATACCGATTCTAGGTACTGAACAATTATCCATAACTTTGTATAATTCTGATCCTTTAAGAATTATATCCGTGTGCTCCATTCCAAGACCAATTGCAAATCCTTCGCAGTCAACAAAAGTTATAACAGGTATCTGGAATGTATCGCAAAATGAAATAAACGATGTTGCTTTGCTAGCCATTGCGGAATCCATTCTTTTTGCATTGTTTGCAACAAGACCGACTGTTATTCCGTCCATTTTTGCAAAAACAGTAATTATGCCTTTCGCATATTCAGGCGAAATTTCAAATTTCGTATCTTTATCAACAATCAAGTCTACTATTTCGTGCATATTATATCCGTTGTCAAGATTATTTGCTATTTCGTCAAGATGAATTTCTGTACGGTTTGGGTCATCGTTTGCAATATCATCTATTGCTACATCTTCTGGGTGTTCTGGAAAATAGCTTAAAAGATTTCTGATGGATTCCATACAAGATTTTACGTCTTCACAAACAACAGATGCAAGCCCAGTCTTCTCAGCATGAACCTTAGCACCTCCGATATCTTGTGGAGAAATTGTTTTTCCTTCGGTTGCAGCTGTAACCATCGGGCCATTCATAAAAAGACCTGATTCACTACGAGTCATAAATCGAAAATGACTCATACTAGCTGCAAATGCACTTCCACCAAGGCAAGGTCCAACAACTGCTGCTATAGTTGGAATAAGTCCAGAAGCTTCATTAATTGAAGATAAAACACCTGAGAGACCTTCTAACGAAAGAATTCCTTCTTCAATTCTTGCACCTCCAGTGTCATAAATGCCAATAAATGGAGCGTTAGCTTTGATTGCCATCTGAATTACTGCACTTATTTTTTCTGCATGCATTTGACCAAGAGATCCAGCATAAATGTTTGGGTCTTGACTTGCAACAAATACAAGCTGGTTAAAAATTGTGCCATAGCCTGTTATGACACCATCGCCGTCAACTTTTTCACGTTCAAATCCGTAGGCAAAGCCCCTCGATTGAACAAATTGATTAATTTCAACAAAACTTTCTTCGTCCAAAAGCCATTTAATACGGTCTAAACAAGTATCGGTTTTGGCTTTTTCGTCCGCAACTAAATTGCTGGACTTTCTTTGAATAAACTCGTTCATTTTTTCAAGAGAGCTCATTTTTTCCTCCATTATTTATTAATCATAAAATCTGAATTTAATCAGATTTTACCTCATTACCTGACATTGTATGTTAAATATGAATATTATTAAAGAGATGAAAACCATCTCTTTCCAAGCTAATTATAAAGCAAGTTCCTATTTATTGGAAGAGTCAATTTGCATTTACATAAATAATTTTTATATTATCTTCTATTATCTTCAAATAAATTCTATTAACTTATATTATATTCAAATCACTTCTATTAAAATCTATTTTCTTACAATCACTTCCATTAATTTCTAATGAATTCTATTATATTCAAATCAATTATATTATAAGACTATAGCGTTTACTCAGTAGGACTAAATTGTTTCTTACAAATACTATCAAGGAAAGTGGCTTCCACTAATTTTTCAACAGTTCGATTTGTAATTGCTTAATTTTAGTATGATTCTACGGAGTTTTTCAACTATTCATCTGGCTCACCGAACACTGCAGTTGCAATATTCAGTATTTCTTCAGTCTCAATATTATTGTCACTGTTGTTCTCATTGTTGGTTTCTGTAGGGTTACCACCTGGTACAATTGCTCCGACAATTTGATCAATTGTTATTTGATTATCAATATTACTACCAGATGCATTTGCTAGTGATGTCTCAATATCAAGCAACGTTCCGTACATCATCATTTCCATTGGTGGAAGCTCTCTTACAGATGAAAGGCCAAATTCTTTTAGAAATAATTCAGATGTTTCAAATAAAGTAGGTCTTCCCGGTGCGTCTAGAGTTCCACACTCCAAAATAAGATTTTTCTCTAAAAGACGTGCAATAATGCTATCGCTGCTTACTCCACGAACAGCCTCAACTTGCGACCTTGTAACAGGCTGATTATATGCAATTATTGCGAGTGTTTCATAAGCAGCTTGCGTCATAGGCGGACGATTTCTTGGAAGGAAAAGCCTTTTTAGTACTATTTCGGTTTCAGGTTTCGTGGATAAAGTATATGTATCATCAAGTTGACGAATAATTATGCCGCTTTTATGATTATTTAAAGAATCGTTAATCATTTCAGCTAATATTTTCTTTGTTTTCTCTTTATCAAAGCTGATTACTGATGCAATTTTATCAAGGCCAACTGGATCTCCTGATGCAAATAATATTGCTTCAATTGCAGGTTTAATATCTTCAGGTGGAAGGCTAAAAGTATCATCAAAGTCATCATTTGGTGTCTGAAGATCTGCAACACTTTCGTGCACAAGACCTGCATGTCCTATTTTAACATCTTCTTCATTTGGAAAACTCTCGATATCAGTGCTCATATATATGAAATCTCCTCAAATTTTTCTTTAGTAAAGTGACGGTCGAAAATATCTTCGTTTCCTTCAACTAATGAAGGATCGCATTCAATTAGTATAACATCAAAAGCAGATTCTTGTTTAACACTTATCCTGTCAAGCTTTAGCAATTCAAGCAACGCAAGAAATCCAACAACTCTTTCAGCCTTTGATGTTGTGTTTGAAGGAAATATCTCGTTAAAAAATACTTTTGTTTTTTTAACAACTTGTTGCCATATTGATTTCATTTTTTCTTTTAAAGAAATTTTTTCTCTTCGTAAAATATGCATTATTCTGTTTGAAACGTCGTAAAATCTCATTTCGTTTCGTTCTGCAACGGCTTTGCATGCACGATAAAACTGACTGCTACTAAAATCTTCTTTTATTTCAGATGAAGGAAATCCAAGACTTTTTGCAGTCTGTGGAAATCTATAAACACAGTTTTTGTATACATCATTTCGATTTCTTAATTCATCTGCTAATGCTTTACATCTTCTATACTCGAGAAGTTTTATGACTAGCTCTTCCCTTGGATCCACTTCATCATCAGGATTGGTATTTTGTTTCATGGGCAGCAGCAATCTGGATTTGATATGCAATAGTGTTGATGCCATTACAAGAAATTCACTCATTAAATCTAAATCGATTGAAGGCATGCGCGCAATATAATCAATATATTGATCCGTGATTGTAATAATCGGGATATCATAAATATTGATTTTATTTTTTTCGATTAAATAGCAAAGAAGGTCAAGTGGGCCTTCAAAATGTTCCATCTTTAAATCAGGAATGCTATTTTGAGATTTTGTCTCTTGTGAGACATAAGTTTTAATATCCGCCATATCTTCCCTTCAATTCAAAATGATTTGGTAATTTAAAATTATGCTATTAAATTAAATTATGCTATTAAATTCAATTATGTTATTAATTCTTACTTGTGTTATTAAATTCTTATCGTAACACTAAATTCCTGTAGTAATATTAAATAATTATTATGTTATTAAATAATTATTATGCTATTAAATAATTATTATGCTATTAAATCCCTATTTTAACAGCGTCCATTACTTCTTGAATTGTTTGAGCAGCCTTAACACGAGCTTTATCGGAGCCTTCTTCTAATATTTTTTTCAATAAAGGTTTATTAGCAAGCAACTCTGTTCTTTTATTATAAATCGGGCTATGGAATTTGCTTAATGCCTGAGCTAAATTTCTTTTGCATTGGACACATCCAATTTTGCCACCTTCACAGGCTGTTCTGATTTCATCTATTTCATTTTCACGAAAAACTTTATGAAAAGCATAAACTGTGCAGATATCTGGATGTCCAGAATCGTCCTTCTTGATTCGTGCTGGGTCTGTAACCATTCCCATAACTTTCTTAGCGACTTCTTCTGGTGTATCAGAAAATGCAATTGTATTATTATAACTTTTTGACATTTTACGTCCATCAGTACCTGGCAAAACCTTCGACTTTGTTAGTAGCGGTTTTGGTTCCGGAAATATTTCTTTCTTATAAAGAAAATTAAAACGTCTTGCTATTTCTCTTGAAAGTTCAAGGTGCGGAACCTGATCTTCACCAACAGGAACATATTCGGCTTTATATAGCAAAATATCCGATGACATAAGGCATGGATAACCCAAAAATCCGTAAGTTGTTATATCGCGGTCTGAAAGATTGGTAATCTGGTCTTTATATGTTGGACATCTCTCAAGCCATGAAAGTGGAGTTGACATCGAAAGCACGAGGTGCAGTTCTGCGTGTTCCTTAATTCTTGATTGAAGAAAAATGACTGATTTCTCGGGGTCAAGGCCGCATGCTATATAGTCTGCAATAAGACTGTATGTGTTTTCTTTAAGATGATCTGTGTCTGCATAACCAGTTGTTAGTGCATGCCAGTCAGCAATAAAATAGTTACATTGATATGTATCCTGAAGTTTCACCCAGTTTTCGAGAGCTCCGAAATAATTTCCTAAGTGAAGATTTCCGGTCGGGCGCATTCCGCTGACAATAATGTTTGATGACATGATATCCTCCTGTTTATAAATATTATTCTGTTTCATTTTAAAATAACATCGTAATTTTTGATTTTGTTCTGTCTTATTTTTTCTTATTTCGGTTGTATTAAATTTTAAGACTATAGCGTTAATCAGTAGGACTAAATTGTTTCTTACAAAATACTTTTAAGGAAAGTGGCTTCTATTAATTTTTCAACAGTTCGATTTGTAATTGTTTAATTTTAGTATGATTCTATGGAGTTTTTCAACCTTTACTGAGTTAACACGATAATCATTTTAAATTTTATTCAGTTTTATTCAGTTTTATTCAGTTTTATTCAGTTTTATTCAGTTTTATTCAGTTTTATTCAGTTTTATTCAGTTTTATTCAGTTTTATTCTATTTGTTCTTTGTTCTGTTCCATATAACATTATAGCTGATTATCAATTTTTTAAAAGAATTTTTTCACATTTCATGTTAGTGATAAGTCAAAAATATCATGTATTTACTGGTTATACTAATTTTAGAATCAGGTCAAAAACAAAGTTAAGCGGTGTTTCAATAACAAACCTAACTGGTGTTGCAATGAAATTAAGTATTGTACCGAATATTCCACCTGCAAAAACAACAATCAAAAGAAACGCAATCCCGATATACCTTTCCATGTCCATTAATTTATAGTAAAGATGGTTCGGAAGTAGTGATCCGAATATCTTAAAGCCGTCAAGTGGTGGAACTGGCAACAAATTAAATAATGCAAGAAATATATTAGAAATATACATAGCTGAAAACAACAATTCAAGAACATTAATTACAGGATTAACTGTAATGTTTGTTTTGAAAACTGCAATCTGTATAACATTAAGAGTCTGATATATAATATAAGATACAATAGCAAGCAAAATATTAGATATTGGTCCTGCAAGGCTAACTTCAACTATTCCCCGTTTCATTGTTTTTGCTCTTGTAAACAAAACAGGATTTATTGGAACCGGCTTTGCCCATCCAACCCTAGCAAAAATCATCATTAATGTTCCCATAGGATCCAAGTGAACAAGTGGATTCATTGAAAGGCGACCAGCACGGAAAGCTGTATCATCGCCTAATTTATTAGCTCTCCATGCATGTGCCATTTCATGAAATGAAAGCGATATACAAATAACAAAGACTCTTATAATGACGCCTTGTATGTCGAAATTTTGTAAATTAAAATTCTGTAATAACGTATCCAGCATATTTGTCCTTTCAAATTAAAGTTCTCATATCAGGGTTTAGTCTGACATGAGAACAAAATATGTTTAATGAAACTATTATATCATTGCATTTGTATTTTTGTGCAGTACAATTTGTTAAAACAGTGAATATTTATAAAATATAATCACATTTTTATGTAGAAATTTTTATAACAAAACTTTTTCAACAGAAAATGAAACATTTTCACCGTTTATGTCCCATTCTTTAATGTACCCAGATAAATTTTCTGTAACATTGTCAGCAAGGACTTCTTCGCTAATAAATTTGCTATTGCGTTCAACTATTTCCTTAAGTTTTTCGTTATTCGCAAATCCGAAGTTTATCTTGTCAAGCACTTCAAATCCAGCTTCTTTTCTCATTGTCTGAATTTTGCTTACCATTTCGCGAACAAAGCCTTCCTCGATAAGTTCTTTAGTAAGCGCAGTATCAAGTGCAACAGTATAATCGCGGTCAGATTCAGTTGAAAGTCCTGCTGGTTGAACATTCTCAACTATCAGGTCTTCTAATAACAATTCAAATTCATTATCTTCAACTCTGATAACAATTTTGCCATTCGAATTTAATTTGTTCATTGTTTCGATTCCAGGTAGTTCTTTTATTACTTCTGATGCTTGTGGAAGCATTTTGCCAAGTTTTCTGCCAAGTGTTTTAAGTTGTGGTTTGAACTTGTAATCAAAGAACGAAGAAGTATCTTTAGTGTAAATAATTTCTTTGATATTAAGCTCATCAGCTATAAGCAGAGTATATTCTGCAGGAAGTACACGAGGTGAAACAATATACATTTTGCCAATTGGCTGGCGGTTTTTGATTGCGCAATTATTTCTTGCTGCGCGGCCCATAACAACAATATGTAATACATCATCCATTATTTCTTCAAGCTTCTTGTCGATTGCAGATTCATCAGCCACAGGGAAATCGCAAAGATGAACACTTTCAGGCGCCTTTTCATCGATTGAAACAACGATGTTCTGATAAATAGACTCAGTAATAAACGGAACAAATGGCGCTGATAATTTGGTTAAAGTAAGCAAGGCGGTATATAAAGTAGAATAAGCATTGATTTTGTCCTGCTCCATTCCAATTGCCCAGAATCTTTCACGATTTCTTCTTACATACCAATTAGAAAGTTCGTCTGTAAATTCAGCAATTGCTCTGCCCGCAACTGTTATATCATAATGATCAAGTCCTTTATCAACAGTTTTGATAAGTGTATTAAGTTTACTTAATAACCATCGGTCGATTGCAGGTAATTTAGAATTTTTCACTCTGTGTTTTGACTCATCAAACTGGAAGTTATCAATATTAGCATACATAATATAGAAAGCGTATGTGTTCCAAAACGTTCCCATGAATTTACGCTGACCTTCGCTAACAGCATCATCTGAAAAACGACTTGGAAGCCATGGTGCACTTGCAGTAAAGAAATACCAGCGAACTGCATCAGCTCCTTGCTTATTTAAGATTGACCATGGGTCCACAACATTTCCTTTGTGTTTTGACATTTTGATTCCATCTTTATCTAAAACAAGTCCAAGGACAACACAATTTTCGAATGAAGTAGTGTCAAACAACAAAGTTGATATAGCTAAAAGAGTGTAAAACCATCCTCTTGTCTGATCAATCGCTTCAGAAATAAAGTTTGCAGGAAATTGTTCCTCAAATTTTGCTTTATTCTCAAATGGATAGTGCCATTGCGCAAAAGGCATGGACCCTGAATCAAACCAACAGTCAATAACTTCACTTACGCGGGTCATTTTTTCATTACATTTTGGACATTTAATATGAACTTCATCGATATATGGTTTATGAAGTTCGATATCTGTTGGGCAATCATCCGACATTGATTTTAGTTCTTCAATTGATCCAATCATATGGCGATGCCCACACTCACATTCCCAAATAGGAAGTGGTGTTCCCCAATATCTTTCACGCGAAATACCCCAGTCAACTACATTGTCGAGGAAATTTCCGAAACGTCCGTCACGGATTGTTTCTGGCATCCAGTTGATTGTTTTATTATTTGCGACAAGTCTTTCTTTTACTTTTGTCATTTCAACAAACCATGAGTTTCTTGCATAATAAATCAGCGGAGTATCACATCTCCAGCAAAAAGGATAGCTATGTTCATAAGGCATTTTGCGAATGAGTCTTTTGTCCATGACAAGTTTCTTAATTATTCCAACATCGGCATCTTTACAGAATTGCCCTGCAAAATCAACAACATCCTCTGACATCGTACCATCTGTATTGACAAGTTGAAGGAAAGGTAAATCGTACAAACGACCTACTCTTGCATCATCTTCACCAAACGCAGGAGCGATGTGAACAATACCTGAACCATCAGTTAATGTTACGTAATCATCTGATGTAACTCTAAAAGGCTTCTTACCAGTGAGTGCAATCTGTTTTTCGCCATAATTGAAAAGCGGCTCATATTCCATTCCTACAAGTTTGCTACCAATCAAAGATTCAACGATTTCAACATTTTCTCCGAAAAGTGCTTCAACTAAAGATCCTGCCATATAGTAGAAAACTTCAGTAGAATCACCTTCAATAGGCGATTCTACTCTAATTTTGACATATTTTTCTTTTGCATTTACACAAAGACCAACGTTTGAAGGAAGTGTCCATGGAGTTGTTGTCCATGCGATGAAATAAGTGTCATTTTGTCCTTTTACAGGGAAACGTACAAAAACCGACGTATCCTTTACGTCTTTATATCCTTGTGCAACTTCGTGACTTGAAAGTGAAGTGCCGCAACGTGGACAATATGGAACAATTTTGTATCCTTTGTAAAGAAGCCCTTTGTCCCAGATTTGTTTAAGCGCCCACCATTCAGACTCAATGTAATTATTCTCATAAGTTACATAGGGGTGATCCATATCAACCCAGTATCCTACTCTCTCGGTCATTTCTTCCCATTCAGTTTTATACTTCCAGACACTTTCCTTACATTTCTGAATGAAAGGTTCAACACCGTATGCCTCAATCTGAGGTTTGCCATTGATTCCAAGCATTTTCTCGACTTCAAGTTCAACTGGCAGACCATGTGTATCCCATCCAGCTTTTCTTAAAACCTTGTATCCCTTCATGGACTTATATCTTGGAATTATATCCTTAATTACACGTGTTAAAATATGACCTATATGAGGTTTGCCATTTGCAGTTGGTGGACCATCATAAAAAGTAAATGCTTCTTTTCCTTCGCGAAGTTCAATTGACTTTGCAAAAATCTTTTTCTCTCTCCATAGTTCAAGTATTTCCTTTTCTCTTGAACCAAAGCTCATGTCTGTTTGCACTTTTTTGTACATATTTTTATCCCTCCATGTTTCTTTTCCAAACGCAAAAATACCCCGTAATTTAACGGGGCATTTGATAAATCAAAAGCGATACCACCCGTATAAATCCTGCTGTATAAAAACAGGAATCTCATCAATGTTAACGATACAGCCCAGTAAAGGGTATTACCGGCCCGGCCTACTAATTAATCAAATCGAAAATTTGATTATTTTCGGAAGAGCAGCTCGTGGATGATATTCATTTTCAAGGCCCTGCATGATTCCCAGCTAACACCATGCTCTCTGTAAAGTCCTTTGAAAACTACTGTTCCAGTCAAAGCTATTGTTTGTTTATGCAATTATATTATGATTTATACTGTTATGTCAACTCTGTTTCGAAATCCACCATCAAAAAAATCAGAAATATTCAGGCACATCTCATTAATGCATCTCTCTCTTGCCTCAATTGAAGCCCATGCAATATGCGGAGTTATAAAAAGTCGTGGGTCACTAAGAACCCTAACATATGGACTTTTGTCAGACATTGGTTCTTTTGATAGTACATCAAGAGCTGCTCCACCAATCATATTTGTTTCAATTGCAACTACAAGATCCTCTTCAACAATAATATCCCCTCTGCCCATATTTACTAAAACTGCAGTGTTTTTCATCTTTTCAAATTGTTTTGTACCAAACAAATGATAAGTATGTTCTGTTAATGGTGAATGTACTGATATAATATCACAGATTTCAAGCAGCTCATTAAATGGCAGTCTTTTATATTCAGGATTTCTGTCTATGTCGGATGATGACCAATAAAACACATTACAGCCAAATGCATTAGCTACCTGGGCAACTCTCTTACCAATAGCACCCATACCAATAATGCCAAAATTCTTGCCATATATTTCCCTGAAATTCCAGGCAAGATGCAAGAAAGATTTGTCGTTTATATACTTTTGGGATTTAACGTATTCATTGTATTGTGGAATTTTTTCTATAAGCGAGAAAAGTGATGTGAATGTGTGTTGCACAACAGATTCTGTTGAATATCCTTTAACATTGCATACAGCTATTCCCATAGACTTGCAGAATCTTACATCAACATTATCTGTTCCCGTTGCGCTTACACAAATTAATTTGACATTTGAATCTTTTAGTGTGGTTTCATTAAGTTTTGACTTATTGGTCAGAACAATATCAGCATCTGCAATTCTATTGGCGACTTCAAATTCATCTGTAAAAGAATAAATTGTAAGGTTTCCAAATTGCAAAAAAACATTTACATCAATATCACTACCAATTGTGTTGCGGTCTAAAAAGACAATATTCATATAATTTCTCCAAAGCTATGATTATTCTTAAATATCAGAAGATTTTTTGTTTTTTTTTCGGCGTGCTCTACTGTCACGAATAAATTTGCGAAAACTTAATTTTTTAAAATCTTTAATATGCAATTCATGGCGCTTAAGAAAAAAATTCGATTGACCGTGCAGAATCGGATTCCACTCTTTCATTGGGCGAAAAACACTTGTAATATCAACTAGCCCATAGAAAATCGGAGAAAATATAACCGAAAGAATTCCTTTCCATAATTTTATCGAAAAAATTCCGTCCATCCACAAAATAAATGAGTATAGTAAAAACATAACAATTATGTTTATTAGAAATCCACCTGCAATCATAAGGGGCTGAAATTTATCATATCCGAAAAATTCACCAAAAAGTATAGGAGTCATAACTGTTTGAAAAATAAATGACATACACAAAACAGGAATAAGAATCAATATTAACAATGAAATCGAATTTTTGTTTTTGTCCTTAAATACACTCTTAAGAAGCGGTTTAATGTATTTTTTTAGGCAGTCAATTTGCCCTGTACGCCAACGTCTCTGCTGTTTCCATAACTCTTTAAATGTGGTAACCTGTTCGACATAATATCTGGCATCATCACAATATCTTACAAATCCACCCATTAGAACTGATTGAATACTGAATTCCGCATCCTCAACAAGAGTAGATATATTCCATCCAGTTTTTTTAATGCGGTCAAATGTTATACATACGCCAGTACCAATATAAAATCCAGAGCGTTTTCGATTTGACTGCGGAAGATACCAAAGTCGGTTTTGGACAGATGCAAGGACTGTCATGAATCCCGAGGTTGTTGATTCATAAGGATTAATAGAACCACATCTTCCCTGGATAATTTCATAACCATTACAAATCTCTTCATCCATAGCTTTAAGAAAATCACTTTCAAGTACCGCATCTGCGTCAAGTATACAAATTGCATCATATTTCTTTTCTAAAAAACAATTCTGGTCGAAGAGCCATTTCATTGCATGAGCTTTTGATCGTTTGCTAATATCTTTACGTATAAAAACATTTGCTCCAGCTGTTTTACCAAGCAAAGCGGTCTTGTCGGTACAATTATCGGCAATAAGCAAAATTTCATAAAGTTCACGTGGGTAATCAATTTTCTTTAATGCTTCAATAGTATGTTGAATTACTTTTTCTTCGTTTCTTGCAGGAATGATTACAGCAAAAAATGTTTTTGGTGGTTCATTATATGTTTTTTTTTTGTGCCTTAACGGCGCGGAAAAAAAATTTAAAACTAAATAAATACCTACCAAAGCAGGCACAACAAGTGACAACGCATACATCACTAATATTAAAACTCCAAGTTGGGTTATGTTTAACATCTCAATATACTGCACAACTAATAATTCCTTCCAAAAAATATCTGCTTTTTGCCAATTTGTTCATCAATTCTCTGAAGATACTCCCTGATATCCTTAAGGTTTGCTAACCTTTCGATTCTGACTTTAGGGGTCTTTTCAATAATTCTTTTACTTATTGAGCCTGCGCCTAATGCCATAACGGAATTTTGATCACCCATCATCGCTAGGTTGTAAAGGCACTCATCACCAGGAAATGAATATCCTACATTTTCATGACCACCGACAATATCTTTCTGTCGATAAAGATAATAAGGAATGTAACCATATTCATTCATTTTTTCAATGCTGTACTCTATCATATCAGATATTGTTTGCTTTGGCTTCGAAAAACATTCTAAATCCATATTTTTACTAGTTTTTTTATCTAAATTCATTTTAATTATAACACTTTTTTCAGATTCATTTTCATTAATATAATTTGGGTTTTCCATTTTTATACTTTTATCATCATCTATAACAATATCAATATCTTTTTCTATATCCATTTCAATATCTTTATCTTTGCCATTATCTTTATCTTTATCTTTATCTTTGCCATTATCTTTATCTTTATCTATATCTTTGCCATTATCTTTATCTATATCTTTGCCATTATATTTAGCTATATCTTTGCCATTATCTTTATCTATATCTATATTTTTACCATTATTTCTATCGTTATCTTTGCCATTATCTCTATCGTTATCTTTGCCATTATCTCTATCTCTATCTCTATCTCTATCTTTATTTTTTTCTTTATTTTTTTCTTTGTCTTTTGCTATGTCATTCTCTTTTTCCTTACTGTTATCATTATATTTTGCTTGATTTTCTTTGCAAATATCAGATAATTTAGACGTTCGCTTGAGCGATAATGAATGAATTGTTATATTCTGTGGCTTTAGTGAAATAACTTCATCAAGTGAATTCATGAAATCTTCAATCGTTTCGCCTGGAAGACCAGCAATAAGGTCCATGTTAATTACTTTAAATCCTATTTCCCTTGCCATCGAATATGCATTTTTCACATCTTGTGATGTGTGCCTGCGGCCAATGATTTCAAGCGTTTCGTCCTTCATTGTCTGCGGATTTATACAAATTCTTGTAGCATTATATTTCTTCATTATTTCAAGTTTACTTTTTGTTATTGTATCTGCTCGTCCAGCCTCTATTGTAAATTCAACAAAATTTTTGCCAGTTAGATGAGCTGATATTTCTTTTAAAAGATCTTCAAAAAGATCGTCTGGCAATGATGTTGGCGTTCCGCCACCGATATATATGGTTTGCAGATAGTCCTTAATAAGTGGAAGGCATAAAGAAATTTCTTTAATTAATGCTTTTGTATATAAATTAACCCATTTTTCATTTACTTGATACTCTCCGGAGACAAACGAACAGTAAAGGCATCTTGAGAGACAAAAAGGTATTCCTACGTAGCAGTGAAAATATTCAGGGTTCAATTTTTTCTTTAAAAATTTCTCGTGTTTTGCAGTTTCTAAAACAAGTCTGGCTTTTGATGGAGAAACAAAATAGTGACTCTGTAATTTATCTACATCCCCACCGCATTCCTCTGCAATAATTGTCGGGCGTATTCCGGTTAAAGAACCCCACGGAAATTTTATGCCAGTCAATTTACTTAGCACCATATACATTTGTCTTTTAATTTCTCTTTTAATATGCTCTGGATTGACATCGGCACGTATTTCGCCATTTTCGCCATTTTCGCCATTTTCGCCATTTTCGCCATTTTCGCCATTTTCGCCATTTTCAGCATTTTCAGCATTTTCAGCATTTTCACGATCTACTATCCATGACGTAATAACTGTGCTATCTTTTACAGTGCTAGTTATTACAACATTACAGCCATCAGCAGAAACTGTAAAATCATCAACAACAATATTTTTGTAAAATAATCTTAAAATATCACTAATAGGAAATATATTCTTATGTCCGGACAAAATAACTTTCGGCAATTTGATAAAGCCCTTTCTTTACGACAGATAATAACCAAGGAGAAGATCAACTACACGCCCATAACTTTTAACCCCGTCTTTTTGCATGTTCGACTTTAGATATGCCTGATTTACTGAAGTTGAAACTTTCTGTACAGGTCCCTCAAATTGTTTCCAATAAGAACCATTTGCATTGAGATCCCTAATAACTGCCGGAGATATTTTAGATGAAAGCTCTTCGTAGGCTTTCTTATCAGATGAGTAAAGTGCATTGGACGTCTGGATAAATGCGTCAAGATATGAAGAATATTTAAAATCAGGGTCAGGATGGTGAATTCCTGTAAGAAACGCAATAAACCCTGCTTCATCTTCTCTTGCAATGCCCCTTGTATGTGCCATTTCGTGAAGAATTGTGTTAGGTAAAAAAGGCTGAGGTATATCTATATTTACATTTGCTTCAACGAAAAACGGAAAATACATTCCTGTAATTCCTGTATATGACCATAAATGAGACGCAAGAACTCCTTTTGCTCTTATTTTGTTTCCCGACAACATTGGATATACGCCGCTAACCGCATTATATCCTTTATACGCATTGTCTAAAGCACCGGAAATACCATTTTTCAAATACATGACACCTTCTTTTTCCTTGGAATCCTCTCTTAAAGTGTTTGTTTTTTCAAGTAAAATATAGCAAACAGATTCGAGTTCAACTGCTGACCTTGGTTTAATTGTTAATCCCATAGTCTGATTTAGTGGTAATCTTGCATAATTAAGACCAAGTAAAATCATAAATAAAAAGTATAGAATTGATAAAGTCCAACCTATCTTTTTAACATCCTTGATAATGGTTTTTTTACGATTTTCGGGTTTTTTCATCTGACGAATAAAAATTATCACAAGTAACATAATAATTGGGACCGCTGCATATAATAGCATTTCTGTGAAAGAAAATGGGAAAAGAGAAGTAATAAATGAAATTGGTGTTGAAATCCATCGATAAATTTTAGTAGAATAAAAATATTCGACAAATAATGGGAACAACGCAAAAACTCTTTGAAGAGATATCGCAAAAAGAATAGGCAATACAAAAGCTAAATTCGTTAAAATCTTCCATAAAACTGTCAAAACTGCTGATTGTTTCACTTCTTTACTTTCGGACATCACTTCAGCAGTTGTTACAGCAGTTGTTTCAGTAGCTGATTCGGTTATTGCCTTGGTGGTCGCTACAGCAGGTATTTCGGTAGTTGCGTCAGCAGTTGTTTCTGAATCTGCAACTTTTATTTTCGAATTTTTTTTATTAAATAGCTTTATCATCTGTACACTCTTTCAATTAATAACCCTCTTTATTTTATTTACTTGTTTTTCTTAGGGTAGTTAACACTACCATTTATAGCAATTTGTTAATGATGCTAAGTTTCATTTCTTATTTATTATCTATCCTTTAGCCTCTATCCTTTAGCCTCTATCCTTTATTCAATTATTCAATTATTCAATTATTCAATATTATTGCCGATATTTTATAATATGTTCATTAATAATAGTTAATAATATTTCTTGCTAAGGTTGTTAAATTTTATTTATTACTGATTATCTAACATCTAGCCTCAATCTTCTATCCTTTATTCAATATTATTGCTGATATTTCATTCGGACTTTGCAATATAATATCTGCCTTATCAGCTTGCAATTCTTCTAAATCCCGAAAACCCCACAAAACCCCTACCGCCAAGGCCTTTGCAGCAATAGCAGTTTGTATATCTGATCCACTATCACCAAAATAGGCTGTTTGGGAAGGTAAAACACCCAGCGCACTCATAACATAATTCAACGATGTCGGATCTGGCTTTCTTGGAAATGATTCGCTATCACCAATTATATAATGAAATTGAATATTCGGAAAGTGAATTTTTACAAGCTCTTTTGTGTAAACGTCAGGCTTATTTGAAATAATTGCAAGATATATTCCATTGTCCTGCAATTTTTCAAGCTCATTTGTGATACCCTCATATGGCATTGTTTTTGAATTCATGTTAACTCTATATTTTTCTTTAAAAACAACTAGAAGCTCTGTCGCCAATGGTTTATTAAGAGTCTTGATATCTTTAGGTGAAAGTTTTTTAAAGGATTCTTCTATAGAAGTTGCACATAAATTTAAAGCGCCCTTCCCTATAATTCTTTTGTACTCACTGTAATCAAGGAATGGTAGCCCAAAAACATTAAGTGCTTCATTAACGCTATCGGCTAAATCCCTTATTGTATCAAGTAATGTCCCATCTAAATCAAAAGCTGCTAATAAAATCAATTAAATTTCCACCTTGTTTATTACTTATTTAAGTTATTACAATTCCCTAAATTTTTGTGTTTCTTTATTTTTTCATTTCTGCGGTTCAATATTTTTGTATTTCTTCGTTTCTATATTTATATATTTTTGCGTTTTTATATTTTTGTGTTTCTTCGTTTCTTTATTTATATATTTTTGCGTTTATATATTTTTATGTTTCTTTAACTAAGCGTTTATGTTTCAATATTTCCGTATATCTGCATTATGGTTTTTTATGTTGTTATATTTTCATTATTCTAAATTTTGCAATTTCTAATTTTTTATTTATTCATCTTTCTATTTCTGTTTTTTGTATTTATACATTTCTATATTACCACATTCCTTTATTACCGTGTGTTAATCTCTAAGTTTTAATCAATCCCACAAATTCAAGAAGAAATAAAACTCCAATAATCATTGGCTGATGAAAAACATAGAAAAGTAGAGCATTTCTACCTACAAATTCAAAAGGTTTTGATACAGCCAAAACTTGTTTGGAGGCATTAAGAAACACTGATTTCTTTTGGGAATAGTAAAGTCTGCCAAAAAGCGCTCCAAATAAAAACATTCCAAACCACGGGATGAGAGGCATGTAATCCGCCATTCCAATTCCGTATGCAAACACATCAAACACAGGCACAAGAGCAGGTATAAACGACTCTTTTAAAGCTGATAATGGATATGAGAGCCATAGAAAAAATATACCAGCAAAAATCAGAATGTAATTAACACCCTTAAAGGAAAACTTTGTTTCAAGAAATGACAAAACCGCATATAGTAAAGTACCTACTGCTAATATATGTAAAACATTGAAAATAACGTACATCTGACTTTTTGTATAAATGCTGACCACTAAAAAAACAACCGAAAAAAGAACAGCTGCAGCTGCCATTTTTGCCGAGCGAACAAAATTATTTTTTGAAAATGAACAACAAATTCCTGATACAAATAAGAAAATAAACACGAAAGGTGCTCTTATCCAATATATAAAAAAGTAAGTGTCTTGTATGGCAAAAACGTCAAGTCCAATTACATACCGCAAATCATAGATGAAATGATGAAGCATCATCATAATAATTGCAAGGCCTCTTAGAAAATCAAGTTCAAATGCCCTCTTTAAAGGATTGCTGATTGTCTTAGTATTCAATCTTAATGTCCTCCACTTCAAGTAAAATATAAATATTTTTACATAAGAATCCAAGTCAGTATTATATCACCTAACCTGTGTGTTGTCATCACGATGTTGAATTTTGTCATTTACAATCTTTCAATTTACAAAATAATCGAAATTTTTATTCATGACAGAGTCAAAGAATTACTTGTAGAATAAGCATTTGAATTTAATCAAAAGTGTCAAGTCAAACCATCAAATGTGTTTGGAAATGTTGACTTTAAGCTGTTTCAATTGAAGAATCTTCTCCTAAATTGAATTCTTCGATGCCCATATCACGTATTTTGTATTTTTGAACTTTTCCACTTGCAGTCATTGGGAAAGAGTCAACAAATTTGACATATTTTGGGGTTTTATGTCTTGCCATATGACTTTTTACGAACTCTTTAATTCCTGCAACATCAACTGTCGCGCCATCCTTAAGAACAATTACAGCAAATATTTCTTCGCCATAAGTTTTGTCTGGAAGTCCAACAACCTGAACATCTTTAACTTGTGGGTGTGTATATAAAAATTCTTCGATTTCTTTAGGGTAAATATTTTCTCCACCGCGGATAATCATATCCTTTAGTCTGCCAGTGATTTTGTAATATCCGTCTTCGTCAACAACAGCAATGTCGCCTGTGTGAAGCCATCCGTCTTTGTCGATTGCAGCAGTAGTTGCTTCAGGCATATTATAATACCCTCGCATAACATTATATCCACGTGCTACGAATTCGCCAGCTTGTCCAGGACCTAAATCTGTACCTGTTTCAGGATCGACTATTTTGCATTCAACACCAGGTAATGCTTTTCCTACGGTTGACACGCGCTTCTCAAGACTATCAAATGTCCTTGTCTGTGTACATCCAGGTGATGCTTCGGTTTGCCCGTATACGATGGTTATTTCGCTCATATTCATTTTATCAACAACATCTTGCATGACTTTAACTGGACATGGAGAACCTGCCATAATTCCAGTTCGAATGCTTGCGAGGTCATATTTAGAAAATTCAGGATTTTCAAGACATGCAATAAACATTGTGGGAACACCATGCATTGCGGTACATTTCTCAGCTTCAAGTGTTTCAAGAACTTTTTGTGGTTGGAAATAATCAAGAACTACCATCGTTGATGCATGTGTATACGAAGCCATCACAGCAAGAACAAGTCCAAAGCAATGGAAAAGTGGAACGCAAATTAGTAATCTGTCTTTAGTAGTGAAATCCATACAATCACCAATAGTTTTCCCGTTATTGATGATATTGTAATGAGTAAGCATGACGCCCTTAGGAAACCCTGTTGTTCCGGAAGTATATTGCATGTTTATAATTTCATGTTCATTTAAACTTTGTTGTATTGATTTTAAAGTATTTCTGTCAATAGATTCACCTAATTTGTAGAGTTCGCTCCACTGGAAAGCGCCTTTTAAGGCAGAAGCAACTGTTATTACGTTCTTTAAGCGAGGTAATCTTTTTGAAACCAATTGACCAGGTGCGCAGCTTTCAAGTTCTGGGCATACTTCACTTATAATTTGAAGATAATTCGAGTCTTTGAAGCCGTCAATTAGAATTAATGTTTTTGCATCTGACTGTCTCATAAGATATTCGATTTCATGAATTTTGTAGCTCGTGTTTACTGTTACAAGGATAGCGCCGATTTTTGAACATGCAAATAATGCAAGTATCCACTGCGGATAATTTGTTGCCCACATTGCAACATGGTCCCCTTTTTTTATACCGATAGATAGAAAACCGCAAGCAATTCTTTCAATTTCTTCTTTTAATTCCCTATAATTTAAACGTATGTTAAACTGAGGGAAAACTACTGCTTCCTGGTTAGGAAATTCGTTGGCAATTTTGTCTACTAGATCTGGCAAAGTAATATTGATAAGTGTGTCCTTTTGATAAGGTCTTTCATTAATATCTGAAATGCTAATTGCTTGAGGCTTCGCTTTTGGCTCTGTATATTTCTTCATAAAATTTACAAAATGTGGAAATACAATTGCTGCATCTTCTATATCTTTACTCCAGCGTTTAACCCACTCTAGAGAAATATATCCTTCATAACCGTTTTCACGAAGTATTTCAAGGGTTTCATTAATCGGAATACTTCCCTCACCCATCATCTTGTACTGTATTTTACCGTTGACAAAAATAGAATCCTTAACATGTACATAATGAATCCATTGCTTTAAATTGTCATATGTTAAGGCAG
Source organism: Saccharofermentanales bacterium (assembly GCA_038326615.1). Lineage (GTDB taxonomy): Bacteria > Bacillota > Clostridia > Saccharofermentanales > UBA5734 > JBBQKF01. The sequence goes on along the minus strand of JBBQKF010000033.1, from coordinate 5,672 downwards.
GAGTTTCATTCATATATCTGGATGGGTGATGAATGTCCCAAAGAACTCCGACATTTTCTCTTCCGACAGTTTCCATAAGCTTACGAAGACGATTAGAATTTGCATAAATTCCATTTGTTTCAATTAGCAGAGTTACACCTTTTAATTTTGCATTATCTGAAAGTTCTAGTAATGCAGCAATCAAAGCCTCTTCGTCACAAGTTGATGTTTCATGAGGTTCAAGATCGCCAAGAATTCTTACATAAGGTGCATTAAGTCGGTGTGCAAGATCGATGCTGTTTATTCCTTCAGCTATTGTCTCGTTAATGTAATGACTGTTTTTTATGCAGCATGATGAAGAAATACAAGGTATTGAAAGATTTAATGATTCAAGTTTTCTCATTGTACTTTCAATCTCATTTTCAAGAAATGGTTTTGCTTTATACGAACTTATTTCATTTCCCAGGCCACGAAGTTCTATTCCATCGAACCCAATATCTTTAGCCATTGAATATATATCTTCCCAAGACCAGTCCGGACAACCTAAAGTTGAAAAAGCAATCTTCATAAAACACCTCTTAAATTTAGATTTATATTTTATTAATTTTCACCTTGAAACAAAGACAATATAATCAATTATACAACAGCCAAATTACTTTTATCAATAAATATAGCTGCTCCAGTGTTATTACATCTGAAACAGCCATAAATGTTAACGATTTTGAACTTTTTACTTAGTTGCATACATTGGTTGTTGTCTTAAATACTCCATTCCAACTGGATTGTTATCATCCATTAGTGAAATATTCCTGGGAACTGTTACAAAAATCAATGGTGAAACCTTATGAACCTGACCATCAATTGCATATGCTGCCCCTGTTATGAAATCCATAACTCTCTGAGCAACTTTCTGTTCGATGTTTTCGAAGTTGCAAATTACAGTTCTGCCTGATCTTAAATGATTGCAAACTTCTTGTGCAGATTCTATACATGAAGGCTGTAAAATAACAACTTGTTGTCCATTCACAGAAGGTTTTGCAAAATCAACCACACGTGATTGCCTGCGAAATAAGCTAGTCTTGGCATCTCCTGGAACTTGTATTTCCTGTGACACATCTTCGACATCTTCATATTCGTTTTCATCATATTCCTCGTCAGAATCAAAACCTCTGACCTTATCCATCCATCTCGATAAAAATGCTACCATTTTATATTCCTCCGTTCTAAAGAATTATTATAATGCTTTTGGTTATTTCATTATAGTACCCTTTGATTAAAAAAACACAAACAATGGCAAGACGTAAGAACCTTGTAATTATTTTGAAACAATTCCTGTATTAATGAAACATATGTGTAACCAGTGCGTTGTACTAAGGTTCAATAAGTGCGTTGGCCAAAAATTGCAGTTCCGATACGGATATGTGTAGCACCATGAGATATTGCAATTTCGTAATCATTGCTCATACCCATAGATAGTATTTTGAACGAATCATTTCCATATGAAGAACGAATTTTATGAAACAATTCCTGAGCGTCTGAAAACACATTATTCAAAACTATTTTTTCCTGCGTAAAAGGAGCCATTGTCATAATTCCATTAACGCTGATGCCTTTATATGACAAAATCAGATCAACTATTCTATTAATGTCTGATGTGTCAAAACCATGCTTTGTCTCTTCCCCTGAAACATTAAACTCTAAAAGAACAGGCGTTATAATACCTGCTTGTTCAGAACGAATAGATATTTCTTCCATTAGTTGTGGCGAATCAACAGAGTGTACTAATTCAGTATTCCCTATAAGTAATTTGACTTTTTTTCTCTGAAGAGTTCCAATGAAATGCCAATTTGGTTTCAAATTATCTAGCGCAAGCAATTCTCTTTTCTCTAAAAGTTCGCTGACTCTGTTTTCACCAAGGTCCATAAGGCCTGCATTTACTGCCGCAATAGCTGCATTTGCAGGAAAATGTTTAGAAACGCCAATCAAAGTTATATCGTTCGGTTTTCTTCCATTTAAAGATGCACATATTTCAATATTTTCTCTGACTATCTGAATATTTTCTTTAATATTAAAGTCATTGATTTGTTCCGCCAATGTTCTCACCTTCCTTTATTGATTCAGGGTTTTTAACGAGGTATCCATAAAGCGATGGATAATATTTCTCTCCATTCACTTTTTCTACGATCGCATATTCCGCATTATAATCAACAATTTTAACTTTTGCTTTGTGTGTATAACCACCGGAAACAATAAGAATTTCTCCGGAACTCTTTTTAGAATCAATATTTGTTATTGATGAAAACGGGATTTTAAGACCATTAGTTACTTTTACTGAGATGTCGGCTGAAATAATCCTGCGGTCAGAAAATCTGTCAAGTTGCCTGTCAGTCTGAAAAATCACGAATAAACCTTTTCCTTCCGACTGAACTTTAATCACTTTACAGTTGCCAATAGATACACCATCCATTGGAAGCTTTATCGAATGGATACTTTTTAATGGAAAAGAAGCAATAGCAGTATTAGGCAACAAAAATGCGATATACTGATAAATGCCTGTTGTTATACGAAGTACAGGATTACTCTTTTTTATTGAATCACCTGTTGTGAGATGTATTTTTGATTTTTCTTTATATTCATTATATAGAGCAGACGTTAAATTCATTATATCTTTTGTTACAAGTTTTGTTTCAAATCCATCAAGGTGATATGAAACTATTCCTGATGTCTGACTTTTGAGAACCCCTGACAAAAGTCCAAGTGTTTTTTCGAGTTTAATCTTCTGGTTCTTAAGTTCAGTAAGTCTAGAATCCTTGAAATCTATGGATAAAAGCCTCGTGTCTCTTCGTTCTAGGAGAACCGTAACTGAAGCTTTGTATGAATCCATATTTGTAAGAGTTCCTTGTATGCAATCTTTTCTTGCAAGGTTTATAAGTTCAGAAATATCTTTATCGGTTTCTTCGTAAATTACCCTTGCACCAGGGCCTTTACCCTGATTCATCAAATCACGTTGCAAATCGGAAATCTGTTGTTCACAATTCTTCAGAGCCGCTAATGAACCCGAAGCGCCACTACCTATAATCATTGCAATTTCTTGTCCGAAAGAAACTCTGTTGCCTTCTTCGATAAGAGGCTTAACGGTTCCTGCAGATAGCGAATTTATAACAACATCATCCCTTACAATCAATCCAGTTGATCCAACAGTATGCTCTAGTGACCCTGATTGTATAAAAGCGAATTGTGGCTTGGGAGCATTTTTCTTCATCATTGTCAAAATTATAAAAACAGTAAAAATCATTATCAAAAGAACAAAGAAAGTCATTGTGAATGAACGCGAACGAGCTTTTCTTCGTTCTACAGCCTTAAGTTTTGCTTCACGCTGATCAATTACATAATCGTTTTGAGCATTCGAGTCGTTCGATGGATTCGAAGAATGGTTTGAATGGTTTGAATGGCCAGAATGGCTTGAATGGCTTGAGTGTTCAGAATGACTAGAATGGTTAGAATTGTTTGAATTACTTGAATTACTTGAATTACTTGAATTACTTGAATTGTTTGAATGGGTCGAAAAAACAGGCCTTTCATTAATGTTTTGTATTATTTTTCCTCGTTGATTAACCTGATTTTGTTTTTTCATATTATTATTTACCCATACTTGAAGCTGCAATCATTGACGCATACCTGACATGTTCATATACAAGGCCACCCTGCATATAAGCGATGTATGGAGGTTTAATTGGAGCATCACAACTAAGTTCTATAGAAGCACCCTGAACAAATGCCCCCGCTGCCATAATTATCTGCTCATCGTACCCTGGCATATCCCAAGGTTGCGGTTCAACAAAGGAATCAACTGGTGACGATTTTTGGATGCTCTGACAAAATTTGATAAGCGGATCTTTTTCGTTAAAAATTAGCGTTTGAACAATATCGCCTCTTATATCGGTTGAAGCAGGTCTCGCGTCAAACCCAGTTCTTTTAAAAAGTTCTGCCGCAAATACAGCACCTTTTATTGCTTCCGCCACAACATGAGGTGCCATAAACAAGCCTTGCGAAATCATTCTGTTAAACCCAAGAGTCGGACCAATGTGCGAGCCAACGCCAGGAGATGTAAGCCTTGATGCGGCCATTTCGATTAGATTTGCTTTACCTGCAAGATATCCTCCAGTAACGCAAATTCCACCGCCGGGGTTTTTAATAAGTGACCCAATACAAAGATCTGCACCTACATGGCACGGTTCACGTGTTTCGACAAATTCGCCGTAACAATTATCGACAACAACATAAGCATTGCTTCCACTATCACGAACTGTTTTGACAATAGCTTCTATATCTGATGAAAGAAGAGCTTTGCGACTGGTATACCCCTTTGATTTTTGTATGAAAATTACCTTTGTGCTTGATTTCAAAACATCACGGATACCATCGTAATCAATTTCGCCTTCAGGTGTAAAGTCTACCTGCTCATATTTGATGCCGAATTCCATAAGAGATCCCATTCCCGTATTGCCTTTGATTCCAATTGTTTGCATCAAAGTATCATAAGGATTACCAGTTACAGAAAGCATTGTGTCTCCTGGACGTAAAATTCCAAAAAGTGCCATTGCTATCGCCTGGGTTCCCGAAGAAATTTGTCCGCGAACATAGGCTGCTTCTGCTCCAAAAATATTAGCGTAGGCCTGTTCAATGCGTTCTCTCCCGCTATCATCGTAACCATATCCAGTAGAACCTCCAAAGTGACTATCAGAAAGTCTGACTTCCTGTAAAGCTGAAAGCACTCTCATCTGATTAATTTCACGAATCGCTTCTATATTAGAAAACACAGGTGTTAAAAACTCAGAAACTTCCTGAGATATTAAAAGCACATTTTCTGAAATCCCCTTAGTCTTATAAAAATCAAATATTTGTTTAGAATAAATATTTATCAAAGCCCATAAACCTCCTTGGTTTCAACAACATGAATGCCGGCTTTGATAAGAATTCCAACTGCTTGCGACGGATCTTCGACTCTGATAACAACTATTGCATCTGTTGATGCGCGTCCGACAAATGCGTACAGGTATTCGACAGAAATTTTATTCTGACTTAACACTTCTAGTGCATTATCAAGTGTGCCAGGAATATCGGCAACTGTTATAGCAATAACGTTCGTTGAGCTGACTGTAAAACCAGACGCCGTCAATAATTCAACAGCTTCATCAGGTTTATCGACAATCATTCTGAGAATACCATATTCAGTAGTGTCGGCAATATAAAGAGCACGGATATCGATTTTGTTTTCACTTAGAGTCTTTGTGACTTCAGCAAGTCTACCTGATTTGTTTTCTAAAAATACTGATATTTGTTTTACTAACATAATTTCCTCCTGCATGTTATCTATTCAATGTTATATGATAGTTTACATATTTCAATTATATCAAACAAAGAACAAGAAGTGGAAATATTTTGCAAAAAATCTTCTATTTTTTTTAAATTTTTATATGCTTATTACTTTGGCTCGTCAAAAATTTAAATCCTATTCGAATTATAATTTAAGACTATAGCGTTTACTCAGTAGGACTTTATTGTTTCTTACAAATACTATCAAGGAAAGTGGCTTCCATTAATTTTTAAACAGTTCGATTTGTAATTGCTTAATTTTAGTATGATTCAATGGAGTTTTTCAACCTTTACTGAGTTAACACGATAGCCATTTT
>JBBQKF010000032.1:0-29443 GCA_038326615.1 Saccharofermentanales bacterium | reverse complement strand
TAAATGAATAAAAAGTTAAACTTAAAAGCAAATTGGAAATTTTGTCAAGAATTTAGAGATGAAATGATTCAAATCGGATATGCCGAAGACGAATTTCAAACTGTGACAATTCCACATAGCACCGAAAATGTGCCATTTAATTATTTTGAAGAAAAATCCTATCAAAAAGTAACTTGTTACCGAAGGAGACTTAATATTGAGGCAGAATGGCTTGATAATGCCGTTTTTATTGACTTTGAAGGCGTTATGTGTTATGCCGAAATTTATGTAAATGCGAAATATGTCGGATTTCATAAGGGCGGATTTACTCATTTTTCGTTTAATGTGACGGAGTATCTAGTATCTGGAGAAAATCTGTTAACTGTCAAAGTTGACTCAAACGAAAGAGCTGATATTCCACCAAGCGGAGACAAAATGGATTATCTTTGTTATGGAGGCATATACAGAGAAGTTTTTTTAAGGGTTAATCCAAAGATTTATACAAAAGACGTTGTATGCACTGCAAATAAATTATTGTCCAAATATTGTGATATTAGTATAGGAGTTACAATTAGCAATTTATCAGATAATGATACACAAAAGGATTTCGATGTTGCTCTTGTTTTTAACGACGACATAGTATGCTCAAAGAAAATAAATAAAAAAATAATAACCGGTGATAATGTATTTACAACATTATTTGAAAACATCGAAAATATTGCACTTTGGAGTATTGAAAATCCTAACTTATATTATATTAAAATATCTACTGATAAAGATGAATTTATATTAAGAACCGGATTTCGAACTGCGGAATTTACCCCTGAAGGATTTTTTCTAAACGGTGAAAACATTAAGCTAGTTGGGCTTAACAGACATCAATCATTCCCATATGTTGGGTTTGCAATGCCAGAAAGAGTTCAGAAAAAAGATGCAGACATTTTAAAATATGATCTAAATTTGAATATTGTAAGAACATCACATTACCCGCAATCAAGGCATTTCCATGACAGATGCGACGAAATCGGCCTTTTGGTTTTTGAGGAAATACCTGGATGGGTATATATTGGTGATGAAGAATGGCAGAAGAACTGTTTGCAGAATGTTGAGGACATGATTGTCCGCGACAGGAACAGACCTTCAGTTATTCTTTGGGGTGTAAGAGTTAATGAGTCAGGTGATAATCATGATCTATACATTAAAACAAACCAACTATCTCATAATCTTGACAGCACAAGGCAGACAGCAGGCGTTCGATGGATGGAGCAAAGTGAATTTTTAGAAGATGTATACACAATGAACGATTTTGTTCATCAGGGGGCTAATATTGCTTTGCGATGCCCTAAATGGGTTGTAGGCAAGGGAGAATACACTCCATATCTCGTCAGTGAATATGCAGGTCATATGTATCCTACAAAAATCGGTGATCAAGAGGAGCGAAAAGTCGAGCATGCTCTTAGACACTCACGAATACAAAATGCCAGTTTCGCCAATACTCATATTTCCGGGGCAATTGGATGGTGTGCGTTTGATTATAATACTCACTTTAATTTTGGCTCTGGAGACCGTATTTGCTATCATGGAGTTATGGATATGTTTAGGAATCCGAAATTTGCAGCATTTCATTATTCCAGTCAAAAATCTCCGGATAAGGGCATTGTTATTGAACCGACAACTACCTGGGCGTTCGGAGAAAGAGATGTTGGTTGGTTTTGGCCATTATATGTATACACAAACTGTGATTATTTGGAGGCATTTATCGGTGATGAAAACTTAGGGAAATTTAGACCGGATACGAATCAATTTCCGCATCTAAAACATCCTCCTGTTGTTATCAAAGATATAGCTCCACGTGCCCCGGAAAATTGGAAAGATTTAAAAATTAAGGGGTATGTTGATGGGCAAATTGTTGGAGAAAAAACAATGAGCTGTAATTCTGTGCCTGCAGAATTAAAAGTGATTTCAGACAATTATGAGCTATTTGCTGATGGGGTTGACACTACAAGAATTGTAATTAATCTAGTTGATAAGTGTGGAAATGTTTTCCCTTTTTTAAATGAACCGCTTGAAATCACTGTAACAGGAGCATGTGAATTAATCGGACCAAAACTAATAACACTTATGGGAGGGTACGCATCAATCTGGGTAAAATCAAACGGGATAGTTGGTAATGCGGCAATTACTGTTGAAAGTCAAAGAAAATTTAGCAAAGAAATTGAAATTTCATTTGTGTAATAAGTCAACTATGGCAAAATAAACATAAAATTTAATTAAATAAGATCTGATTGTAATTAAGAGAGTAAGTGAAAAATGGGAAGAAAAGAAATATTTGTTGTATTTAAAACGCATTTTGATATAGGATTTACACATCTGGCAAAAGAAGTGATTGCGAATTACGGAACGCAGATGCTTCCTGCTGTTATTAAAACATGTGAAGGAATAAAAGAATCGGATAATAGCAAGAGTTTTGTATGGACCATGTCATCATGGCCATTAAAAAAATTACTTGATAAATCAATAACTAGTGAAAAAAACATAGAAAAGGCCAAACAGTTAATCAGGAATAGTGAATTGACATGGCATGCATTACCATTCACCACACACACTGAGTTTTGTGGTCTTGAGGAATATATTCGAGGGTTAAATATATCGACAGATTTTTCTCACGAATATGCATATTGGCCTATTTCGGCAAAGATGACCGATGTACCGGGGCACACATATATTTTGCCAACAATTTTAGCGAATGCGGGAGTCAAGTTTCTTCATTTGGGATGTAATCCTGGTTGCATGCCACCTGATGTTCCGCGATTATTTTGGTGGCAAGGACCTGACGATAGCAAAGTTTTGACCTATTATTCAAAGGGTGCCTATGGCAGCGATATATTACCCCCTTTAGATTGGCCGTATGATGTCTGGCTAGCAATGTTACAGACGAATGATAACGTTGGTCCTCAAGATGCCGATATGATTGCCGAACTCGAAAACAAAGCGCTCGAAGTCTACCCTGATGCAAAAATAACATTTGGAAAAATCGATGATTTTTACCAAGAAATTATTAAACTTCATTTAGACATACCTGTTATCAAAAAAGATTTGGCAGATAGTTGGATTCATGGCGTCGGGTCCTATCCAAAAGAAGTGACATTATTAAGAAGAACCAGAAAAGAATTAATCGTGACAGAAAAATTGCACACCATTCTTGAAATTGCAGGATTATATAATGAAAGCGATGTTGAAAATACTATTGATGAAATATTTGACAGTTCATTGTTATTTGGAGAACATACATGGGGGTTGGATGTCAAAACACATATGGGGAGTTTTAGACATTATAACAAGAAGGCATTCGTCAAAGAAAAACAAAGTGCAATATATAAACTTATGGAAAGTTCCTGGTCGGAACAAAGAGATCGTGTTAATTTTGCAAAGAACAATACTGAAACAATGTTTAGAAATGCCAAACAACGATTATGCGAAAACGTTTTAGTTGATGGCAATCATTTTGTTGTATTTTGTCACTCAGGATTTCGGAATGACTTTTGGATTGACACTAACCTCACGGAAAGAAAAATCATTTATGATGTTAGAGATTGCAGCATAGCGGTAACTCGCATGAATGGTGAAAAACTGCAATTATTCGTAAAGAATCCTCCAGCATTAGGTTACATATCATACAAGATTTCTGACGAAATCGATGAAAAAGTTAAAGATGGAAATTCTGTAAAAAGCAACGAAAAGGAAAATGATTTAAGAGCATATGAAGATAAAGATTTTGTGTTTATTTCTAATGAGTTCTATTTTGTTAAAGTTGACAAAAAAAGCGGAGAAATTGTTAGCCTTATTGATAAGAAGCAAGAAAAAGAATGGATTGACCTATCTTGCAGTGATGGATTTTGTGGATATAGATATGATAAATACGGAATCGAAGATATAACTAAATTTACCAAAGATTATACCTATAGATTTTATGGGTGGTTAATTGCTGATTTGGGGAGATTAGAATATCCCGAGTGTGAGCATGAAACATTTATTCCTGAACCTCAAAAAGTTAAATGTGAAAAGTTAGGCGATAGCGCTACTATTACAATAACAAAAAGTGGTGATAGTAAAAGCGTTGCAAATTATGGGAACACACATCAAATAGTAACCGAAATTACAATTTACTCGTATGAAGACAAAGTTGATATTAATTTTAAGTTAATCGGAAAAGAAGAAACGTCTTATGTTGAAGCAATTCATTTTGTTTTTCCGATAAATCTCGAAAATTCGCGAATAAGAATAAACAAATTGGGCAGCATTATTGATCCTGCTACTGACATAGTGAAAGATGCTAATAACATTCTTTACTGCATTGAAGATTTTATCGAAGTTACAAACGGTGAAAATTCAATAAACATTGTGTCGCACGACATACCGTTAGTCTCCATAGGGGATGAAGGAATATATAAATTTCGTTCGGAATATCAAAAAAATAAGCCTTGGCTATACTTTAATGCTATGAATAATTCATGGGGCACTAATTTCCCTCAGTGGATGGGTGGAGATTTCGAGTTCAAATTTACACTTTTTGCCAATCAAGTGGACGAAAGGATTAGCACTGTAAAATCTAAAGTGCTATCTGATATATGTAAAGTTGAATTTGATTCTTTAAAAAGTGGAGCCTTAATCCCATATTTGGATCTTATACAATTCAATCGTGATTTTAAAATACTTGCATTCAAAAAGGCTAGATATGAAAAAAATGCATATATATTAAGGATTAATGAAGTGACAGGGTTGGCAACAGAATTTGATGCAACAATTAAAGGATTGAAAAAAATATGCAAATGTGATTTACAGGAGAGAACTCAAGTTTGTATAGAAAGTGAAGATAATAAATTTCATGACTTCGTTAATGGGTTCGGTATTAATTCATATTTGATATATTTTTAAAGAATGATGGATACGTGTGTTTCGTTTAGTATCTAGCAAGTGCATATCGTTAAATTTCTTGGTTACAAATTTGCAATTGTCTGTTAAAATTATTTTATTACATTTTAGCATATTAATTATATGAACGGTGACTGGCTATTATCCTCACTGTTTCGTAGTAGATATTGCAAATCGAACACAGAAGAGAACCGTCCCCCTTGTGCTCGAGGAAGGGCATTTAGTGAAAATCGCAATCCATGACGACATAAAAGAACAATTAAAGTTTATCGAAAAAGTATATGTTGATGACCAATCTTTTAAAAACAATAAGGCTGGGCTCATTGGATTAGTATGCGACAAAAACGGCGAATTTTATAAAAATACAGTTCAAAGAATAATTTCGGTGAAAGATGCCGGAAATAAAGCAAAATATGCCGGAAATACTTTTTGCCAGTGCGTTCTTATTTGCCATAAAACAAACCCGAAAGCTCTTATGGTAGCTTTTTTTGAAGCGAAAAGAGATGCAAATTTGGCGGTCGATTTAATGATGGATTATGCTGCGAATTTCGCAAAAGAACTTGGTTGCATAAAACTTGAGATCTCTCTTGACGGTCATTGCAACAACTCTGTCGGTTTTTTGCTTTCGGAAAAATCAGAATATCCAACTTTTGGAGCATCATATAATCCGCAATACTATCACGATTATTTTGACAACGGATATGAAAAAATTTATTTAGCAAGCTATAGTGAAGATGCTATCAAGCTAAATTCTAAGGTCATGAAAGATTTATCGTATTTTAAAGACCGACCAGAAGCACCAACGCTTGAATATGCAGATTTTAGTTCAAAAGGTTTTGAACGCACAATGAAAAGATACACTGATTTGAACAATGAAATTTTTTGTGACCATAGATATTATTTTAAAAGAGAATACGCAGAGGATTGCCAACTTTTTTATGAAATGAGGATGCTGCTGAATCTCGATAATTTAATATTTGCGGTGAAGGATGGAACCGATATTGGATTTATACTTTGGTATCCTGATTTTAATGAGCTTGTGTCCCCTCGTAAACAGGCTGGAGTTTTGACTTTTCTAAAATATAAGCTTTTGAGAAGGTTTCCAAAACAAGTTAAGGTTGTCGAAATTGGCGTCTTGCCAAAGCTACATGGAAGTAACACGATTTTACTTCTTTTTGCAAAAGCAATTTCTTGCGCCATCAAAAATTACCCTGGAGTTACAAGAGTTTTAAGCAGCTGGATTTTAGATGAAAATGTTAAGTCGCGCAGGATAACAACGCGGTTCATGGACAATGTTGATAAAAGATATGTCGCCTATGAAAAATTAATTTGAAAAAGTCATCTTACGAGGTGTTCGATGAAAAACAAATTTAAAGGAATCATACATAATGAAATTCCAGATAATTGGGATGAACTTACAAAGGAAGATCCGCGAATTAGAAAGAGCTTGCTTGAAACACTTAAATACTCAAGCAACACTCCGTTTGTTTGCATTACGCACCCAGAATATGTGTGTTGTGAATACAAAATGAAACTCAATTTATTTGCATTTCGCAAACATGGGATTTCGATCCCGTTTAATGTTATTGGAATGCCCGTTTCGGTTTCTTCATGTGGATTTCGGGGAAATATTGACGCACTTTTAGACGATTATAAAACCCGAAAAGGGTTGTTTTTGATTCTTAATCTTAACTCTGAACAGATTGAAATTGTGAGAAGAAGAGGAGATATTGCAACTGGTCAGACACTTGCAACTTGTATTTTTGAAAACACTTTCACTGACTTCCCAAATTATCTCTCAAGTCTTAGAAGCGAGTATCGAAGGAGATTAAAGATAGCACTTCGAAAAGGAGAAAACCTTAAAACGGCAATAATCGACAATAAATTGTTCGATGCCAAACTTCACAACTTGTATTTGCAAGTACAGAAACGCTCGAAGTATCCTCTTGAAACTTTGGGAATTGAGTTTTTCCGAAACTTTGAGGGTGAAATTCATGTTTTTTACGACAACACTATCAAAAATTGCGAATTAGAATATACTAAAAACAACAATGAAAACATATCTGAAAATGAAATTGATAAGTTCTCATCAGATGAAAATAATGATGCTATGTTTTCGCGTTATGATAGTAGCGAAAGAAATCATGGCAATAATAATAATAGCAATAACAGCAAAGTTAGTAGTGAAAATAAATTTGAGTCTGCTGGTGCTACTACTTCGAGTATCAATTACAAGGAGGGTGCTATTAAAACCTCTCTTGCATTTGTAATGATAACTTATGAAGAAAAACAGATGGATTTTATTTTTGGTGGCATGGATTATGAGAAAAGAGACCAATACGATTTATACTATAATATGCTCCTTCATATAGCAAGGATCGGGATTGAAAACGGTGTTAGCAGAATTGATTTCGGACAGACAGCGGAGCAGTCTAAATGCAAAATAGGTTGCAAAATTTCACATAAGTACATGGCGTCATTTTCGAATAATAAATTATTAAACTATATTTTGCAAAAATCTGCCTCGCTTTTGGAATACAAAAATCCTATAGAAACCTACAAAACATTCAAATAAAGCTGAGAATTATCTTCATAATTGCCAAAAATGCAATAACTACTGCAAATTACATATGAATAATGTATAAATCAATGTATGAATTAAGCAATAAACGCAGAATTGATAAAGAAAACAAGAATGAAGATAACAAGCGCGTTGTTTATCCTCTTTACTCATTTTAGCGTATTCTTGATACGCAGATAAGATTATTTTAGAAAGCATCCCCTCCGATAGCAAAGCACTTAAAGTAGAAGATTTGTCAGTTGGCAAATCTAGGGATAACATTTCAAAATATTCTGAATAATCAAGCAATCTAAGAATTAGGTCCTCCGAAACATTTTCCAGAGCAGTTAATACCTCAAATGGTTTTTTAGAAAAAATCGCCCACAATTCTCTCTCTGTATCGGGAAAATCTTTTAGTTTCTTTTTGTGTGAATCTATTCTAATGTAATCAATTCTTTTAAACTTTACGGGATTAGAATATGCAGCAGAAATTTCTAGAAGCACTATTTGCTTTTCGTCTATTATTGTTTTATGAAAATAGAATTGAACTTGAGGATCAAGCTGAGTGCTAATCCAAAGACCAATCTCTTGCGGATCATAATTATTAACTTTAAATTCAATCCAAGGCAATTCGTTCCCCTGGATTTTGCATACAGGAACAGGGAACTAACCCTTGCAGATCGCATCTGGGAATGCCCGGTATGCGGCGAAGTGCTCGACAGGGATATAAATGCTGCAATGAATCTACGGGATGAGGGTTTGAGAATTTTAGGGATAGACTGATACTCAATCTTGTTGTATACTATGAAAATATAAAGAACCGTCGGTCCGACGGGAATCGCTTGGTAATAATGCGAACATTAGTATGTACTTCCCAAGAAGCTCCCACCTCTAATGGTAGTGAGAGTACGTCACGGAACTTGTTATATGATTTTATACAAAAAGAAGCCGAAAAGTGCTGAATTGAAAAATTAAACAATCATAATAACAACTCTGGTATAATTTATATTGAATTGGAGTTTTACTGAATATAACACTGAATAGAATACTAAATAGAATACTAAATAGAATACAAAATAGAATACTAAATAGAACACTAAATAGAATACAAAATAGAATACTAAATAGAATACTAAATAGAACACTAAATAGAATACAAAATAGAATACTAAATAGAATACAAAACAGAATACTAAATAGAATACTAAATAGAACACTAAATAGAATACAAAATAGAATACAAAATATAATACTAAATAGAATACAAATTGAATAATAAATTGAATAATGAATAGAAATGAGGAATAAAAAAATGGATAGAAAAAGAATAAGGAAGATAGCATATGGCGGAATTCTCACAGCACTTGTTCTTGTTGCTACAATGTTTCTGCAAATTCCAAATGGACAGGGCGGGTATGTCAACCTTGGTGACGGTGTGATTTTTGCATCAGCACTGATTCTTGGGCCATTTGCCGGTGTTGTTGGCGCATTGGGATCAATGCTTTCTGATTTGCTTTTAGGATATGCGCAGTACGCACCTGCAACTTTAGTGATTAAAGGGCTTATGGGGCTTGTAGCTGGATTTTTATTGAAATATGGGCAAAAAAATCGATATTTTTATACAGCATTTATTTTTCTTGTATGTGAGGGAATAATGGTTGGTGGATATTTTTCATTTGAAAGCATTCTTTTTGGCGTGCCTTATGCGCTTCCTAATATTTTGCCGAACCTTATTCAGGCAATAGCAGGAATTGCAGTTGGGCTTGCATCAATGCCTGTTGTTAACAAAATATTTGAGAGCGAAAAGTTTAGCATTTGAAATTGAGTTGGTCAGGGGATGAACTGATGGAAAAGAAAAAAGTAATGATTGGAATGAGCGGTGGTGTGGATAGTTCTGTTGCCGCAGCTTTGCTGATTGAACAGGGATATGAAGTTGTAGGGATAACGCTTAAATTATGGGCTGAAGAATCCGATGACTTAGCACGACCAAGTGGTGGGTGCTGTTCGCTTGACGATATAAACGATGCAAGAATGGTTGCATTCAAACTTGGAATTCCTCATTATGTTCTTAATTTCAAAGAAGTTTTCAGGCAAGATGTCGTGGATTATTTTGTCAAAGAATATCAAATGGGAAGAACACCAAATCCTTGTATAGCATGCAACAGGCATATAAAATTCGAAGGACTCCTTGATAAAGCTATGGCAATGGGATTTGATTATATAGCAACCGGGCATTACGCCAAAATTATAACTAACAATCAAACTGGCAGATTCGAGTTGCATAGGGGCGCCTCAGTTAAAAAAGACCAAAGTTATGTTCTGTATAATTTTACACAGCATCAACTCTCTCATATGCTTATGCCTATTGGCGACATGTCTAAGGACGAAACCCGAGAGATTGCGGTAAAATATGACCTGGCAATTGCTAAAAAACCCGATAGTCAGGAAATTTGTTTTGTTCCTGATAATGATTATGCAGCTTTCATTGAGCGGTATACAGGGAAGAAATCTGTACCAGGCAATTTTGTTGATAGTAGAGGCAAAATTATCGGATTACATAAGGGCGTCTGGCATTACACAGTCGGGCAACGCAAGGGCCTTGGAATTGCATTTGGAATTCCTATGTTTGTTGTTTCAATCAATGTAGAAAATAATACTGTGACGTTAGCACAGGAAAAGGAAATATTCAAAAATGAGTTGATTGCGGGAGACTTGAATTTTATCGAAATTCTATCTCTAGGTGAACCTATTAGAATAGAAGCAAAAATAAGATATAGCGCAGTGCCAGCGGCCGCAACTCTTTACCCTATTGAATCAAACAAAGTGAAAGTTGTTTTTGATAACCCTCAAAGGGCGATAACACCAGGACAGGCAGTTGTTTTCTACCACGGTGAAAGTGTTGTTGGTGGTGGAACTATTAGCGGATAAGACTTTTCTTGCTTGTGTAAGTTGCTATATGACAAAAAATGCCCTCTCCATTAACCGAAGAAAGCATTTTTTATTATAAATTTCATTTTAGTGTTTTTAACATCCTTAACATTTCAAACGTTATTCTCAAAAGATTACATTTTAAAAATTAAGCAACTGTTGATAATAATTGTACCATGTTCTTAAGAATTCCATTGATTTGTGTGAGGTATGCATTTCTTTGCGTCTGGATTGCATAAATCTCGTCAAAAGCTAAATCCATTGCAGTGTAGTCTTTATCTTTAATAAATCCTTTGTTGTCCTTAAGTATTGCGTGAATCTCACCTTTTGTATCTTTAATTTTTGCAGTAAGAGCTTTTAACTCGACAATATATGCATCAAGTGTAGTTTGGGTTCCTGGAAGAATAACTTTTCCACTTTCTTCAAGTGCGGTTAATGAATTTTTAAGATCTTCACGAAGTTTTGAATTTTCTTCACGGATTACATCGCCAGCTCTTCTTAAAACTTTCATTGCTTCTCTTTTTCCCATTAATTCATCTTTGAAAGCATTGAATTCATCCTTTTTAGTCTGGAAACTAGCCTTTTTTTCATCCATCTCTGCACGTTTTGCTTCAATTTTTGCCTTCAAGTCATTAAATTTCTCTTGCATTTTCTGCATTTCTTCAGCTCTTGTAACCAGAATGTTTTGGAAACGATCCTTTACTTCTGGCTTTGAGTTCATTTTTTTTCCTTCTGCAAGACTAAGTGCTGGAACTGTTGAAAGCATTGCTGCTACTAAAATACCTGCGATTAACTTTTTCATTTTAAATTCCTTCTTTCTTTTTTCGTTAATGTTATTTTTGTTGTTTATTAAAGTTTATTATTAAATCTTATTCAGTCATTTTTTTATGATTCTAATAACTCGTTTTGCCATAGTCTGTCTCATGTCTGTCTCATGTCTGTCCTGACTGTCATTTCTGTCCATTCTAGTCGAATATTTATTAGTGTATTACTTTACTGACATTATGGTTTTATAAATCCGGATATGCATTTGTATTTCGATTTCTTACCTAGGAATAAATTTTGCTAGCGACTGTTTCTTAAGGAGTTGGTATCTCTAAATCTCCATCTGATAACTGATCAAGTGAACTTAGTACGTTTTCTAAATCCTTCAGCTGACTCAACAATTCTTGATTGTCACCGTTGGCAGAACTGCTTGTTTTACTTTGTGTGGCGGCTCCTGAAGCGCTTTTCGAAGAAACAACTGAGATATCTTTAGAACTTGCCATCGAAACATTACTTGTCTGCAAACTTGATATTCCGGTTGATTCAGAGTCCTTTTCTTTCACACAACCTGCAAAGGTAATACTTAGCAGAAGGGCTAAAGAGAGCACATATATTTTTTTCAATCAACATCACCTCCTTGTGAAACCATCATACATCACATGAACCATGAAAAACAACGGAAATTCTGTGGCAAAATAGTGGCAAGTGTTCAATAGCAGTAAAAATAGTATATTATGATAATGACATTGATAGGGATAGACAGTATAATAGATTTAGTACAATTCTAATTAGCGTTATTTATAACAGTCTTCATAAATAATGTTAATGACAATCTTATCAGCAATCAACTCATTAGTATTCTAATTTCGGTATTTAAGAAATACAAAATTAATTGAAAGTTCAGATTGCATCTTTGTACAAATAATAAATACGTGACCTACTCTCGCCACCTGTAGAGGTTGGAGTTTCTTGGGAAGTACAAACTAATGTTCGCATTATTACCAAGCGATTCCCGTCAGCCCGACGGTTCTTTATATTTTCATAGTATTTGAAATTTAATTTGCGTCATAAGTATATTGAATTTAATTTGCATCAATTAAGAAATGGTAAATACTAATACTAATCCTTATACTGCTACTAATTAAAGAAAGAGGCGTTTATGGGAAAGAAAATATATATTGCGGACGATGAAAAAAACATCAGAGATTTGATTTTCTACTTTTTGACTAATGAAGGTTACGAGGTAAAAACGTTTCCAACAGGTGATGAACTAGTGGACTGCTTTCATAAAGATCCATGCGATCTTATAATTCTTGACGTTACTATGCCTGGAACCGATGGCTTTATTTTATCTTCAATGCTTAGACAAGAAAGCAAAGTGCCTATAATAATAGTATCCGCGCGCGACAGCGAGATGGACAAAATTACAGGAATATCGCTTGGATCAGACGATTATTTAACGAAACCGTTTTCACCAATGGAGCTTGTCGCAAGAGTTAAGGCTTTGTTTCGTAGACTTACTATGGATTTTGGAGAAACAACAGATCAGACATATGCATTTGCAAATATTGAAATGGAGATGAAATCAAGAGACTTCAAGGTAGACGGCAAAAAAGTAGATCTTAGTCCTACAGAATTTACATTAATGATATATTTCATTTCAAACTACTCAAGAGCGATTTCCCGAGAAGAATTATTGAAAAATGTCTGGAAATTCGATTATGATGCGGATACGAGAGCGGCTGATGATGTTATAAAGAGACTTCGAAAGAAGCTTTTGCTTGCGGGGTCTACTGCCAAAATAGAGTCAGTATGGGGGTTTGGGTTTAAATTGGAGGAAATAGTTTTGTGAAAAGCATTAAAAGAAAAATAGTAGTTCCATTTATGATAATTCTTACAATAACTCCACTCATTACTTTGTTGATTTTTAATATTTATTTTCGAAATTATGTGAGTAACGGCATAACAATGCAACTTAAAAATACGGTTACGACAACTCAGGTTCTAATTAGAAACGAACTTTCCCAGACGATTTATGAAACAGATAAGACTAAAATTGATCAGGCGATTGCGGAACTGAACAAGATACTGCGTACATCAAAAATTGCGTTGAATACAGAATTACTCATGTTTAAAGACACCGGAGAAATGATTTACCCAATTGATTATCAAAACACTTTTCTTAATTCTGATTTGATTGGAAAAGCAAGGGAAATTTTACCTTCACTTAACGTTGTTAAGGTAGCTGAGATTGATTTATATGGCAAAAAATATAGTCTGATGGGCTACAGACTAACTCAATTACCTATTGATAACATTCCTTATATCGTATTTATTTCTTCAATGGATGTATCAGACCCTATGTTTATGACCATCAATCTTGTCCTTGTACTGACGATGATTTTTGGTATTTTGCTTGGAACTTTACTTGCTTTCAGAATAGCTGAAGGCGTTCAAAAACCTGTTAGAGAACTTTGCGATGCAACTATTAAAATTGGTGAGCGAAAGAAATTTGTTCTTGAACATCAAACAGATATTGAAGAAATAAAACAATTGTCTGACAACATACTTTCAATGGCAAACCGTATTGAGCTATATGATAAAGCCCAAAAGAGCTTTCTTCAGAATGCATCGCACGAACTTAAGACTCCATTAATGTCAATTCAGGGGTATGCAGAAGGAATCGAAAACGGTCTTTTCCCAGATGTAAAAAATGCTGGTATAATCATTAAAGAAGAAAGTCAAAAGCTAGACAGACTCGTAAGTGAGTTGCTCGTATTATCCAGGATTGAAAATCAAAACTATGGAACGGATTTAGAAGATGTAATAATTAATGACATCATGAAAGAATATATAAGCCGCTGTGAAGGGATTGCTATTAAAAGCAAAAAAACAATTATTTATAAGGAAACTCCTGATATTTTAACGATGGGTTACAACGAATCTTTGTTTACACAGTGTTTTATGAATGCTGCCAGTAATGCAATAAGATACGCAAAAGAAAGAGTTACTATAAGTCTAGAAAATGAAGCCAGAGAGATTAAAATAACTGTGCAGGATGATGGTGATGGAATTCCAGAAGAAGATCTCCCTTACATATTTGATAGATTTTTTAAAGGCAAAAATGGTCAGTTTGGGCTTGGCCTTGCAATAGCAAAATCTTCCGCACAAGCAATGTCTGGAAGCATCGAAGCTAGCAATACCGAATCAGGAGCTAAATTTATTTTAAGATTTCCGTCATTACAGAATATATAAGCGCTCTCTCAATAAATGTTCAAATTAGTAAGTTACAAGGCACCAGTTTGCATACTTATACTAAATCGTGGTATTATATATTCCATTGTGTGTTTAAAAAAGCAAAAAAGTAATATTAGATGAAGCATTTTCTTTTAAGAAATAAGGGAAATTAGAATGTTAGGAAGCGCTGTTAAACGGAATTCTTAAATTGAATCAATTGGTTTGATATAAACCGGAGGCTATATGGATAACAAAAAGAAAAAATTTGTAAAAAATATATTTATAAGAATATTAGCTGGAATTTTGGCAGCAATGCTAGCGCTTAGCGTTTTAAGCTATGCACGGCTTTTTGCTGCAGCGGCAACACCGACATATACTTCCAAGGCATCTAATTATAAAGCAGTTGCCTCGAAATCTTCAATTTCTAAAACATCATCAAATATATTATCTAACGCCGCTTCATCAAATCCAGCAAAATCCGGATTGTCACAAGCAGACGAAGTAATTCCTGATCCTGGTCCGGATGGTCCGATTGACCAAGGTTTTGCTTCACAATATCGCAAAGGTGTGGTTAGCGCAGGCCTTTATCATACAGTTTTGTTAAATGAAGATGGACAAGTTTATTGCTGGGGCGATAATTCATACGGACAACTAGGCATAGGCACTATCGAAAATGAAGAATCACCAGTTCTTGTACCCGATCTCGTTGACATTGTTATGGTACAGGCTGGAGCATACCATACATTAGCCTTGTCTAAAGATGGGAATGTTTATGCTTGGGGAAGGAATACTTTCGGACAACTTGGTAATGGAAGTGCAAACTTCAGTTCAAAGCCAGAGCGAATAGATTCAATACCACCAATGAAAGAAATATCCGCAGGAGGATTTCATTCGCTTGCACTCAGTATTGACGGGCAAGTCTATGCTTGGGGGAGCAATAATGAATTTCAGGTTGGGGATGTTTTATCTGAAAACATAACAGATAAAGCAGGAAACACATTAGGTAAAAGAGTTCTGGCACCTCAACTGGTTGTTGAAGCAGATGCGGTAGCAATATCAGCGGGGGGAAATCATTCTCTGTATCTAAATTCTAAAGGTGAAGTATATTCCTGGGGAAGTAATAAAGAGGGACAATTAGGGGATGGATCACAGACTTCGAGAGGTCTCCCCAAAAAAATAGATGGATTAAAGGACATTGTCAAAATTTCAGCTGGATTTTCTCATAATCTTGCCATGAGTGAAGTTTCACCACCTGCCTCATTAAAAAAAGAACCATATCAGAATCTTTATGTCTGGGGGAGCGATTCCGATGGTCAACTCGGATTAGGTTCTCTTCTACAAAATAGCAAATTCGTTGGTCGCCCTACCAGAATTGATCTTACCGATGACTTAAACGAAGAAAATGACAAAATTTCTTTGATTGAAGCAGGATATACAGATTCAGTAATTACTGTTCCTGTTATCAAAAAAGGAAAAAGGCTTGATTCTATTTATGTATGGGGCAACAATACATATGGGCAATTAGGGATAGGAGAACTACCAAATCAGAACACTCCAGTTGCTATGATTGCAACATCAAACGGGTGGACAGGCAATACATTTTTACCATTTCAATCAATCGCGATTGGTGGATACCATGCAGTTTTTCTTAGTGTTAAAGGGTTTGTGGGAACCGTCGGAAGAGCAAATAAAGGACAATTGGGAAATGTTTCTATTATTGATTCCAAAACACCAATTGGTGTAGTAATTCCAGATGCAATTTCTCCTGAATGGGTAATTGGAGCAAAACTTAAAGGGACAGTTAACGACAGTAGCATGTCACTTTCCTGGCCTGATGCTAAAGACAATATCAGAGTTGTAGGTTATGAAATATCCTATATTGACAAAAACGACGCAATTAAGACTTTGAAATTAGGTGCTGTTAACGAAATTAATATTTTGGATTTTAACATGATTACAACTCAAATTATTAGTACAAAGGCAATTGATGTTTCTGGGAACAGAAGTCTAACTCCTCTTGAATTTGTATATACAGCCGACAAAAACTCCATGAGCATTAACGAGTCTGCTTTTTCTGTAAACACATCTACTTCAGCTTCAATAAATTCTTCAAATTCAATGCCATCATCCTCAAAACAGGCCACTTCATTTAAACAATCCACATCCTCTAAATTAACATCCTCATCATCAGTACAAGTTTCAACTTCTAAACAAAATGTTTCACAAGTTCCGTCTGATGAATCAAGCATTTTCTCAGAAGGAACATTGTCAGAGAGCATAACAGAAGTTACACCCGAAGTGGTTGAAAACAATCCAGATCTAATGATTTGGAGTCCCGAGATTTACGGAACTATTGTCCCTCTTGAAGTGCCATGGAATGTGGATTACGTATATGGAGCAGGGGTAGTTTTGCCACCAAAAGACTATTCGTGGATAATTGTTTTATGCATAACAGCTGCTATTCTTGTATTTTTCATTACTATTTCTGCAATATCCTTCCGAAAAAGACATCAGGGGAAAAAGTTGTTTAAAAGCATTTTAACTGAGATAAAGAGAAAGCCAGGGGATAAACGCGATGGTGAAAATGACGTTGAAAAATTGGAAAACTCGAAAGAGGAAGGTAGCATAAATGATGTAGTTGATTTTGTCGGATTTGATGATGCTGAAAATATTATTGAAGTAGAAAATAAAGAGCAAAATACCGTGGTGGATAATAAGGCAAATGACAATAATGATGCTAAATCAAAATACAATGATGATGGTAAGACGAAAGTTAACGGTAAATGTGGCAAGGCAGCTAGAGCCAAAAAAGGAAAACGAAAATAAGCGGTAAAGATGCTTTGAAATAAAATAATAAGCGTGCAGTCTTGTGTAAATGACTGTTTATGTTTTATAATGGAGTAGTTAAACTTTTACTTTGCGATAAAAAGCAGAAGAAAACAAATAAAAGCAGCTGAAATTAGTGTTACAAAACAAATACGAAATAGCCGCGATTACTAATTTTAATATCAAATCGAACAGGAGATATAAATGAAAATAAACAATCAACTTAGTAAATTATTTGCGATGCTTACAATAATAATGATAATAATTCCAGCAATCATTATTACGCCATCATCTGCTGCAACTGAGAAAAGCAATTATAATACAAGGATTTCTGTAGGCGAAGGACATGCCCTTATAATTGACAGTGCCGGAAATGTTTGGGCATATGGGGATAACGATTACATGCAGCTAGGCGATGGAACAAATGTTTCCAGAGCAAATGCTTTATTGGTATATAGCAGTACATGGAATGGAAAAGCTAAATCGGTTGCGGCAGGTTCCAGGCAATCCCTGGTCCTTCTTGATGATGGGACTGTTATTGTTTGGGGATATGGGTCTGTAGAAAGAAAAAACGAGATAGTTCAGAATGCAGTTGAGATAGCTGCAGGCGGTGAAATGTGCATGGCGATTCTTAAAAATGGCACAGCGGTCATCTGGAGCGACAAGATGAACCAAAAAGTTATAACAGACAGTTATGGGTATGACATGAATAATGTCAAGGAAATTTCAGCAGGAAGCAATGAGTTTCTTATTTTAAGAGCTGGCTCAAATGGTGATGTTTTTCAAATTGACAATGTTGATTATAAAACTGCAAATCCAGTTCCGGTAACCAATACACTGACATTTGAATCAACAATATCCGGCTCATCGTCATCCTCATCTTCAGATATCCCGCAGAACAATTTTCTTCAAAATGCAGTAGCAATTTCCGCTGGTAACAAATTCGGACTTGCTCTCCTTTCATCGGGGTACTTATATAGTTGGGGAAACAACACGAATAATGGTGTTTTGGGCCATGGAAGTGATATAGATTCTTTTAATTCACCCGCCCAGTTAATTACTTCAATTTTTAATGTTTTCCAAATATCATCAGGTGCTGAGCATTCCATAATAGTTAAAGATACCGGAGTAATTTATGGATGGGGAAATGCACTTATGAAGAGACTTGGCCCTTCAAAAACTAATAGTAACTACCTGCTTCCTGTTCCGCTTGATATTAATGTAGGAAGTATTGCCCAGATTGACTGTGGGGATAATCTCAATCTTGCATTGAATAAAACAGGGGATATTTATTCCTGGGGCAATGGAAAGGACGTAGTAAAAGTCATTTTAAAACAATCATTGATTTTTACTACTAAACCAAAGATTACTGCTTCTGCAGTAGCAGATCAAAGTATGACCATTACTTGGAACCCAAAAGAATTTTTCACAGAACTTTCAGTTGGATTTAGGATTTCATATGTAATGCCTGATGGGACTGTCGGCAAGACACAGCTTTTACCCCTTGATCAGACGCAAATTACTCTAAAGGGGTTACAACCTGCAACTAACTATAAAATTTCTTTGTCAATTCTTGGGAAAACCGGATTTGAACAAATGACACCAACGTTTGTTGTACAAACTAAAAAAGATAGCAGAATTTCCCCTTCTCCAGAACCTACAGTGCAAACTTCGGAGCAGCCCACATCATCACAAATATCGTCAATTATATCATCATCTCCAACATCACAAGGAGATGATAATAAGGCAAATCTAACCAAAATATTTAATATTATTTTGATTGTTATTGCATTACTTGTTCTTGGAGCTGCAATTGTTGCAATAATATTTGTATGGAAAAGAATGGATAACGATAATAATGCTCCGATAAAATCGGTAAGAGTTTCACCAGAAGATGAAATTGCACAAGGTGATTTGACCTCACATAGCATATCTAAAGGAGTCATACCAGCTGAACTGGTAGGCCGTGTTGTTGTCAATAATCCTATTGACGATTCGCTAGTTGAAGATGAAGATATGAAAATAGTTAAAGGTAAGAATCAACAGAATTTTGAAGATAGTCAAATTGAATCCGATTTTGCAGAAATGGGTGAATCAGTAGAAATAAGCGAAAACGTTAGCGATAAAAATAGTGGAAGCGATAGTGGAAACAATAGTGGAAACACAAATGGAAACACAAATGGAAACACAAATGGAAACACTGACGATAATTCTTTAAATGAAGATAAACTTAATAATATTTCAATTGGAGATGAAGATTTAACACAAGACAGTCAAGAGGATGAATTTCAAGATAGCATTGCTGATTCTCAGGATGAAGATGATGACGGCGATGATGACTTCATAGTTCGCAAACCGGGAGAACCTAAAAAATAATTGATTTATTTTATGAGGCTAAACGAGTTGCAACCTCTTGTAAATTGGGGGGCTTGCAACTTTTTTAATGATTATTGCAACACGAATATTTTTATTATTTATTAGGAAAATAAAAGCAGGCGGGCCAGATTGTATTTATATTCCATATTTATATTTGTTTAGATAACACTATTTTTTTGAGTAAATTCGATTCTTAATGAGATTACACGCAAATTAATTAGAAAATCTAGATAATTTTCGTTAGAAGTTAGAATTAGTGCCCAAAAAGCAAGGAGCAAACATGTTTTTTAGCAAATTTAAGGATAAAGACGATGATAAGAAAAAATCGGACATTTTTGAGCTTGATATCTTTTTTTACAAATCCCTTATTGTAATTGCAGTTCCAGTGATTCTTCAAAATCTGGTAGGATCAATGCTAAACATGATTGATAGCGTTATGGTTGGTGGGTTAGGAAAAGAATCGCTTGCAGCTGTTGGGATTTCAAACCAAATATTTTTCATATTTGCACTTGTTCTTTTTGGGATTAATGCAAGTCTTTCTGTTTTTATTGCTCAGTTCTGGGGTAAGAAAGCTTTTGACGATATAAAACAAGCAATAAGTCTGGGGATAATTTTTAGCTTTAGCTTCAGCATTGTGTTCATGACATGCATATTCCTGACACCTCAGACTTTTATAGGAATCTTCACGAAAGACCCGGCAGTTATCAAACTTGGCGTGGATTACATATCAATTGTGGCAATCGGATATCCACTCACTGCAATTTCAATGGTCTACTCAGTTGGATTAAGATCAATAGAGAAAGCAGTTTTCCCATTGGTATCTTCAGCTATTTCACTGATTGTAAACTCAGTTTTGAATTATCTATTGATATACGGCAAATTAGGTTTTCCTATGCTTGGGGTTAAAGGGTCTGCAATCGCAACGGTTATCGCAAGAGTCCTTGAATGTACGCTAATTGTTGGGATGGTTTATAGGAAAAATCTTGCAGTTTCATGTAGATGGAAAGACTTTAAAAATCTGAACCGCAAGTTTGTAGCATCTATTCTTAAGGTAGCCCTTCCAATAATCACAAACGAGAGTTTATGGGTTCTTGGCACATCCGCATTTGCCGTTGTTTACGGAAGAATGGGTACGGTTGAAATTGCGTCCTATAATATCCTTCAGACACTTGATAAGATTTCTTTTGTTGTGTCGCTAGGCCTTGGTAGTGCTTGTGCTGTGCTTGTTGGAAAACAAATTGGTAGAGGACGTAAAGACATAGCCTATGTTTATGGAGCAAGGTCAAATATTATTGCGCCAGTTGTAGGCATTCTAATAGGCATTATAATGATTGCCGTAAAAGCTCCGATTCTATCACTTTATGATGTGTCAACAGCAGTTAAAGATTATGCGGGAACTCTTATAATTATGTCTGCTGCTATGTTCACCATTCGATCAATTAATTTTACAAATTTGATAGGGGTTTTAAGAGCTGGAGGTGATGCACATTTTGTTTTGGCACTCGAGGCAATTCCTTTGTGGTTAATCTCTGTGCCGCTTGCTATATATACCGGACTATATCTACACTGGCCACTTCCATATGTTTATTTGATATCACAGACTGAAGAGATAATCAAATGCATATTCGGAATTTTTAGATTTTTGAGCAAGAAATGGATTCATAATTTGATTGCGGATAAATGTGAAATCTCAATTGAAGAAATGGTAGTTATGCAATAATTCAAATAATAAAAAAACAAAAATAAACAGTAATTAACTATTATAAACTATTATAAACTATTATTAACAATTATTAACAATGATTAAACAATGATTATGATTAAACAATGATTAAACAATGATTAACAATGATTAACAATGAAAAATTCATGCTGTCGCAATATACAAAAACAATTGTATGGTGTACAATATAGAACGTAAAAAAAATTACAAAAATGCTGGAGGAATTTTATGTCTCAAAAACTTTTAACCCTTGTCGTGCCTTCATACAATGTGGAAAATTACATCAGAAGATGTCTGGACACCCTTGTTAAAGGAGGAAAAGACGTCGAAATAATAGTAGTTAATGACGGGTCAAAGGATAAGACAGCCGATATTACTCAGGAATATGTAGACAAATTTCCAGGAATTGTTAACCTTGTAAATAAAGAAAATGGTGGTCATGGATCAACCATTAATACAGGACTTAAGATTGCAACAGGCGAATATTTTTACGTAGTTGACGCAGATGACTGGCTTGATGTTAATGCACTTCATAAATTGCTTACTAACATTAAGGCACAGAAAGCGAAGAATAACGATGTTGATTTATATATTGTAAATTATGTCTATGAGCATGTTGAAGATGGAACACACAACACTGTTAATTACAGAGGTGCACTACCCACAAATAAAACATTTACATGGGCCGATACGAAGAAATTTGACCTTGTGCAATTTATACTTATGCATTCTACCGTTCATAAAACATCGATTTTACGCGAAAGCAAAGTCGTCCTTCCCGAGCACACTTTCTATGTTGACAACGTTCTTGTATACTTGCCACTTCCTTACTTCAAAACAATGTTCTATATGGATATTGATCTTTATCGTTATTATATAGGAAGAATAGATCAGTCCGTAAGTCATACAAGTATGATTAACAGAATTGATCAATATATCAGAGTTGCCAAATTAATGATTACAAGTCATCATCTTGAGACGATTGAAGACCCAAAACTTCGCAAATATATGTACAGCTATCTTTCAATAATTCTAACAATAGTTAACACTTTCCTGACATTATCGAAAAAAGAAGAAAATAATGCAAAAAAAGAAGAACTGTGGAAGTTCCTTAAAGCATATGACAAAGCAATGTATCGCAAAATCCGGATTAATCCATTATATGCAGCAACCCAACTCAATGGAAAGGCCGGCAGATTTATAATCCGAAGTGGTTATAAAGTCGGCCGCAAAATTTTTAAATATAACTAAAACTATAATAAAGTTCAGACATTGTATTTGATTAATATGTATTGCAAAAACAATAGCTAGATATAAATATATTAATTAGGTAAATACCAAAGGCCGGTTTCTCCATTGGAAACCGGCCTTCGCACAAGGACTATCGGATATGATCTAATTTGCCCTTGGAAAATATTATCTTATCACAATTATTTATCGATTTTGACTGTCCTGGTTCAGATTCGGTAATCAAACTTGTTTGTAATTCCTTTCTTCAACCTTGTTTTTAAGCAAGATGAATTTTTTTATTTTACCTTACATTAAGGCGGTATAAATTTTCTATAACTATTTCTAAATTTATTTCTAAAACTA
The DNA here is from genome assembly GCA_038326615.1 of Saccharofermentanales bacterium. Lineage (GTDB taxonomy): Bacteria > Bacillota > Clostridia > Saccharofermentanales > UBA5734 > JBBQKF01. Next base: position 6,524 of record JBBQKF010000032.1, on the reverse strand, counting down.
TTTCCTGTGTCTTTCTATGAACTCTTTTCAGGATTTTCATAGAATATTTAAGGTATATCTATATTTGCCTGTAAAGTCACGTAACCAAAGATAAGATTAAATTCAATTGCATATACCACATCAGGTATATTAAATAGATAGACTTAGGTTTAAGGATTAATAAGATATTACGTTGACTTTCAGGTCTTAGCCTGTATATTTATTTGTGGACTTTAGAATCGACAAAAATGATGATAAATAGTATTTTCCATATTGTGTCTTGTTGTGCATAACTCATCTGATTTTGATCTTATCTATAAGGGATTGACTTATTTGCGATGATCCGTCAATTGGGATCCGCTAAACTTAAGTCGGTTGATCTCACTAATATGAGAGTATTTGCATTTCAGACGTGTTTTCAAGGTTCATTTTAAATCATAATTTCTTTATCAATATTCGGGCTCAATCAATCCGTATTCTCCATCCTTGCGCTTATATACTAGATTTACTTTATCGTTATCCATATTTAAAAACAGTAAAAACGAATGTCCTAACATCTCCATTTGTAATGTTGCTTCTTCAGCATCCATTGGAATCAAATCAAATTTCTTTCGTTTAATAATCTTACTATCGTTTTGTTCGTCTTGAACTATCTGATCTTTGAGAAACTCCTTCATGTAAGCATTATCGCGTACTTTCTTCTCGATTTTAGTCTTGTGTTTGCGGATCTGTCCTTCCATTACTTCTACTGCCAAATCCAACGCAGTTACCGCATCATCGGCGGTTGTTTCTCCTCTGTAAAAATGATTCTGCACATGAAAAGTGATTTCCATGCGAATCTTGTCTTTTTCGGGTCTCACTTTAACGGTTGCGGTGGCTTCGTCCCCAAAATACTTCCCAAATCTACCCATTTTCTCGTCAATTCTTTCCTGGAGAGCCGCACCGATTTTGATACCTTTTCCGCTACTTGTGATTTTCATAAGCTTCACCCTTCCTGATTCATATTTTGATTCTCTAGTTGCATTTAAAGAAGAATTTGTCTTCTTTACTACATTATACTGTAAAACTCAGAATGAATCGTAACATAAAAGACTGTTTTTAAATTTTAAAAGTGGTATAATTATCATGTTGTGCGTAGAAGATTAACTACACAAAATTAACTTTCGGAGGACTGTTTGATGAGTCAGGTAATGCATTCTATTATTGTACCTTTATATAACGAAGAAGAAGTGATATCCGAAACTTATAACAGGCTTAAGGCCGTCATGGATTCAACCGGTGAACCTTATGAAGTCGTAATGATTAATGATGGTAGCAAAGACAAGACGGCTATGATGGCAAAAGAAATTTGCCAGAACAATCCGAACTTTAAACTTCTCAATTTTTCCCGCAATTTTGGTCACCAGACAGCGATTACAGCAGGAATGGATTATGCAAGCGGCCAGGCGATTATCGTTATTGATGCTGATTTGCAAGACCCACCTGAAATTATACTCGAAATGATCAAGAAATGGAAGGAAGGATTTGAAGTTGTTTACGGAAAGAGAATTTCCCGCAAAGGCGAGACTTTTTTTAAGAAAATAACTGCGAAAACTTTTTACCGTACTTTGAATAAACTAACCGATGTTAAGATCCCCACTGACGTCGGAGATTTCCGACTAATAGACAAGAAGGTCAAAGATGCTTTACTTAGTGTTCCTGAACATAACAGGTATGTACGCGGACTTATTAGCTGGCTTGGCTTTAAACAGACAGCCGTTGAGTTTGTTCGTGAACCAAGATTTGCAGGCGAGACTAAATACCCTTTCAGCAAGATGATGAAACTTGCAATCGATGGAATCACTTCATTTTCATATAAACCGTTGAAATTCAGTATTGGAATTGGCATTGCTTTGTCAGCGTTCAGTTTGATATTTGCAATCGTAGTTATTCTTATGAGAGTTTTTAACATAACTGCTATGGAACCTGGGTGGGCATCATTGATGGTTGTAATGCTTTTTTTCTTTGGTGTGGTACTTATAATGCTGGGTATTATCGGCGAATATATAGGCAGGATTTTCGAGGAAGTCAAAGGTAGACCTCTTTATATTATCAGTGAAGAGATTGGAGATTTTGGAGATAGTAATCACGGGCGAAAATAAATTGAAAATCGTACGAAAGACTTACTTAACCATCAAATGAAATAATTTTACAAAGCCCCATATTGCTGAAATACGGAGGCTTTTTGTAACTTTACTGTTTGCCATCAAGCTAAAGAGAGTAGAATTAGAAAAAACAGAGAGAATAGAATTGAAGAGAATAAGAACTGAAGAGAACTAAATAGGACTGATTAGAATATAAGAGAGCTGATATTAAGAGAGCTAAAGAGAGTAGAATTAGAAAAAACAGAGAGAATAGAATTTAAGAGAATAAGAACTGAAGAGAACTAAATAGGACTGATTAGAATATAAGAGAGCTGATATTAAGAGAGCTAAAGATAGTAGAATTAGAAAAAACAGAGAGAATAGAATTGAAGAGAATAGAACTGAAGAGAGCTTACATGAATTGAGTTAAAATAAATAGAGCTAAAGTGAAGAAAGCTAAAATGAATAGAGCTAAAGAGAGTAGAATAAAATAAGTGAAAAAAAGTCAAACGATTATACAAAAGAATATACAGGAGAAAAAATGGAATTAGATGAATTACTAAAAATGATACCAAATAACGAAAATAAACCCAAACAAAATGGAAATGGTTCGTCGGCAAATGGAAATAGTCCAATGCTAAGCGAGAATGATCTTCTTAAAGGCCTTAATCCAGAGCAGAAAAAAGCGGTTCTTCATGATAAAGGACCACTACTTATTCTTGCAGGAGCAGGTTCAGGCAAAACTCGTGTTATTACTCATAGAATAGCATATTTAGTTAAGTTTCGTGGTGTTAGCCCATACAGGATACTTGCGATTACCTTTACAAATAAAGCTGCAAAAGAGATGAAGAATCGTATCGAAGAGATTATCGGGCAGGATGTCAAGAATATGTGGGTAGGCACATTTCACTCGATGCTGGTTAAAGTTTTGAGAAAATCAATAGATTTACTTGGGTTCGATAAAGAATTCACCATTCTCGACTCAGATGACCAGCTCAAGGTTGTTAAACAATGTATTGAAGAACTTAAGCTTGATGAGAAAATGTATCCGCCAAGGACTGTTCACGGACAGATAAGCAGTGCCAAAAACGCACTTATTGGAGTAGAAGACTATACAATAAATGCGGGTAGAGAATACAAACTTGCCAATTATGCCAAGATATATGCACTTTATCAATCAAAGCTTAAACAAAACAGTGCGCTTGATTTTGACGACATACTGTATTATGCAGTTACACTTCTGCAAAAAAATCAGGAATTATTAGAATTTTACCAAAAGAAATTTGAGTACATTTTAGTCGATGAATATCAGGACACCAATCATGCGCAGTACATGCTGATTCATTTGCTTTCTGATAAACACCAAAACCTTTGCGTTGTAGGCGACGATGACCAGTCGATTTATTCTTTCCGCGGTGCAAACATTCAAAATATTTTAAACTTCGAGAAAGATTTTAAAAACTGCCAGGTGATTAAACTTGAGCAAAATTACCGTTCTACAAGCACAGTTCTCGATGCCGCAAACTGCGTTATAGCGCATAACAAGGGTAGAAAAGCGAAGAAACTGTGGACGAGTTCTGATGCCGGCGATAAGATTACGTTTTTGCGCGCTGAGAACCAAAATGATGAGGCTCGGTATGTTGCAAGTGAAATAAACAGGTTAGTTGCAAAAGCCGAGTGTTGTGCTTACAAGGATATTGCGATTTTGTATCGACTCAATGCGCTTTCAAGAAATTTTGAAGGAGCACTACGCAATCAAGGAGTTCCTTTTAAGATTTATGGTGGCATGAGATTCTATGACCGCAAAGAAATAAAGGATGTTCTTGCATATTTGCGACTGATTATTAAAGGCGACGACTTTTCTTTTGAAAGAGTAATTAACGTTCCACGAAGAGGAATAGGCGATGTTACGATTGAGGCAATTGATCTTGTTGCTAAGGAGCGTGGCGTTTCATACATGGAAGTTTGCGCGACAGCTAAGGATGAGCCTAGATTATCCAGAGTGTGGCCAAGGCTTTTGGAATTTTATGAACTGATTAGCCGTTTTAGGGACGAAGTAAATGGCGATAAGATAGATTTTCCAGATTTTTTCGAATTCATTCAAAATGAATCAGGCATTGTGCAGGAAATTATTGAACAACGTGAGAAAAAGGCAGAAATGACTGACCGTGTTGAGAATTTGAAAGAATTGATTTCCGATGCTATTGAATTTGAGAAGCAACTTGCTCTCGAAAGCGAAGTGCGAACATATAAACTCGAAAACGGCGAAGCAGTTGAGATGGAATTTGAAGAAGCGGTGGAGTCACCTGACACTCTGAGAGGCAAACTTTCCTTGTACCTTGAGAATACTGCACTTTATTCTGATGCCGACCAGGAAACAACCGGTGATGACTGTGTAAGGTTAATGACGATACATAGCGCAAAGGGACTGGAATTTGATTATATATTTCTTGCAGGTGCCGAAGAGAGCCTTTTTCCAGGAAACCGTTCGATTCAAAGTGGCAATGAAGAAGATATTGAGGAAGAGCGAAGACTTGCATACGTTGCAATAACAAGAGCGCGCAAAAGCCTTACCATAACAACTGCGCGAAACCGTATGGTTTTTGGACAGACGCAGTGCAATCCCGTGTCTCGTTTTGTTAGAGAAATCCCAACGAAATACGTTGAAGAAATCGGCGGTAAGGCAACTGAAAGTGGACTTAGCGGTGGTACATCGTTTGGAAACACGAATTATTCATCGACGAAATCTCCTGGATTTGTTGTTAACAAAACAACCGGAGGAGCAGGAGCTTCAGAAGGGTTAGGGAAAGGTGTTTCTGACAAGACATCAGGATTCGATTTTGGTGGACTAAAACCTTCAAAATCTGCACCAGAACTGAAAGACCCTACATCAGGCAAATTGTACCTTAGACCTAATGAAATTCGCAATGGCGATATGGTAAAACACGAGAAGTTCGGCCGCGGAAAGATAGTTTCCATTGTGCCTGCCGCAAACGACGCAATCCTCGAAATCCAGTTCGAAAACTTCGGGACAAAGAGACTAATGACCACACAGGCAAAACTTGTGAAGGGGTAGATTCAATTAAGGAATGCAATAATACTAATAGGCTTACATCCAATAAAATACGAAAATTTGATTAAAATCGACATAAAAATACAAACATGCTACAATTCAATCAAGTTGAGGTGGCTTTATGAAGCGAAAAATCGAAAGTGAACTTATTGAATGGAAGAACAAGCCAACTGTTAGAATGCCACTAATCTTGCATGGGGCAAGGCAAGTTGGGAAAACCTATATTCTACGTGAATTTGGAGCGCGCTATTATAAAAATGTTGCATATATCAATTTGGAAACCAATACAGCTGTTTCTTCCTATTTTAGTGAAAATATTGCACCTGAAAAAATCATCAGATATTTAGAAGCAACTTTAAATGAGGAAATTATTCCTGGACAAACGCTTGTTATTCTTGATGAAATCCAGCCCTGTGAAAGAGCATTAAATGCCCTTAAATATTTTTGCGAAGAAGCACCCGAATATCATATTGTAGCAGCGGGAAGTCTGCTTGGTGTGGCAACTAATCGTCAGAAGTATTCGTTTCCTGTGGGGAAGGTCGAGTCATTAGCTTTGCATTCCTTCTTGGATTTTGAAGGGTTTTTATGGGCAACAGGGGAATGCACTTTGTGAGGTGCTGAGTGCAGAAAAGACGTCGATTATGCAGTTTATGAGCAATCTATGTCAGGAACACTCAAAGGTGAGATTTATAATTATATTGGGGAAGTTGCAAAATGCAATGATTGTGGCACTGAGATTTATGTGACAGCAATTGGAGATAGAAATTTGAAAGCATTATACGATGCTTATCGTCATAAAAACGAAATTATATCTTTAGAAAAGATTCTCGAATTACCACAAAAATACGCAATTGGCAAAAGACCACTTTCGCTTTTACTTGGATGGGGAGAGCAAACATTTACTAGATATGCTGAAGGTGATATGCCGACAAAACAGTATTCAGATGCTTTAGAGCGGATATATAATGATCCCACTGAGTATTTAAAACTTCTTGAAACAAATAAGCTGAACTTAAAATCTGTGTCTACTTATGAAAAGAGTAAAAAAATAACCTCAAAGCTTCTTGGTGTTGAGTTTAATACTGATTCTAAAATAAATTTAGCAATTGAATATATGCTTAATCAATGCGAGGATATAACTCCTTTAGCCTTACAAAAGGCATTATACTATCTTCAGGGATTCTTTTATGCCTTCACAAATAATTTACTTTTTCTTGATGAATGTGAAGCTTGGGTTCACGGTCCTGTTTATAAAGAAATATATAATAGATATTCTGGTTATCGTTTTGACCCAATTGAGAAATCAGAAGATTTCGACGAATCTGTATTTTCTGCTTCCGAAATATCAG
>JBBQKF010000031.1:0-29992 GCA_038326615.1 Saccharofermentanales bacterium | reverse complement strand
AATGGCTATAGCGTTTGCTCAGTAAAGGTTGAAAAACTCTGTAGAATCATGCTAAAAATAAGCAATTACAAATCGAACTGTGGAAAAATTAATGGAAGCCACTTTCTTTGATAGTATTTGTATAAACAATTTAGCCCTACTGAGTAAACACTATAGTCTTATAAAATTATATGCGATAACTCTGATTTGACGTTACTATTTTGTTATGATAATAATCAGGTTAATTTGTATAAAATCCGATTTTGAAAATTTATTAGTCGTCACTTTTAACATTGGTGTCTTGAAAAATAGGCTCTTCAGGTACTTCTTCTGTGATTCCTTCAAGTTCTTTGGCTTTACGTTCTTCTTCAAGGGTTGGATCAATCATATATTTCTTAAGTTGACGGTAAACATGAAAATTCGTTAGAAACAAATTTAATCCAAATGCTATGAATATGTAATAAAACACACAAAAAACTATGCCAAGACCGCCGAGTAAAAAGATACCTGCCATTGGAATAATTAAAATTATTAAAAGTGATAAAAGAAATATTCCTATATTGCTTGGCAACTTAGCAATTGTCAGAAGTAATGAATTCTTGTAAAGCTGACGCAAAGTTAATTTGAATGTAACAAGCATTGGATAAATGTACATCTGCATCATGGCAAATATCATAAACAGAATAAACATAAGTCCCGTAAGTATACTGTTCAAAAATGAATTTTTAACAATGTCGCCACTTGAGTAAAAAGAAAGATTAACACTCATGATTATAAAAGCAAGGATACTAATAGCACTTGTAATAAGCGATTGTTTCCAGTTTTTCTTTGCATGATCTTTGAAATCTCCCCAAATAAATGCATGCTCTTCTCTTGAATAATTACGGAAGATGTATGTTACGCCTGCCTGTACTGGACCTAGTACTATAAGTTGCAATCCAATCAGAGCCATCGAAAAGACCAGATTGATTTGAACAAATAATACAGCTGCAGTTTCCTTAGGTGTCATTTCTTTAACCGCAGAAGCTGCACTGCTTGCAACTTGCGATACTGCTTGTGTCACAGCCGCCGCAACTCCAGCGGGTGATAGAAATTTCTCAAGAACATCAAGTTTAAGAAAAGGTATGAGCATTGGAAAAATATATGCACCAATTAATAATGCTAGCAATATTATTGGTAAACTTAAAAGCACATACATAATATTAACTGTAATAATTTTCCAAAATTTACGTCCTAGAATTGAAAAAAATGTTTTAACCGGACCTTTGGGTGGTTCGTTAAGATATACCCCAGGTCCTTCCTTATTATAATCGAAAAGACCAAAAAAACCTGCCATTGATTTGCCTCCTTATAAAATAACCAAGATAAATTAATTATACTCATATGTCATGCGCAATGGAAGAACGAATTATGTCATTTTTATGAAATCTTTTAAAAACAGCTTGTTTTCATTAACAATTTCAAGTGAAAGCATCGCTACTTCGTGATATCGGTCTTCTTTTTTACGAATCCTTCGATCAAGTTGATCGACAATTCCAAAATTTGCATTCATTGGTTGGAAATTCTTTATGCCCGTATCGGAAATATATTTTGATAAAGCACCTGTTACAGTTTTGGATGGAAGAACAAATCTTTCATCCCTCATTAATGTGTAAAGAGCGGCATTAATTCCTGCCATCATACCTGAAGACATCGATTCTACATATCCTTCAACACCTGTTATCTGACCTGCAAAAAACAAATTCGGATTTGAAATGCATTGATAGGATTCATTAAGAACACCTGGAGATTTGAGATAAGTATTTCTGTGCATAACTCCATACCTTGCAAATTCTGCATTTTGAAGACCTGGTATCATCTTAAAAACTCTCTCTTGTTCAGATATTTTAAGGCGTGTCTGAAATCCCACAAGATTATAAATGCTTGCTTGTCTGTCGTCCTGTCTTAGCTGAACACAAGCATATGGTTCTTTATCAGTTCTTGGGTCAACAAGACCAACAGGTTTCATCGGTCCAAACCTAATTGTGTCTTCTCCCCGCCTCGCCATTTCTTCGATAGGTAAACAACCTTCAAAAACTGCTTTTGATTCAAAGTCATGAACAGGAGCAACGTCAGCATTTATTAGTTCTTGATAAAAGTTTTTGTATTCATTTTCATCCATGGGACAATTAATATAATCATCGCCGCCTTTTTGATATCTTGACTGCTTAAATGCAATACTCATATCAACCGAGTCAGTAAAAACAATTGGTGCAGCTGCATCAAAAAAATGCAACTGATCCATCCCTAATGTTCTTTGAATGTCAAAAAACAATTCGCCTTGAGTAAGTGGACCTGTTGCTATAATAACGCAATGGTCCTTTGGAATATTATTTACAGTTTCATTTACGATTTCAATAAGTGGATTATTTTTAATAGCATCTGTAATATAACTTGAAAAGCAATTCCGGTCAACCGCCAATGCGCCGCCAGCAGGAACATGTGATTTGTCTGCCGCTTCCATCATTAACGAACCTATAAGTCTCATTTCTTCTTTTAATAATCCACATGCATTTTCGACTCGATTAGCTTTCAATGAATTGCTGCAAACCAGCTCCGCAAAAAGGTTTGATTCATGTGCCGGGGAATATTCTTTGGGTTTCATTTCAATAAGTCTTACAGGAATTCCAAAACGCGTAATCTGGTATGCAGCTTCACATCCGGCTAATCCTGCGCCAACAACAGTAATTTTCACTATTAATTATCTCCAACGTTCTAATAAATATTTAAATTAGGTTTTAATTCTAATTATTTTATTGATTTCTTATCTTTTTTGCATTTATCGCTGTATTAGTTTTTTTTATTGTTTAAGTCTTTTTCAATGTCTTTGCTATTGCCTTTACTGTTAACTTCTAATCTTCTTTTGCCTATGTAAAGGTCTTAGATTTTACTATTGGCTTAGTCTTTGATGTAGCTTTTGTGGTTGTCTTAGGCTTTGTTATCGTCTATTTAATTACTTTTGCTGTTGCCATCTAATCTTCTTTTGCCTTTGTAGAGGTCTTAGATTTTGCTATTGTCTTAGTCTTTGCTGTAGCTTTTGTGGTTGTCTTAGGTTTTGTTGTTGTTTTTGTTTCTTTCTTAGTAACCGTCTTTGGCTTAGTTTTTGCTTTTGGTGTAGTCGTGTTTTTTGTCAGTTGTTTTGACATTAAATCTGTTTCAGTTTTTTCGTTAGACACAGCTTTATTGTTGGCATCATTTATTTCGTTAGAATTAGATTTCTCACCAATTTCATTTTTATCATCAATTTTCGCGCTGGAATCAGCGTCATCAACAATTTCAGCTTTAACTTTTCTAATGTTAGTTTCACAGTCACGGTTTCCACATTTAGGATATGCTCTTCCTCTGTATCTTTTAAGAACCATATAGCTGCCGCATGTTTCGCAAACTTTACCTTCTAATGGAAGATCCCAACTGATAAACTTACATTCGGGATCACTTCCCTTTTTGTCACAGGTGTAAAACTTACTTCCTTTGAATTTTTTGGAAGTTCTGATTAAAAGTCCAGAGCCGCAAAGTGGGCATTTACCTTTTGCTTCTTGCTCAATATTTTTAGTGTATTTACAGGTAGGATAGTTTTTACATGCAGAAAATTTACCATATCTGCCTTCTTTTAAAAGTAGAGGTGAACCGCATTCAGGGCAGATTTCACCTGTCAGCACTTCTTCCATTTTTACTTTTTCTAGATTCTCAGATGCATCTTCTATTTGTGCGTGGAATGCTGGATAAAAATCCTTTAGCAACTCAATCCAGTTTTTCTTTCCTTCTTCGACAGTGTCAAGAAGGTTTTCCATATTTGCAGTAAAGTGTTCATCAACAATATTTTTGAAGCTTCCTTTAAGCAAATCAGTAACAATCTGCCCAAGAGAAGTTGGAACAAGATATTTTTTATCTTTGTCTATATATTTTCTCTCAAGAACAGTAGAGATAGTTGGCGCATATGTTGATGGCCTCCCTATACCTTTTTCTTCTAGTGCTTTAATCAATGTAGCTTCAGTATAACGTGAAGGTGGCAATGTGTATTTTTGTTCTGGCAATAGTTTTTTGCATTCAAGCGATTCATTTTCTGTTAGCTCAGGAATTCTTTCTTTTGAAGGTACCTCCTCTCCGTCCTCTGTCTGTTTATCTTCGGAAACTTCTGTATCAGTTTGTGCTTCCTGTTCTCCATATAGAGTAAGAAATCCAGGGAAAACAATTGTTTCACCAGTCGCCCTGAACACTTGATCTGCAGTACTAATATCAACAGTAACAGTATCAATTGACGCATCAGCCATCTGGGAAGCCATAAAACGGTTCCAAATTAGTTTATAAAGACGGTATTGCTCATGAGAAAGCGAATGAATTATGCTATCAGGATGTATATCAAAATGTGCCGGACGGATTGCTTCATGTGCGTCCTGTGACTTGTTCTTGTTTTTATAAAGTCTCTTAGTTTTGTGTACATATGATTCGCCATATTTTGAGAATATCATATTACGGATTTCGTCTAACGCATCATCGGATGACCTTACAGAGTCAGTTCTAATATAGGTAACAAGAGCTGTTTGCCCAAGCTTACCTATTTCGATACCTTCATATAGTTGCTGTGCGACGCTCATTGTTCTTTTAGAAGTAAATCCAAGGCTTCTTGATGCGTCCTGCTGTAATGTACTTGTCGTAAATGGAGCATATGGTTGTTTATGCTTATTTCCCTTTTTAATTGAAAACACTTTAAAATCATCATTATCAATTTTTGACAAAACATCATTTTTTTCCTGCTCATTGGAAATTTTTCTTTTAGACACTTTGTTATTACTAATTACGCCATAATATTTTGCTTTAAACTCCACGTCTTTTTTTAATTTTTTCAATGTAGCCGTTAGATTCCAGTATTCCTCAGGCACGAACGCCTTAATTTCTTCTTCCTTATCAACAATAAGGCGAGTTGCTACAGACTGGACACGTCCAGCAGATAAACCTTTTTTAATTTTTTTCCATAAAAGCGGGCTAAGTTCATATCCAACAAGCCTGTCAAGAATTCTTCTCGCCTGCTGTGCGTTTACAAGGTCCATATCGATAGCTCGTGGAGTTTTGATTGCATTGTTAACTGCTGTTTCAGTGATTTCGTTAAATGAAATTCTGCAAGCGCTCGCTGGGTCTATATGTAGAACTGTAGAAATGTGCCATGCTATTGCTTCACCTTCGCGGTCAGGGTCAGTTGCAATTAAAACACTTTCTGAATCCGCTGCAAGTGATATGAGTTCTTTGATTACTTTGTCTTTTCCCTTCATAGGAATATATTTCGGTGCGAAATCTTTTTTTACATCAACGCCCAAAATTGCAGAAGGCAAGTCTCTAATGTGACCAACAGATGCAGCAATTCGATATTTTTCCCCCAGATATCGTCCGATTGTTTTACCTTTTGCAGGGGACTCAACAATAACTAAAATTCTTTTCATCTTTATTATGATTCCTTTTTGCTTTTAAATTTTGATTCGTCCTTTCTAATTTATACTGTATTTATACGAATCTGTCAAAGAAAATCTTCCATTTCTAAAAATTATTTCTCCGGAAAGTTCCATAAAAGATAGAATTTCCGAAGTTTTTGCAGAATTTATTCCAAGTTTTTGAGAGATTTCGTCGGATGTTTTTTCTGTATGCATCAAAATTTTATATATCGAACTTTTATCATCATTTCTATCGGCAATATCTTTTTTATCTTTACTACCGTAACTTTTATTACTATTATTATACCCATTTAACTCACTGGTTTGTATTTTTTTTGCTTTGCAAATAGTTTTTTGTGTAACATTTGCATATTCTTCAATTGAAGGCTGTATATATGTTTGAATCGATTGAAGTGGAATCTTCCAAAGCATATCTTCAATATTTGTCAAAACACAAGCGCCATCTTGAATAAGCTGGTTAGTCCCCGTGCAGTTAGGAGAAAAAATACTTCCAGGTACCGCAAATAAATCTCTTCCCTGTTCACCTGCATATCCTGCGGTAATCATTGTTCCGCTTTTCTTTGAAGCTTCCATAACTGCCACAGCATCAGATAACCCACTAATTATTCGATTTCTTGCAGGAAAAGTTGATTTAAGTGGTGGCGTTTGAGGCGGGCATTCGCTCATCAATAACCCTTTGTCAATAATTTTTCTCATAAGATCCTTGTTTTCAGGTGGATAAACAATATCAAGTCCGCAGCCCAAAACTGCAATGGTTAGTCCATCATTATCAAGTGCTGTTAAATGCGCAAGGCTGTCAATACCTCTTGCCATTCCACTAACTATTACAATCTTTTTCTCTGAAAGTTCTTTAACAAACTTAGCAGTAACGGCCTCTCCGTAAGGGGTAGGATTTCTTGTCCCCACAATCGCAACACTATATTTTTGTTCCAATACATGTTTCGCGTTGTTTCCATTAATATATAAAACTGACGGCGGAGCAGAAATTGTCCTTAATTTCTCCGGATAATTATCATCTGTCCACGCGATAAGTCTTATTCCATTTAAAGAATGCTTTTTTGCATCATTAAATACATCTACCTTCACAGAACTATCTTTCAAAAACGAAGCGGCTTTCGAAACTTTTTCAGGCGGTCCAGCAATAAGTTCTAATGTGGTTTTTGGGTTTTGAGTGCAAAATTTTTCTAGTCCCCCTGATGACTCCAGCAAATAACAAATTACTTTATTGTTTAACCCTGCAAATTTTGCAAATTTCGAAATCCAAATGCCATATCCTAATTTTTCTGCTTCATAATCCATAATATAATTTTTTCCTTCCCTTATTCGAAGTTTAATTTCGTCTTTCACTTATGCATGAAATAATTTCATCATTTGTTCTATAAATATTTAAGTTAATTTTTCTTGTTATTATTTTCTATTTAATCTTTCAAGTTTTTCACTATTTCCCATATTCAATGTTTATCATTATCTTTTTAATAATTTGACTTTAGCACAAAGTTTAATCTAATCTTTCCTATTATCATTATTTAATCATTTTCTTTAAAAAATTCCTTCTTTCCTTCCTTTCTTCCTTTCTTCTTATTTATTTTTTAGTCTTATCGATTTCTAAATCGCAATTTGTCATTAACAAAATATCAGGCATAATTTGGTTTTTGTCATTTTTTTCTGAATTGCAAAGCCTGTGCTATATGCTTTTCGGAGACAATTTCATCCCCATCATAATCTGCTATCGTCCTTGCAATTCTTAACATTTTTTGGTATCCTCTGACACTTAAATCGAGTTTTTCACTTGCATTAACTGCAAATTTCAAAACATCCGATGACAATTCAAATACTTGCATAATGTTGACTGAAGAAATTCTCGAGTTTAATTCTGGCGAAACATTATGTTTTATGCATCTTTCAAATTGAATTTCCCACGCATTTAAAACTTTTGATTTAATTTCAGGAGATATCCTCTCCGTATTTTCAGTAATACTACCGTTTAAGCAATTTGCGCTAACTTTTGTTAATTCGACATAAAGGTCAATTCTGTCTAAAATAGGACCGCTTATATTTGAAAAGTATTTTTCGATTGCTTGCTTTGAACATGTGCAAGGATTTCTGTTGTCTCTTTCGAGAAGATTTCCGCATCTGCAAGGGTTAGTTGCACCAATAAGGATAAAATCCGCAGGATATTCCATTGTGTATTTACATCTTGATATCCTGATTTTTTTATCCTCAAGCGGTTGCCTTAGCATATCGAGTATATTTGAAGAAAATTCATTCATTTCATCAAGAAAAAGAACGCCCTTATGTGCTAATGTTATTTCACCAGGTGCAGGATATGCGCCACCACCGGTTATAGCTGAAAGTGTTGCATTGTGATGAGGTGCACGAAATGGCCTTTGATTTAAAATAGAATTGCCTGATTTTAAAAGTCCGCACGAACTATATATTTTTGTAACTTCGATTTTTTCATTCAAAGTAAGATCTGGCAAAATGCCAGGCAAAATTTTAGCGAGAGTTGTTTTGCCACAACCAGGGCTCCCAGCCATTAGTAAATTATGTTTTCCAGCTGCTGCGATCGTAAGTGCCCTTACCGCAAGCGGCTGGCCAACAATTGATGAGATATCTCTGAAAATATTGTTATCATTTTTATCTTCTATAGATAATATAATCTGTTTGTCCCATGGATATTCGGACTCAATCAAATCAATAGTTTCAATAAAAGTTCTTACCCCATAAATGTCAATATCATTTATTCCTTCACCTTCAGAAAGATTATAATATGGAATAATAATTTTCGTTATCCCTTCATCTCTGGCTGTTAAAATTCTATTAATTGAACCCGGAATGCTTCTTATTTCACCACTTAGAGACATTTCACCAGTTATACATACTGTTTCGTCAACTTGTTTTATTTGATTAGAAGCAGCAAGTATTGCGATTCCGATCGGCAAATCAAAAGCTGTGCCTTCTTTTCTAATAAACCCAGGTGCCATGCCTACTGTTATTCTTCCATTAGGAAATATAAATCCATTGTTTTTTATTGCAGCGTGAACACGGTCTCGTGATTCCCTTATAGCAGAATCTCCGAGCCCAACGATTTCAAAACTTGTAAGACCCGGCAAAATCGAAACTTCAATTTCAACTTTAACACCCGAAATACCATAGAGAGCACAAGAAATAACTTTACTATATCTATAAGAACTCAAAACATTACTCCTTCCTTACTTTTACAATTTAAATTTACTTTCAATGATTAAAATCCACTTCAGATATAACGATATTTATTTTAAATATTTGATGTTTATTTTTAATTATTGATGGTTCTTAAAAATAACTAATGATTTCTTAAAAATGATTAATGTTTAGTTTTAGAAAACCACAAGAATATTGTCTCACTTTTACAAATTAAATTTAAGCCACAAAATACCTACAAAAACATCTAAAATCAGACAATGATGAAGGTATAAAATTTTGAGGATTTGTAAATTCGATTTTTTCACTTGATAAATTGAATAAAAATTGGTGACTATTCAGAGGTATAGAAAGATTAACATGGGGAGCACACAAAATAAACCTCGAAATCAAGGGGCCAAGAACAAGCCTACCCAAAGTTTGTCAAATTTGTAAATTTGATTTTTTTTACTATTGCTCATTTTCAAAAGTAAGCTTATAATAGCTTGTGCTTATTTTGATTGTTTATTTAATTATTTATATAATTGTTTATTATTTATTAATTTTTTTATTTATTTTTTTATTTATTTTTATTATTAATTTTATCGGAGGATATCATGAGATTAGGAATTGTCGGTTTACCAAATGTAGGGAAAAGTACTTTATTTAATGCAATCACAAAAGCTGGTGCAGAATCTGCAAATTATCCATTTTGCACCATTGAACCAAATGTTGGGATTGTTGTTGTTCCTGACCATAGACTTGATGTTCTGTCTCAAATGTATAATCCTGATAAATATACACCCGCAGTTATTGAATTTGTCGACATCGCAGGTATCGTAAAAGGCGCAAGCAAAGGCGAAGGACTTGGAAATAAGTTCCTTTCTAATATCCGTGAAGTAGATGCAATCGTTCATGTTGTCCGTTGCTTTGATGATCCAAACGTAATTCATGTAGATGGAGGCGCAAATCCATTAAGAGATATAGAAACAATCGACCTTGAGTTGATTTTTGCTGATATGGAATGGCTTGAAAGAAGAATTGACAAATCAAAAAAGATGATGAAGGGCGGAGACAAGAAATATCAGGAGGAATTGGATTTACTTGAAAAAATTTATTCAAACCTCGAAAAAGGAATACCTGCTCGAGTTCTTGATTATGACGAGAAAGAAATGGTTTTTTTCAAGGATTTATTTCTACTAACTTTAAAGCCGATCTTATATGCTGCAAACATTGCAGAAAGCGATATAAATAATCCTGATAGCAATGATTATGTCAAAACTGTACGCGAAATCGCAGCAAAAGAGGAAGCAGAAGTTGTTGCAATCAGCGCTAAAATTGAAGAAGAAATTGCAATGCTCGATGACGAAGAAAAGCAAATGTTTCTTGACGAATTAGGCCTTGATTCTTCGGGGCTCGACAAAATTGTTAAAGCAGGATATCATCTTCTTGGCCTTATATCTTTCCTTACAGCTGGGCCAACCGAAGTGCGAGCATGGACTATTAAAAGAGGAACAAAAGCCCCAGGTGCTGCTGGCAAAATCCATTCTGACTTTGAAAGAGGATTTATTCGTGCTGAAATCGTCGCTTTTGATGACCTAATTGCATCTAACACATATCAGATTGCAAAAGAAAAAGGCCTTGTAAGATCAGAAGGTAAAGAATATGTCATGAAAGACGGCGATGTTACTCTTTTCCGCTTTAATGTTTAAAGACTATTTTGAAACTACCTTAATTCCCCTCATATGTAACTCTTCATCGAGAAGTTGAACCACCAGTATTTGCAGTTCGTCAAGCGAACCGTTATTAAGAATTAATTTATCAGCAAGTGCTTCGTATTCATCCTTTGTCATCTGACAAAGGATTCTTCTTTTTGCGTCTGATGTTGACATACCTCTTGAATTAAGCCTGCTTATGCGTATATCGTCGTCCGCCCACACTACCCATATCTGATCACACAAATCAATAAAGCCGTTTTTGACGGGAATTGGCACATCCAGAGCAGCCGCTTTGCATTTTTTTCCCTTTAATGCTTCAACCTGCACTTTTATCTCTTCAACAACATATTTATGCACAATAGAGCTCAATACATCCAATGATTTCTTGTTTTTAAAAACAAGGTCTGACATAACTTTGCGATTGAGACTGCCTTCATCGGTTATCATCTTTTTGCCAAAAACTTCCGTAATTTCAGGTATTGCTGAACCGTTTAAAGTGGTTGCTTTCCTCGATATTTCATCAGCATCAATGATAGTTAAACCATATTCTTTGCAAATATTTGCAACTGAGCTTTTCCCACAACCGATTCCACCAGTTATTCCAATAACAAACATAAAATCTCCTTATTTTTCTTTGATAATATAAATTTATTTGGTATCAAACCAACAATTGCCAATTTTCACTTCTGAAATCAACGGAATACTAAGATTTACTGCACTTTCCATAGATTCTTTCAATATTTTTGATGCAATTTCTGCCTCCGCCTTACCTACTTCAAGTATTAGTTCATCGTGAACTTGTAAGACAAGTTTCGCACTGCACTTCGATTGTTTCAATCTTTTTGTTACTATTACCATTGCAATCTTTATTATGTCTGCAGCAGTGCCCTGTACAGGCGTGTTCATCGCAACTCGTTCTCCGAACATACGAATGTTCCGATTAGCAGATTTTAGCTCACCAATAGTCCTGCGCCGTCTAAAAAGTGTCTCTACATATCCATTCGTATATGCATCTTTTACTAATCCATCAAGGTATGGTTTTACGCCGGGATATTTTTTATTATACTCTTCAATGTATGAGTGTGCTTGCTTTAGCGTAATTCCAAGATCCTGTGCTAAGCTAAAATCTCCAATTCCATAAACTATGCTGAAATTAATTGTTTTTGCTGCAGAACGCATCGCCGAGGTTATCATGTTTCTTGGCAAATCAAAAATTTCTTCAGCTGTATTCAGATGAATATCATCGTTATTCCTAAACGCCTCAAGCATTTCGAAGTCATTTGAAAATTCTGCAAGAAGCCTAAGTTCAATCTGTGAATAATCAGCATCTACTAAAACGTTGCCTTGACTTGCAACAAATGCCTTCCTTATTTCCCTGCCAGCTTCTTGTTTAATAGGAATATTTTGCAAGTTTGGTTCAGAACTACTCAGTCTTCCAGTTGTTGTAAGAGTTTGGTTAAAGGTTGTATGAACGCGATTATCTTTAGAATCAACATTTTTTGACAAGCCTTCAATAAAAGTCGACTTTAGCTTAGATAATTGTCTATACGAACTTATTTCTTTAATAATTGGGTGCTTGTCATACAATTTCTCTAGAACCTCAGCGTTTGTCGAAAAACCGTTTTGATTCTTTTTCCCTGATGGAAGCATTAATTTTTTAAATAATATATCACCCAATTGTTTTGGTGAATTAATATTAAATGTTGAGCCAGCATATTCGTAAATGATTCTTTCAAGTTCTTCTAATCTTCTGGTAAAATCTTCATTTAGCATAGCTAGAACATTAAGATCGATTGCAAACCCCAGTCTTTCCATGCCTGCTAGAATTCCAATTAAGGGCATTTCAACTTGAATAGCCAAAAATAACAATCCTCTTTTATCAAGTTCTTCATATTGAAAAATCGCAATTCTATTTAATAGCGACAAATCGTATATTGCTTTTTCTGTCTTTTTCTTATCCTTATCTGCTTCTGATTCACTAGAATCGTCAAACAATGATTGCTGCAGTGGTTTCGTTGCAATCTCTTCTTCGAATGAACTATAATTTGATGAACCCAGACAAATCTCAGCAATTCTTTCAAGGGACGCTTTTCCCTCAGATTGCGAAAGTAAATACCCAGCAACAAACACGTCAAAAAGTAAAACTTCCGAAACGTCAATTGTCTGATTTCGCAAAAATGATTTTGTTTCTATGCTTACTAATCTAATTTTCTCGGCTTTAATAAACTCAAGCAACTCTTCAATTTCCGATGTGTTTATACAAAATATTTCTTTTTCACCACAATCAACCAGAAAATGTATTTCTGAAAGCTGTAAAACAGACAAAAATCCTTTTTCGTTTGCGATGTTGAAATCTGCAAAATCATTGTTTACAAGATTTTCAGGGGAAATTTCATGTTCCTTTTCAGAAATAGAATTAGAACTCTTTTTTATTGTTTCTTTAGTGTTATTTCCTATTGAATCAACAGTATCAACAGTATTAATTTTTATTGAATCAAAAGATATCTGCATTTCTTTTTTATGTGAGTCTTTAGCACCCAAGTCATCAATTTCGTTTTTAACGATATAATTTTCTATTTTTGCGAGATTATTAAATTTATTATCGTGAGAATAAATCATATCATCAGGACTATTAAACTTATTATTGGCCCAATGAAATTTGTTTTCGGGGTTATGAAATTTATTTAATGATCCGTTCAAAATAATATTTTTTAAATCTTGAACTGAAATGTCTCTTTTTTCGGGGATGACGACTTTATTTGCAATCACTTCATTGCTATTAATGTTAGTATTCGTATTAACATTGCTATTAGTGTTATTACTATTATTGATTTCATTATTTTCTTTTGCAGTAATATCTGAATTATTCAAATTAACATTATTTTTTGGCTGATTGTCAGTACTTGCAGAAATCTGCAAACGCTGAATAATTGACCTAAATCCAAGTTTTTGTAATATCTTATATGTTTCATTCTTATTGATTTCAACTAAATGAATTTTATTTAAATAGTCCATTAGTGGAATATCTCTTTTAATTGTTGCAAGCCACTTTGACAAATATGCAATTTCTTTGGAAGCTTTTAATTTGTCTGAAAGACTCGTTTTAATAATATTCAACGATTCATAGATATTATCAAGTGAACCATACTCAACAATAAGGTCAGTAGCACCTTTTTCGCCAATCCCTTTGACTCCAGGAATGTTATCAGATGGATCTCCCATGATTGCTTTAAGATCGATGAATTGTTCAGGTGTAATTTTATATTTCGATACTACTGCTTCAACATCAAATCTCTCTGTTGTTGTCTGCCCATTTCTTGAAAGTGGCATTAAAACTATAGTATTATCGTCTACAAGTTGTAAGTCATCTTTATCCCCGCTTAGAATAAATGTTTCCCAACCTAATTGTTTTGAGCATAATGATAAAGACCCAATAAGGTCGTCTGCCTCATATCCTTCCATTTCAATTCGAGGGATTCCCATAGCGTCTAAAATTTCTTTTATTATTGGCATTTGCATGGCTAAATCTTCTGGCATTGGCTTTCGTGTTGCTTTATATTCCTTGTACTCAATATGTCTAAATGTAGGGGCCTTCAAATCAAAACATGCACAAACATAAGTAGGATTCAATTCCTGTAAATGCTTTAAATAAATATTAAGAAACGCATATAATGCGCCGGTTGGAGTACCGTCTGAAGAAGTCATTGAGCTTCTTCCTGCAAGACCGAAATATGCCCTGTTGATGATACTATTACCATCAATCAGTAATATGGATTTGCTCACCGATTATTCACCTGCCAATCGAAATTACCAAAAATTCAGCATCGTTCTTTAATGCTTCGTTTTCGAGAATCGCCTTATTTTGTTCACTGGTATATTCTAACAGTTTTTGCGAATTCTCTCTACTAATAATTTCAATTTTAAGTGGAAGTACTATTTTGTTCTGCAAATCAAGTAATAATTTTTCTTTATCGTTTATTAAATTTGATGGAAAACACATGACCGCCAAATAGGTTTTATCATTATTTACAATTTCGAGATAGTATTTTGATGTTGAAATTATATTGCAAACATCCGTTTTAACTGATTTCGCAGCAATAATCGTCCATGAAGAAAAGTCATTAATTTTCTCTGATATTGCTGAAGATAATGCAGATTCATTAGTGCACGGATTGTAATTATTGGCAGTATCTTTAACTTCTGCTTGATCTGTAAAAGATCCAAGTGCAGGAGCGGTATTAGAGGAAATTAAAGCTTTACCACCTTCAGGATTTTCATTATTATCCTGTTTTGTAAGATTTTGCGAACCTTTCCTTGATTCAATATTGCTTAAATTATTTTTGATAAAGCCATTATTTGAAAAGATAATGATCGCCGAAATTATAATCAAAAATCCAGCAGCAGTTGATGCATATACATGTATGTTTTTGCTAAAATCAATCTTCTTAATAATATTTCTGAATGCTAATGGTAAAATGCTTATACGATTTGATTTGCTGCTATTTATATCTTTAGTTACAGCAAAATTCCTTCGATTCTCATTTTCAGCTCTTAAAATTCCGTATATTTTATCTTTACGCTCATTTTTGTATTCGTTACTTAATGTATTTACAAACTCGTTCCTATTTCCAACTAGTTTTTTTGATAGAGCACTTGAATATAAAAGACTACTATATATTTCTTTAAGTTCATCATTACTATCTAATTGCTCTTTAACCTTATATGATTCTTCATTAGAAAGGTTTCCATCAATAAAATCAATAAGTAGTAATGCAAATGATTCATTTTTAGAAATTACTTCTTCTTTTGTTTTATTTATGTCGTTTTTGTTGAAGTCATTTCTTTTATTTGTTTTGTTTATTCTGTTTATTTTGTTTATCTCGTTTGTATCGTTTGTATCGTTTGTATCACTTCTGTCAAATTTCATGAAAAGCCTCCTTTCCTATCAAAATATTTTTAAATTTATATTAAATTATCATTTTTTTAAATTTTATATCAATTTCTTTCACTCACATTACTTATACGTCAATTATATTTTTTTGTTCCATTACAAGATTATTTATTTGTTCGAATGTTAGAACTTATATATGAAATATTTTAAATATCATATAAATCCTCTTGCCTTGCAAATTTTGCGAATGTCATCCTTGCTCTCGCAAGCCTAGATTTTACAGTTCCTTCATTAATATTTTCTATTCTTGAAATCTCTTGATAGCTTAACCCTTCAATATCTTTGAGTCTTAAAATGCGGCTATGTTTATCAGGCAATTTATCGATTATCTCATGTACCTTTTTGTCAGAATAATTATTAATTATTTGTTGATCGGGTAACGGTGTTTTATCTTCAAGTTGAAAAAAGAGATATCCATCTTCAGTTTCGGTTTCTTCGTCTGTTGAAACTGACGGTGTCCTCTTTTGTTTTCTTTTTAAATCATAACAGGTGTTAATAGCTATTCTGTATATCCATGTAAAAAATGATGCAGAAGATTCGTATTTAGTTATATTTCTATAAGCTTTTATAAAAGCTTCTTGTGTGCAGTCTTCGGCATCCTGTTTATTACCTACAACCGAATAGCAAACACTCAAAATACCGGTAAAGTATAGCTCAACCAGTTGTTCAAATGCTTCAACATCACCAGTTGAAGCGAGTATTGCCAATTCATAATCATTGGATTTTGGCACAAAACCTCCTGAATGTATAATCAAAATATTTGTAATCAATTATATCACAGGATTTGAATATTTTATATTTTTATGCGCAATCAGATTTGTTGAATTCGAAACTATCTACCGATTTCTCACTAATACCTGCTAATTCATTGTTCTCAAAAGTTCCTACATCAATAAATCTAACTACTCTGGAATTTATATTATTAATTTTTTGATTATTAGAATTTGCCATAATTACTTTTGCATTGTTTGATTTATTATAATAAGTAAAGTTGCTATTATTATTCTTTACTTTATTGCTTGTATTTAAAAATTGATTTTGATTACTACCATCTTTTAAAGAGAAACAATTAATTTTTCTCTTTCCACTCCTTGAGTGCGGATGCGAACAACTATTGTTGTACGATAAATATTCTGCCATCTCTAGTTCTGCCAAATAGCTGTCATCAATAAACCATAATAGATATAAAAGAATTCCAGCAACAGATATCATAGTAATAAAAAATAGTAATTGTATCATACGAATAACCTCCACAAAATCAATAGAACGTTTGTTCGTTTTAATAATACAACCCATTTAATCTTTTGTCAATAGATATCGAACATTTGTTTGTGTTATTTAACAACTTCAGTTTTATTACAACGTTATTAGGTTTTTCAGTTGCCTTTTTTCAGTTTTTTTAGGTTTTTCAGTTGCCTTTTTTCAGTTTTTTTAGGTTTTTCAGTTGCCTTTTTTCAGTTTTTTTAGGTTTTTCAGTTTTTTTCAGTTTTTTTCAGTTAAACATTAAATCCACAATTAGAATTCTATTTGTTTAAGGCCCTTACTGGTCTTGCTTCAATATATCCTCTATATCCTTTAATATCAAAAACCCATCAATGATCCTTACTTGACAAGCATATTGATTTCAGCGCCGATCAAAATAATCATACTACTAATATTAATCCACAAAAGCAGAGCAATTATGCTTCCCAAACTACCGTACACGCGAGTATAGTTGTCAAAATTATTAATATAGAAAGAGAACAGTGTCGATACCATAATCCAGCCAAAGGTCGAGAATATTGCACCAACAATAATCTTTTTAAATGGCATTTGCAGATTAGGAACAAATTTGTAAAACAGTGTAAAATAAAAAATCAGCATTATCGTCAGCACAACATATCGCAAAACGGAAATAACAGACTGAATGCTTAGTGGCAAGTTAAACCAAATTGTGAACTGCGCAAGCAGCAGCTTTCCTATAACAATCAGCAAAAAGCTTACCACTGCAAAAAATGGTATACTAATAATAACAAAAAATCTGATTTTGATTTTCACTGGAAGTGATCGAGTTTCCGAAACGTCGCATGCACGGTTAACGCCTATAATGAGAGCTCTCGCACCTTTTGTCGCACTCCAGATTGCTCCTATCATTGCAAAAGAAAAGAGTAAAGTATTGCTATTGTTTAAAATCTCTCGTACCGTTTCTAAAATAAATTTGACAACTGTCACCGGCAATATGTACGATAGGGCCGTAGAAACGTGATCGATTGTCAGTGTCGTATATGAAAATATGCCGAGAAGAAAAATTAGAAATGGAAAGAGCGCCAGGAGAAGATAATAAGTCATGTTGGCGGCAAGCTCCGATAATCGGTCCTTTTTTATTTTATTTATCAGTGAAAATAAAAACTGACTAGCACGATTCGCTTTAACTCTAACAAATATTGGTTCAATTTTATTTTTAAACGATTTAATCATATTGCCCCTTCGACGATTTCATTATCTGGAAAGTATTACAAATTTACAATCTAATTAACAAAATCCAATACAGTTCCTATGAAAACAGGTAATTTTGTAGCATTGTCTATGATTGCATATACAAATGGACGGTTCAGGATAACGTACTTATATTCCGGCATGGATTTGCTTATAATCTCGACTTTAGTCACGGCGCCAGCCTTTGTTCCAAGTTCATCAACAGAGATGAATGTTTTATGGATGACTTCGTCGATAAAAAGATTGCCCCCTGAAGATTTTCCGAGTTTTGAAAAATCTGCAACGCTGTCAGAGAATGCGTCTTTCACGCCTAATTCTTTTAGAGGTTCATTCATATTTACTGTATAAGCATATGAAAATTTTGGCAGTGATGCGCTAACCAATTCTGTTTTCGACTCGCTGATGATTTTGTAAAAGCTTTCGCCTGAGAGCGATTTGATATAATCGTTAATCGAAATATCTGCATTCGGAAGCAACGCCACGAAACTGTATTTATTGTTTTTATATGGTTTTATAAATCCAATAGCATTTTCATCTTCAAGGTAAATGTTTTCTTTGGATTTCATCATATCGACAGATATAATTGTTCCGCTAATAGTTGTGAAATTTCTTTTTGACAAATTTTGCTTATTATATACATTTTCCCATTTCGCATCGAAAACCAGCGCATTTATTAGATACATGACAGCATCTTTGTTGATTGAATCGAGTATTTTGTCAATTGTTCCGCCTGTTTTTATTTTGACCCAGTTGTTAATGTTATTAAGTGTCTGCTTGTCAAAAGCAGATTTATAAGCCGATGCGTTATAATAATCCGCGTTTTTCTGCAGAAAATCTTTTTCTACCGTCAACTTTGACGCATCGTCGAGGAACCAGATGGAATTGGCTATGCTGAGTTTGGAATCTTTTTCATTAGGTAGATTTTTTACATATGTATATAAATAATTATTTAAATCCTCAAGCGAAATATCATATGCAAGTGCTTTTTGCATTTGTTCAAGAGTCTGATTGGCTGCACCATTCGTTGTCATGGCTAGAGCGAGCATTACCGATAACGGTGAAATAAGCGAATTCTCATTTTCTTTTATCGATGACTTGAATAATTTGATTGAAAAATCCGCAACATTCGAAATAAACTTCGCGTCAGAGTTTTTAGCTGTGACAGAATTTGACGAAACGCCTTTCGTAAGATCTTCAGCCTGTATTTTAGCTGCACATGATACCAGTCCTGTTATTAAAGAGCTAACAAGAAGTATTGCTAAAACAACTGAAATCATTCGTCTTGTATTTTGAAAATCAATCATTTTTTTCATTAAATCACACACTCCCCTCAAAAAATATTATATATACATTATACGATAAGATTGAATATCAATCTACACTTAGAATTCTCGGCTCTTCTTTATCAAAACTCTTAATAAAAACATTTATTTATTCTGCCGCTAAACCGAGCTGTTTTAAAAAATCCTGCGGGTTGTAGATAGGACTTTGACAAGCGAAATTCTCACACACATATGCAGCAAACACGTGAGATGTATCATAACTGTCGAGCCGAGGAAAGGCTTGTTTTGCTTCAAAAGACCCGTCATAGAAAATCAACGTCGTAAACGGAAGATATTCTTCCAGCAGTCGGTGGTAAATCTGCTGTGCCTGACTATTCTTTTTCTTTGCACAGATTATAATCTGTCTGTGCGGCACGTTTTTGTCGAAAAGTGATGAGAGGAAATGAACATATGCGCCTGGCATACTTGCAGCAATGCTCGAAAATGCCACAACGGCTTTATCGAAAATGCTTGATAAATAAGTATTTCCGGTCAGCTTTACAAGATTACCAAGACACTTGATGGCGCATGAATTGCCCGAAGGCATCGCTCCGTCGTATTCGTCTTTTGGCCGGACGAACAGCTCTTCGTCTTCGCTGCGCGTCATATAAAATCGGCTTTGCTCATCATCCCAAAAAAGTGATACCATATGTACTGCCAGCGATTTTGCTTCTTTTAAATACTCAAGCTGCAGCGTAGCCGAGTAAAGTTCAATCAGGCCATTTGCAAAGTTGACATAATCGGAGAGAAACGCCTTAGTCGGATTCGCTCCGTCTTTATATATTCCGAAAAGTTCTCCGTTTTCATTTGCCTTCGCCAGTATGAAATCTGCTGCTTTTTTTGCGCTGTTGATGTAGTCCTTATTTCCTATAACCTCACCCGCACGGCAGAGAGCTTCTATCATAAGACCGTTCCATGAAACAGATATTTTATTATCTTTGAACGGCCGAATCTTTTTGCTCCTTAAGTCGTATAGTTTTTTTAATGTCTTATCTCCGCCATCACAGCTACCCGTGATGTGCAGTATGTTTTTGCCCTCGAAGTTACCTTGCCGGCTCATGCCAAAGTTGATTTCAAGCCATCGTAGCTCATCAGAAGAAATCTCAGCTTCCAATTCATCGTATCCGAATACGTAGAATTTGCCCTCTTCCCCTTCCGAGTCGGCATCCTCGGCAGAGAAAAAGCCTCCGTTTTCCGAGCTCATATCACGAAGAACGTAATTAGCTATGCCTTCAATTATTGTCTTGTACTCTTGATTTTTCGTTAAACTAAAAGCTTCGCTATATGTAAATAAAAGCATTGCGTTGTCGTAAAGCATCTTCTCAAAGTGTGGCACCAGCCACTCTCTGTCTGTTGAGTAGCGCGAGAAGCCTCCGCCTGTGTGGTCATATATGCCGCCACGATACATATGAAGAAGCGTGTGTTCGGCCATTTGTAGTGAAGCGACATCATTATTTGCCCTGTAATACTTTAGAAGAAAAAGTATGTTGTGAGATGTTGGGAACTTGGGGCTTTTAGAGAAGCCACCGTATTCGCTGTCGAAAGAGGCTTTAAGATGAGAATAACCGTCGTTGATGAGAACAGATGCATAAGCCGGAGTGCTATTTTGTGTGCTTTGTTTTGAAAGATGGTCTATTACAATTGTGCTGTTTTTAAGAAGACTTTTCCTGTCGGTATTCCATATATGCAATATATTTGTGCAAAGCTCTATAAATCCTATCCTGCCGGAAGCACTCTGTCTGGGGAAGTAAGTGCCAGCAAAGAAAGGTTTTTTATCTGATGTCATAAAAACGGAAAGCGGCCAGCCGCCACTGCCTGTCATTATCTGGCAGACACTCATGTATACTTCGTCTATATCTGGGCGCTGCTCCCTGTCTACCTTGATGGATACAAAATCAGAATTGAGAACAACAGCAACACCATCGTCTTCGAAGCTCTCGTGCGCCATCACGTGACACCAGTGGCATGTTGAGTAACCGATGGATAAGAATATCGGCTTGTCCTCAGCTTTTGCTTTATTAAACGCTTCTTCGCACCACGGGTACCAGTCTACAGGGTTATATGCGTGCTGAACAAGGTATGGCGATGCTTCGTTTATTAGGTTGTTAGCCACTTGTTTCTTTTTCATTTGTTTGTGCTCCTTATAGTGAATCTAATCATTAGAATGTTTTATTAAAAGAAATATTTCTCTAAAAATATTCCGGTCGATGAAGCTTTTGGATTATTATCAAAAACATAAATAAGTCCAGGTTTTCCGACAACAAAAGCACGGTTATCGTTTCCAGGAGCGACCAGATATTCCAGTGGCTGATTAAATGCAAGTTGCGGATAAGCATTAACAAGTACAAGCTTTGGCCACGCTGTCGGTTGGTTGACAGAAGAAGCTTTGCTACTAATTGTTGATGACTGTTTGCTTTTTGTTGATGACTGGCTGTTAGTCATTGATTGGCTGTTGTTTAAGGACTGGCTGCTAGTCATTGATTGACTGCTGTTTAAGGACTGGCTGTTAGTCATTGATTGGCTGTTGTTTAAGGACTGGCTGTTAGTCATTGATTGGCTTGATTCTGATGATTGAGTGGTAACATTTGTGCACCCGGTAAAAAATATAAATAGAATTGATAATGTGATACAAAATACATATTTCATAATTTTTTGATTTAGCAGGTAGCTAAATCTTACACTCCCTTCTAAAATATTATATGTATATATATATATATTATACGACAAGTTCGAATATCAATCTATACCCGTAATTCTAAACTTTTCATTTCATAATAACTAAAGAGACTTTTGTGCAGTAATTTCGTTTATGGAATTAATTTCATGTTTGTTTGATCTTCTTCGTCTTTAATTACAACCTTATTTCGACCGGAATTTTTGGCCACATATAGCATCTTGTCTGCGGATGCAATGGCGGATTCGGGTGTTTCATTTCTCATTTCATTAATATAAACGCCGCCGATGCTTATGGATACCCAATCGGATATTGAAGATCCTTCATTGGGTATTTTCAGTTCTTGAATAGCTTGCCGAAATATTTCCGCAAATTTCAGTATATCTGTGGAAGAAATGTTATTCAGGATTACCAGAAACTCTTCTCCACCGTAACGAGCTAAGAAGTCAGACTTCCTTCTTAGTTGTTCAGCGAGGCAATTTGATACCGCCTGTAAACAAATATCACCCTTCTGATGTCCATAGGTGTCATTGAAGTTTTTGAAATAATCAATATCTATCATTAGAAAACAGAAGGATACCGAATCTTGTCGGCTTAACAATCTCCACAAATTCGTAAGATATTGGTCTAGGGCTCTTCGGTTTGATAGCCCTGTCAGGTTATCAGTCAGTGAGAGTTTCTCCAGTTTTTCTTGAGTTTCCATGAGCTCGATCGTTGTTTTCTTCAACTCATCGGTCCTGGCCTCCACTCGTTCTTCCAGTTCATCCTGTGCTTTATTAATCACATAAGCCATTGATGCTAGTTCATTTTCTATTATTCCAAACTCATCTTTGCGAGTGGATTGATACGTCGGATAATGAATATCTGTTTCGATATTCTTGATTATGTATACAATTCGTTTTAAAGGCTTTTCTAGGTGCTTTGATACCAAATACGTCGTAATAATAGATAAAAACATAAAAAACAAAACCGTCAGAATAAGTAAATTGCGAATAACAATTACCGTTTCAAACGCTTCTTTTTCAGATATTTGGACAAGTATTCCCCAATCTGTTTTGTTTGAAGGGGTATATGCAACAAGTTTTTTAACCCCGTTGAAAATGTAGCTTCCAGTTCCAGTTTTGCCTGAGATTACTTGTCCTACAGGCTCCAGATATGACACATCCAACATCTTCTCCACATATTTTTGCTCGGGTTGACCGATTGCACGTCCAGTAGAATCTACAATAAATCCATATTCAGTATAGCTTGAACCAATATTTGATGCTATATTGCTCAGAAACCCCAAATTAATGCTTGCACCTATTACTCCATCTATACTTCCATTACGATAAATTGGCTGAGCCTGGACAGTAATCGGCACTAGAGTGCTTCTAGATATAATTGCTTCAGAAAAGACGGATTTGCCAGTCATGGCCTCTTTGAAGTAATCACGATCAGAGCGATCTCCCATAGTTTCAGTAAAAGAGGATTTATAGATCTGCATTCCATATTTATCCATGATGTAGATTTGAGTTATAGTAGGCAACTTATGAATCAGATTTTGGGATATCCGGTCTATCTCTACCAAGTCCATTTTCTGTACAGCACCTGAGATGGCTAGTTGATAAATATTAATCTCCATGCCAGCAAGATTTAAATCAATCTGATTTTTTAACGACACACAATCACTAGTAACATGATCGTATGCTTCCTGCTTAGCAATTTTTGTCATTCGATCAGAGATATAGAAAAAGAGCAATGAAAGTGAGGATATAATCAATAAAAAAATCATTGAAAATATCCTTACTCGAAAACTATTGTACCAATTCATATAACCCCCCTCTCTCTCTCTTTATGCTATGCTTAATTATAGCATAAATTTTTCAACTGTTATTTGATTTGATGTAGTAAAACACTTTTACTTTACTCTCAATTTCAAATATATTGACTTTTCCAAATTCTTTTTTCTTTTCACATAATGATACGCACATTATCTTTCTTGTTGACTTAATGCTGTTTTGAATTCCACTCCTGAAAGCCGAATTCAGATGACCACCCTTTACCTTTAATAAAGCATAGTTCATTTGATAATGCGAGGTTTGTTCGATAAATTTTCTGTACCAATACCATCTACCAATACACTGACAGCAAGAAATCAACAAGAAACTAGCAAAAACAAAAGAATGTTAATTGATGGATATTATTTCTGATTAATTGTATAATGATTAAAGGTTCTGATCCTTGACATTTATCCATGTCCCGAACAGATCAAAGTAGACAACAATCCGAAATTCATCTCCAGAACACTGGAAGATTGAATCAATAATCTAATAAAAGATAGGAGCTTCTAAATGAAATCTTCTGAAAAAGATAAGCAAGTGTACATGAATCGTCCACGTAGCATTAAACAAAATAAGAATAATCCTCTTTCCACGGTTCTTATTATTTTGCTGATAATTCTTTTAATAACGTTTCTGGCATTTCTCGTAAACTTTATAAATAATAAAATCAAGGGCGGCGTCAACTCTTCATCAGATTCGTCTTCGCAGTTTTCATCCAACCCCTCAAATTCGCAGAACTCTGGAATCGTGAGTAGAGATAAAACTCCAGAATCGACTCTTGAACCAACGCCCCTTCTCTCTGAGTTACCTGAAACGTTCACATTGCAGTTTCCATCACTAATATCTGTCGCAGAACCTAAAACTGTCCAACATAACGAACTACGCGGAATGTATATTGGTTCTGCAGCGAATCTTGACGCTAATATTGCAATCGCAAACACCAGTGATGTTAATGCTTTTGTAATCGATCTTAAAGAATCGAATGGTGTATATTTTAAGACCAAGAATAAACTTGCCAACGATATCGGTTCTGTTTACTCCAATTACAATGTCGAAGCTTTAATTCAGAAAGCAAAGAAAAACAATATCAAGCTTATCGGTCGTATCGTTTGTTTTAAAGACTATGACCTTGCGAAAGCAAGACCTGATCTTTGCATAACTGATAAAGATGGCACCGCTATAATTTATCCTAAGGAAGGTAATAGGCCCTTCGTCAATCCTGCTAAAACCGAGATTTGGGAGTATATTATAGATATTGCCAAGGAAGCAATCGATCTTGGGTTCGACGAGATACAATTAGATTATATCAGATTTCCCGTATGCAATAAAACAATAAGACTTGCCGAGTATTTCTCAGGAAACGAAAGCGTTGAATTTATTAAAAAAGACGGAACATATAATTACGACAATCGATTCAAAATTGAGTGCATCAACTCTTTTTTAAGATATGCCAAAAGAGAAATTCAAGATAAACTCGGAGTTCCATTGAGTATAGATGTTTTCGGGAGTGTCATGGTCTATAAACTTGACGGTTCGCTTATCGGACAGGAATGGTCTTCACTCAACCAGCTTGGGCTTGATACTATCTCACCCATGATATATCCTTCTCATTTTGCAAATGGAACTGTTATGAACGGCAAAAAATATGCCGATCCTGATCTGGACACGTATGGATTCCTGAAAGCAGTGTATGCACAATCTGACTTTAGTAAAATAAAGAATCCTAGCCACCAAAGACCATACATCCAAAATTATGCCTACAGTCAAAATCAAGTGTTTGGACAAATTAAAGCTTTATCCGACCAAGGCATAACCGAATATATTTACTGGAACGCTACTGCCAAGTACAACCCTGCGAACATAAGATAAATTTTTGAGGGGTAACTGAGATTTACTTCTTTAAATATAAATCGAGTAAAAAAAGAGCAAGGTATTCCTTGCTCTTTTCTCAATTGTTTAATAAGCTGTGCTACGGAATAATTTATTTAATGCAAATAATTATTCAGCACTTTCTTCTTTTGCAAGAGTTGCTTTTTCTTCTGTAGCTTCAACTGGTTCGACTGGTTCAACAGCTTCAACTGGTTCGACTGGTTCAACAGCTTCAACTGCTTCAACTGCTTCAACTGGTTCAACTGGTTCAACAACTTCAACAACTTCAACAACTTCAACAACTTCAACAGCTTCAACAGCTTCAACAGCTTCTACAACTTCGACTGCTTCTACAACTTCGACTGGTACCGAAGACTCTTCTTCCTTGTCACTTTTTTTGACAGGGTCGATTGCTTCAACTTCTTTAATACTTACACTGATACGGCGAGATTCATTACTTACCTCAAGAACTTTGGCTGAAACTTCCATTCCTTCGGTTAAGGCATCCGCCGGCTTAACTAAACGCATATTTGAAATCTGTGATATATGGCATAAAGCATCTACACCAGGAGCGATTTCTATAAATGCTCCAAATGGGAACATACGCACAACTTTACCTTTTACAATAGTTCCTAATGGGAATTTTGCTTCGATTTCGTGATATGGATCTTCGTCTACTTTCTTATAGCCTAGAGAAATTCTGTGCTTTTCGGGATCAAAATCTTTGATGTAAACTTCAATAGAATCGCCTGGTTTTACAACTTCGGAGGGATGACGAATACGGTTCCATGAAAGTTCAGATATATGAACTAGACCATCAACGCCTCCAATGTCTACAAATGCGCCGAAATCTGTAAGGCTCCGAACTATACCTGTATAAACTTTGTTAACTTCTAGTTCAGACCAAATAAGATCTGCTTTTTCTTTGCGGGCCTGGTTAAGAAGTATTCTTCTTGAACCTGAAACACGAAGACGTTTCTTGTCTGCGTCAAATTGTGTAATTAAAATTTCTAAGCTTTTTCCTTTGTATGATTCTAAATCTTCAACATTGCCAGCTTCAAGCTGAGTTCTATGGATATAAATATCAACTCCGCTGTAGTTTGCGATAACGCCATCTTTAACAACGTTTACGACTTTTACTGTGACAGGTAACTTTTCGTTGAATGCTGATTCTGCAAGATCCTTGAATTTGCCGAAATCAACTTTTGCTTTTGAAAGGATAATTTCTTTGCCCTGTTCAGTATTTCTGATACTACGAACAAATACATCGACTTCTGTATGATTTGCTGCTGCGCTTGCTAAATCAAACTCAGGGTCAACGCTAAATTCGTGAACTGGAATCCTTCCTTCAGATTTGTCGTGAACATCCACATACACAAATTCGTTGTCATAACGAATTACCGCTCCGCGAACGGTTGAACCTCTGTGTAATTGTGAAATGCTTTCGACATACTCCGAGAAATACAAATTGTCCTGCTCCTGTTGGTTTACTGAAACCACGTTTTCACTCATCTTGTTGATAACCTCCCTGATATTTGTTTCTGGTGTTGAAGCTCCCGCAGTAATTCCAATTCTCAAATCAGACAAATCTTTGTCTTTAATTATTGAATCAAGATCCTCGGCAGATTCTACCAAATAAGTTTCACGACATATCTTCGAACAAATATCAAACAGCTTTTTTGTGTTAGAACTTTCTTTGCCACCGATGACAATCATCATGTCGGATCTTCTTGCAAGTTCTTCTGCTTCCTTTTGTCTATTTTCAGTCGTAATACATATTGTATCAAATATTTCAAAGTTTGCAATTTTTTTCT
Organism: Saccharofermentanales bacterium; assembly: GCA_038326615.1. Lineage (GTDB taxonomy): Bacteria > Bacillota > Clostridia > Saccharofermentanales > UBA5734 > JBBQKF01. The sequence goes on along the minus strand of JBBQKF010000031.1, from coordinate 2,722 downwards.
TCAATATTTTGCAAATTTCCTTATATTTGTCATAAGAATACGTTGTTTGTGCAACAACAATCGTTAATTTATCACTATTTTCAATATTTTCGGCATCATTTTCATTTTCGATGATAATTGCTGAATCATTACACTCACCATTAATTCCCAAAATTTCCGGATGATTTCGGTCACCAACAATTATAACATTTTTATTATTTTCATATGCATCTTTAACAATTTTATGAATTTTCGATACAAATGTACATGTGCAATTTATGATATTGCAATTCTTTTCCTGCAATTGCAATTCAAGTTGCGGCGAAATTCCATGAGCTCTAATTAAAACCGTTGATCCATTTTCGATATTCAAAATATTTGAGGCAGTCATTATTCCTTTACTATTAATATCATTTACTACCCCTTTATTATGAATAAGTTCGCCAAGCATATAATATTTCGAAGGTGGATTATCTTCAATTTCTGAAATTATACTATACGCTCTTTTTACAGCGTGGTCTACGCCAAAACAAAACCCTGCAGTTTTGGAAACTTCGATTTTCATGTTTTTGTTGTGATTGATTCATCAAAATTATTTGAGGAATTAATCGGCCTCCCTTTTATGAAAATTGTGTCTAGTGCAATTTAAGATTATAATCAATTCCGATTAGCTCGTACACTCTTTTCATCACATAAATTGTTTTTTCTAAAAGCTCATCTTCAGCTGATTCACTTATTGGTATTGCATCAAAATCAATAGGGTCACCAACAACGACTTTAACTTTGCTAAACAACCTAAAAGTACTAAGAACACCTACAGGAATTACAGGAGTTTTTGTCCTAATAGCGATATGAACTGCACCAGTTTTGGGAATAACAGAGTTCATATGGGATATACTTTTAATTCTAGTACCCTGAGGGAAAATACCAATAAGTTCTTTCTTTTTAATTTTTTCTAACATGCTCTTAGTTACTGAAAGATCATTTTTTGTCCTGTCAACAGGCATAACGCCCATTTTTAAAATCAATTTACCTAAGATTGGTATATCTGTGAGCTCTTTTTTTGCAACCCAGTTAATCCAGGCCTTTGACTTGCAATGAATTACTGAAACATCAAAAGTATGCTGATGATTAGAAACAATGATTGCAGGTCCTGTTAATGGAAATTTGTCAAAATTAACGTACTCAACTCTATAAAATATGAAATTAACTATTGTAAAAAATATTTTAACTATCGCTCTTAGCATTTTTCATCTATTAGTGCAATGATTTCGTCGGTAACTTCATCGATTGATTTAGATGTCGTATCAATTTCGATTGCATCTTCTGCTTTCTTTAGTGGTGCAAATGAACGGTTAGAATCATTAAAATCCCGATATTCCATTTCTTTTTTTACTTCATCAAAACTTATTTCATTATTCCCCTTTTGTTGAAACTCTAACAATCTTCGACTCGCTCTTTCGTCAACAGATGCTGTTAAAAATACTTTATAATTGGCATTGGGTAAAACAAAAGTACCAATATCACGTCCATCCATAACGACGTCATTACAAGAAGCAATTTCTCTTTGAATGTCAACCATTTGAATTCTAACTGAAGGAATTGCACTAATATCAGACGCTCCTGTGGAAACTTCCGGTGTTCTGATAAGACTTGTTACATTTTCCATGTCAAGATATATCTGTTGGTTTCCGCTTTCAAAAGAAATTGTAATAACTGTATTACTTATCATTGCATTAACATCATTTTCGCTTTTACATGAAATGTTGCTGCGAATAGCCTTAAGTGCACACGCTCTATACATTGCACCAGTGTCGAGATATAACAAATTCCTCTCTTTTGCTATTCTTTTAGCGATTGTACTCTTGCCTGCTCCGGCAGGGCCGTCTATTGCAATTGCAATTGGCATAAATCTAATTCTCCGTTCTAAATTATTTACTATTTTAGCAAAGTTTGTGTTAGACACAATTTCAAATATTAACCAAATTTATTAATTTCAAATATTTCTTATCTTAATAAAAATTTTTTTTTCTAAATCTTTTTCAATTTTAATCCTACATAAACCTGTGACCTACTCTCACCACCTGTAGAGGTGGGAGCTTCTTGGGAAGTACAAACTAATGTTAGCATTAACTTCACTGTCTATATACAGAGATTTCGATGAATAATCAAGTCCTATAACCTTCTCCGGTGTAGGAATAATAGGTTTTATATTCGATTCATATTCAAACAATATGGATATATAATAATCCCCGGACGGCTTTTGACTTTCGAATACTCCTGTTCCAAGTTTAGATTGTTCGTATAGTTTAATACTGTTCTCCAGCAAAAGGTTGTACACCTTCCTGACACAACCGAAGGTCCTGGCAATAAGTTTTGATTGTTCACTATTGGGATATATGCGATACATGTAAGCGATGTTCATAAGCAGGCTCCTTGCATAATAGATTAGTCAACGTTGATTATTGAATTCGGTGTATTGACCGGGGGAAAGATATTTGGCAGGATGCATTGATGAAGATGTGAGAATAATGGTAGGATTGGGCATTTCATATAATTATTTTCGTCTGATAATTATCAATATACAAATTGTTTTAAATTGTCGTATATACAATAAAATAAGGTATTACAGGTTTTAGTAACTGCTATAATTATACCAAAAATAACGCAATATTTCAATTGGAAATCATTCATTATTTTTCATTATTGGAATGTTTACAGATGCTTAATATTTTGCTTGATT
>JBBQKF010000030.1:0-31217 GCA_038326615.1 Saccharofermentanales bacterium | reverse complement strand
TATGTTTTACAACATGATTTATTAATTGATTTTTGTTTTTTATTTGAGATTTTATTCATATTTTCTATTTTAATTCATCAGGTTGTTACATCACAACTATAACTATGTGTACATATATTTTGATGATTTTCATAATCTATGTTGCATTATGTCAAATTTGGTGTATAATGAAGATGTCGGTATCTATTTTAAATCTTTTTTAAGATTATTTATCGGTAAATTAATTGGTATAACAAGAAACTTTACCCATAAATATATGGGTCGAAGGTATGATTTGCTATATACCTGCAATTAGCATAATTACTGTAAAGTAATCGTTTTTATTAATGAATCATGTTGTGATTCATTGAAAAAGGCAAACTCGTCTAAAAGCGAGGACGCAAAACTATAGGGCCTAAAGGTGCATATAGCACCCATGGTAGCCAGTTACCAGTGGATGCACGACGGGGAAGATCATATCGAACCCAACGTGTCTCTCACCTTTGAAAGGGGATTCACATGAAGTTCGTAAAATGGTCTTTTTTTATTGTTTGTTTATTTATAGCATTATCATTACTTGTAACTGGTTGTATGCAACTTATAGGGGCTCAAACTGCAAGCTATCAGGTTACAAGCGCAAACTTTGATAATTCTAATTATGTTTCAGAATCCGTCTCTGTAACCAATTCTTCCGATGCAATGTCTGCTCTTGTAATTTCAAAACAATCTGACTCAACATCGCAAGCATCTATTTTAGAAAACTCTTCTTCTCTAATCTCTTCATCATCTTTTAATTCTACCTCTTCTTCCTCTACCGCACCTGCAGTTTCAAAGGTTGCTACTAAGGTTAATACTACAATAATCAAAGTGCCAGTTAAAGTTACTGTTAATGTTTTGCCAACGCCTACTCCTAAAACAACCACAACCCCTACCCCTACTCCTAAACCTTTAACAATTAATAAAATTGTACTTGATAAGCTTATTGGTCAATCACTTACACAAGTTATTTCAGTATTTGGTCAACCTAAAGCAAAAGAATTAAGCGAATATGGTTTTACCTGGTATGTATATAATTCAGATTATAAAAGATTCATTATGATTGGCATAGCAAACGACAAAGTTGTCGGAGTTTATTCAAACAGCAGTTCGCTTAGTTTTGTAGGACTTTCCACAGGCAAAGCACGTAATGCAGTTCGTTCAGCTCTTCTTTCTGGCTTTGGCAAACCTTTAACCAGCATCCAGAAAGGAAATACAAGATATATTATAAATAGCACGGAGCAGAGAGATATTTTCTTTAATGGTTCCTCTTATACAACAATATTCTATGATAATATCGAAGGCGGAATTTTAACATCAATTCAAATTATCGCTAAGGATACAGAGTTGTCTATTGGCTATTATGGTGTTCCAAGCACTGCTTTGGCAGCAAGTTTCGAAAGAACAAGTTTTTACCTCGCTAATGCTATTCGTGCTCGCAAAGGATTAGCTTTATATACATGGGACAACAAAATGGCAACAATCGCAAGATCTCATTCAACAGATATGAACCTGAATAATTATTTTAGCCATACGAACTTGTTAGGACAAAGCTCCTCTGGAAGATTTAGTGCTGCTGGCTTAACTTATAAGACTTGTTCCGAAAATATTGCAAAAAACCACACAAGTGCAATAACTGCACATGAAAGTTACATGAACAGTTCTGGGCATCGCAAGAATCTTCTTAACTCCTGCAAAAATCTTGGCGTTGGAGTTTATATGGCAAACGGGGCAATTCTTTTAACTCAGGATTTCATAACTTATAGATAGATAGATAGATAGATAGATAGATAGATAGATAGATAGATTAAACCAACTCGGCTACAACAACATATCTAAAAGGTGCTGCCCCAACATAATTAAATGGGCAGCACGTTACTAGTGTAATAACAGATTTGTCGTAATATATTTTGAAATTAGGTAGTCCTTTGGGTTTACTACTTTCATGTTAATAATTTTATATCTATATTCATTAGTTATTGTTTTAAAAATTATTTCGTCGCCTAATTTAAATTCACTAAATATCCCAAGCGCCCATTTACAGGATATGTGTCATAGTTCCCTTAAGAAATAAGATATATAATACTTGTACCTGCTTCGAGTATATTCTCAAAATATCGAATTATCAATCTCTAAAAAAGCCTTTTTTGATAGATAAAGAAGTCTTTTATGGTAAATATTAAAGGGTTTTATAGCGTATTTTGAAATTGCCATAAATTCGCCTATTTTTTACTACAGATTTCTTACAAATTACGTGCATAAATGGCCTGCTATTATCGTATGTGCCTCAGTGTAGTAGTCCTAAATTTAATTTATTCAATTTATTTTCATTAACTCATATACCAAAGGCGAGCTAATAAAATTTTAGTAGAATGAGAGAAATCCAGAATAATAGCGATTTCCTAATAAGTAATTATTACTAATATACTACAAATGGCTATATTGAATGGATTTTTATTAATTCGGATGTACTCATGATATTTTAATTCTGCTTTAGGCTTCTTTTTCCTGACATTTCAGTAACAGAAAGCTTTAGGATAGTTGTTCTGGCAAAAACATCATGCTCGTATGAAGGAACTCCTTTGAAACCATATTTACCCATTATTATATGCATTCCTATCGTTTTCTCATTAATTTCGTCAACAATACAAATTACCCCAGAGCCAATAACGCTTTCATATTCTGATGACCATTCGCAAGCAGTTTCATCCTCTATAATCTTGAGTGAGCAATCAAGTTCAAAGCAGACATTATCATTTTCTTTTATTAGTTCTAATTTCCTGCCGTCTTTTGCGCAATGAAAATAGAAAATAGACATTTGTCCTTCAGTACGTAAATAACCAAAATTCAACGGCACAATATACGGAAATCCTTTATCCACAAAGCCAATCCTTATAACTGAACATTTTGCAATAATTGATTCAATATCATCAATTTCTTTAACTTCTCTGTCTTTTCTTCTCATTTTTATCTCCATGATTTATTCATTACAAAATGCAAGATATAAATCATCCTCCTATATAAAATTTTCGTTACCGTCATAGACGGTAGGTATTACACTGGCACTGCCTTATAAGTAATTTTTGCAGAATCTGAATTTATTCAGATTTTCGCCTTGCATATCTCGTCACAAAATATTTGTTATAAATTTTCTTCTGGATAAACAAAACCCCATTGCGCGCGTAGTTTGTCACAAATTTCCATTATTGATATCGTGTCCTCCCAGGAAATCGTTAGACTCTGGAATTTGCCCTGCAAAATCAAATCCGTAGCTTCTTTTATTTCGTACTCAAAGCCATTTGTGTTGTCGTTAATGAACCCCTGCGTTTCGCCAGACAAGTTCGTCAGCGTTGCTCGAGTTGGGACTGCAGTATGGTCAATCTCAATTGATCCTTTTGTTCCGTTAATGTATGCTGTATTTTCGTAATTCGCTAACATTGAATATGTTATTGTAGCAATTTGTCCGTTTTCATATCCTAGTGAAATAGTTGCTTGCTCATCAACTCCAGTCTTGCCAATTTTAGCAGCGCTTCCTATTGTAACTGGATTGTTGCCTAACATATTGCAAACAAAGGACAATGGATAAATTCCAAGATCCAAAAGCCCTCCACCTGCAAGGTTTTTATTAAATGCACGGGACTGCGGATTGTAGGGAAATTTAATTCCAAACTGTCCGGAAACATTCAATATATTTCCTAATGAACCCTTCTGTATTTCTTCTTTTACCCATCTTGTTACTGGCAAGAATCTTGTCCACATGCCTTCCATCACAAACAATCTTTTTTCTTTTGCTAAAGCAAATACTTCTTTTGCCTGATTGGCATTTATTGTAAACGCCTTTTCGCAAAGAATATGTTTGCCATTTTCAAGGCATTGAATCATATTATCATAATGGAAATTGTGAGTGGTTGCGATATATACAGCATCTATTTTGGGATTATTAAGCATCTGTTCGTATGAACCATAGGAATTTTCTAGATTGAATTTATTTTTAAAATTTTTAGCTTTCTCTTCATCTTTAGAAGAACAATCAATGAGAGTTGCGTTCTTTACAAGTTTTATATTTTCTGCAAATTTTGCTGCTATATTCCCTGAACCTATGATACCCCATTTTACTGTTTTCATTGAAAACCTCCACTTTATTATCACTAAAATTACAATAATCTATAATAAGGATTATAACAGATTAATTTTTCTATTACTAAAGGTTTTTGACAAAGTCATTTTAATATTTATTTTTATTCGAATTTTGCGTTTATGAATATGTAACATCCTGAATCTTTTCTGAATCTTTTCGCTTAGAATTTCATCAATACTGATAGAAGTTTTCTCCTTACTGTAGTACAATTATAGCAAGGTTAGTTGATATTAACCGTTGACTCTTGTTTTTTCAAAAATGAAAGTAAGGTGCAATTTATGGAACCTAATGATATGAATGCTTTGACTAACGAAAACTCTTCAGTTATCAACAGAATTGTAATTATTGGAAGCGGAATTGCTGGATTTTCTGCGGCAAAGGCTGCAATAAAACAAGACCCCACTTCGAAGGTTACTATTGTAAGTCAGGAGATTCATCCACCATATTATAGACTTAGAATTTGTGAATTGATAGGCAAGGATGCGCCTCCGGAAAGTTTTTATATCAATCCATATCCTTGGTATGAAGAAAATGGTGTTGAGCTTATTTTATCTCGAAAAGTTCAGACAATAAATCAGTCCGAAAAGTTCATTAATACTGACAACGGCAAAATTTATTACGACCATCTTATAATTGCAAGCGGAAGCACTCCCGCAGTTCCGCCATTTAAGGGCAAAGAGTTGCAAGGAATTCACACAATCTGGAATATTGAAGATATTTCAGCAATTAACGAAACCCTTAAATACAGCAAGAGTGCTTTAGTAATTGGTGGAGGATTGTTAGGGCTTGAAACTGCTTACTATATAAAGCAGATGGGGATCTCTACAACCCTAATAGAAGCTTTGCCTAGACTTCTCCCAAAACAGTTAGATGAGGAGGGCTCTATTATTTTTGAAACCAACGTAACACGATTAGGAATAAATGTCGTAACTGGGCTTAGTGTCGGTGAATTTAGAGGGAAAGGACGTGTTAGCGAGGTTATTCTTTCTGATGGACAATCCCTAGACGCAGATATCGTAATAATCTCAGTAGGGGTAAGACCGAACACCAATATATGTTCCGAAAGTGGCATACTCATTAATCGATTCATACCTATTAATGCTAAAATGCAGGTTAATATCCTTAAAAACTCGGTTGATTCTGCAAGTTCAGTTATTACGGATTCCTCTTCTCCAATTAACAAGGAAGAAAATCCATGTGCTGAATCAGAATGGATTTTTGCTGCAGGTGATGTTGCAACTTTTAACAAAGAGTGGTTTGGACTGTGGACTGTTGCTTCAGCCCAAGGTCAGGTTGCAGGAACAAATGCTGCAGGTGGAAATGCTTCATACGTCATGGAAAACAGCCCCTATATTCTTTCAACTATGGGAACAAAAGTTATAGTTTCTGGTGACGTTAATGAAATCTTAGGTGAAGAGTCTGAAGTACTGAAAGATTCGAAACTAGATAGTTGTTCATATGTTAAATTGGTATTTAAAGCCGGCATTTTGACTGGTGGGATACTAATGGGTAATGCATCTTCTGGGTTTATCAAACTTCAACAACTAATTAAAGCCCATGCTCACATAGATACTGTTCATCTTTCAAGCTTTTTGCCAAAATAATCTCTGATTTCTAATCTCTAAGCACTATTCTCTAAGCACTATTCTCTAAACTGTGAGCACTAAACTGTGAGCACTAAACTGTGAGCACTAAACTGTGAGCACTAAACTGTGAGCACTAAACTGTGAGCACTAAACTGTGAGCACTAATCTGTGATCACTAAACTGCGAACACTAAACTGTGAGCACTAATCTGTGATCACTAATCTGCGAACACTAATCTGCGAACACTAAACTGTAATCACTAAACTGTGAGCACTAATCTGTGATCACTAAACTGTGATCACTAAACTGTAATCACTAAACTGTGAGCACTAATCTGTGATCACTAAACTGTGATCACTAATCTGCGAACACTAAACTCTAAATTCTTGATTACTATATTATAAGACTGTCGCGTTTTCTCAGCACAAATAGGTATATGAGTAAATAGTAAAAATATAGCTAAAAATCTTCCAATCTGATGTTGCTTTTTTACTAACAGCGATATCGATAATATTTAAAACATGGTTTTTAATCCATAAATATATACGCTGCTTTAATTAATTTTCCTAATTCCAACAGCACTGACTTTGTATTCAGGAATTTTAGAAATTGGATCAAGGTTTGCTCCTGTCAGAACATTAGCAGCACTTTCTGCATAGTGAAAAGGCATAAACAATATATGTTCTTTAACTTTTGATGTTATTCTTACATTAACTTCGATTTCGCCTCTCTCCGAAAAAATGCTTATCATTTCTCCCTGTGAAATATTATATTTTGTGGCTGTTGAAGGATTCATTTCAACGAAATTTTTGCCGGCTATCTCCTCTATGCCCTCAGATTTTGATGTCATAGTTCTTGTATGGTACTGATAAAGAATTCTTCCGGTTGTCAGAATAAATGGATATTCCACACTTGAAGTTTCGGCTGGTGATTTATATACGCAAGGTATAAATTTCCCTTTTCCACGTGTAAAACTAGAAGTGTGCAGGATTTTAGTCCCGCTATGATTAAGAGATGGGCATGGCCATTGCAGTCCATAATTCTTATTTGCTCCTTTAAGCCGATCATACGAAATGCCCCCATAAATCGGCACAAGTGATGCTATTTCATCCATAATTTGCGAACTTGAAGAATAATTCCAATTGCCGCCAATTGCATTAACAATTTCCTGTATAATTTCCCGATCCTCTTTAGATTCTCCCGGAGAAGAAATAGCCTTGTTTAAAAGTTGCACTCTTCTTTCTGTGTTTGTAAAAGTTCCCTCTTTTTCGGCAAAGCTTGCAGCTGGTAAAACAACATCAGCTAAAGCGGCAGTTTCCGTCATAAAAATGTCTGCAACAACGAGAAATTCCGTGTTTCTTAATGCCTCTTCCGCATGAGTCAGATCAGGGTCTGAAACCATTGGATTTTCACCCATAATAAATAGGAATCGAATCTCTTCAAGCAAAATTTCATCCATGATTTCGGTGACAGTTTTGCCTTTAAACTTTGGCAGTTTTGTATTCCATGCTTCTTCAAACTTTTGTATATTAGAATCGACTGCTACCTTTTGATATCCTGGAAGATCAGTTGGAACAGCTCCCATATCGCTTGCCCCCTGAACATTATTTTGCCCACGCAAAGGATTTACCCCACAACCTGATTTACCAATCTTACCACAGAGCATTGCGAAATTCGCAACAGAAAGAACACCTTCTGTTCCACTAGAGTGCTGTGTTACACCCATAGCATAAAAAACACCCGCTTTGTCACCTTTCGCAAACGTCCTTGCAGCTGCTCTTATGTCATCAGCTGAAACTCTGCAAATATCCGCGCATGCCTCAACAGTTATCGTTTCGAGCATTTCTGTGAGCTCCTTAAATCCTTCGGTCCGGTCAGTAATAAATGATTTATCTTCCAGGCCTTCTTCTAAAACCGCTTTCATAAGACCATTTAAAAGAGCAACATTAGAGCCAGGTTCTATCTGTAGAAAAATATCCGCTTCACGACAAAGATCAATCCTTCTAGGCTCTGCAACAATAATAATCGCACCTTTTTGCTTTGCCTGTCGCATTTTAGATGCAATAACGGGATGTGTTTCGGTTGTGTTTGAACCAAGAATAAAAATGACATCCATGTCTGAAATTTCAGATATACTATTTGTCATGGCACCGCTGCCAAATGACATCGCAAGCCCTGCTACAGTTGGCGCATGGCAAAGTCTCGCGCAATGGTCAACATGATTTGTTTTAAAAACTGAGCGCATCATTTTTTGGAATAAATAATTTTCCTCATTAGTGCATTTAGCAGATGAAAGGCCAGCAAAAGGACTGCCATCTTTTAAAGTGTCAATATTCAGAATATTCTTATAATTTGCCAATTTATTATCAACGTCACCGTTAATATTGTTTTTAAAACTATTATTAATATTATTAGCTAAATCATTGTTTACATTGTTTTTATACTTATTATCTATACTATTACTTTGGTTATTAAACTCAGAAATTTTCTCTGCACAATTTTCTGATATAAATAATTTCTTCTTATATTCAGTATCAATTTTTATGTAAGCTTTTTTAATTTTATCTAATGCTTCATCCCAGGTTGCTGGAATAAGCTTTCCTCTTTTGCGAATAAATGGCGTCTTAAGCCTATCTTTGTGATTAATAAAATTATAGGCAAACCGACCTTTCACACATAAAAGATTATGGTTTGCAGGGCCATTTGCAGGTGAAACTGAGATAACTTTGTTGGATTTAACATGCAAATTGAGTTTGCAACCTACACCGCAATATGGACAAACTGTTTCGATCTTTTCAAAAGACATGTCCGATCCTAAATGAAGTTCTTTTGGGTAAATGCTCCCGGTCGGGCAAACAGTCAGGCAAGTGCCGCATGAAACGCATTCCGAATCCTGTGCAGAAACTTTAAACGCTGGCGTAACTTCAGTTTTGTAGCCCCTGCTAGACAGCCATATTGCGCCATGCCCCTGCCATTCCTTACAAACGCGTACACATTTTTCGCATAAAATGCACTTGTTAGGATCCCTAACAAAAAACCTGTTTGAGGTATCTAGCGGTTTGAGAGGTTCATCTGCTGGATAAGATGTTTCTTCGAGACCGTATTCTGCACAAAGAGTCCGAAATTCACACATTCCATATTTACTACAGGAAAAGCAGTTTTTGTCATGGTTTGACAGTAACAAATCAAGGGTTGTTCTTCTACATTCGCGAACCCTTGATGAATTTGTAAAAATTTCCATATTTTCTGTTACTGGCGTTGAGCAGGCCGTTACAAGACTTCTCGCTCCTGTTACTTCAACAACACATAATCTGCAACCGCCAATTGCTTCAAGGCCAGGGATGTAGCACAACGTAGGGATTTCAACTCCAATAAATCTTGAAGCAGCTAGTATAGTAAGGTTTGGCGGAACTTCATAATTCACTTCATTTATGCGGACTTTTATCATAATAACACCTGCGATTTAACTTTGCGTTCTACAAAAATCAAACCATCATCTCTCTTGTAAAAAATTGGGTTCTATGAAAATAGATACTTGAGTAAACACGGGCGTTTCGGCTTGTTTGCTCCCTGCCCTACGCTTAAATCTAACGTTACCGCTTCGACTCCAAGGGGACCTTGGTACAGGCGGGCGGTTAGTCCTTACCTGATAGGATTTTCCTAATATATGTTAATAGCTTACTAATGAATTGAGAATCTCTTTCCTTTTCAAGAGGAAATCAAGCTCTTACTCTCAACTTCTCAGTTCGAACATTAAAGTTATTATAACATTTTTTAGCAAAAAATCAAAAACATGCAAAAATAAATTTGCATGTTCTCGCTTGGATTTATAATAATTTGAAGATTTTCAATGTGTTAAATGCATTCCCAACCTGATAATACAGTAACATTGTTTTTCTTATTTAAATTTTAATAAGAATCGACGGGGGATTATAGTGTGAAATTTTCCAGAGTGATCATATGTTAACAATGTTGCCAACACCGGGTGAATGCAAAAATCGAGGCATCGATTCCAGCTATATTTCGGGCAAAAACATGGGTATAGACTATTTCATTATTCGGGTAACAAGTTCATTAACCTCGTTGTCTCCATTAACGACACCAATCTCTAAATAGAATTTTTTACTTTCACCTGCTGCCAAATACTTCAATCCATCGCGTGATTTTTCTACTTTTCTGCCCATTGGCATACAATTGCTTGGTTCTAATCCAACAACATAATCACTTTGTCCCATCATTTTAAATTCAAATAATTCCGGCAGTTCCGATTGATTATATTTTAAATATACACCAAACTTATTTCCATCTAGATTATGATTAATAATTGCACAGCATGCATTACCATCAACATCTACTTTTGGCTTGTGAAAAAATACTTGTCGAAAGTATTCATGTGTGGGTTTTTGTAATTTATTGTACGTCAAAATTCCTTCACCAGACTCTTGGTCATATGATTCAATACTGCTACTGTTTATGATTAATTCTGAGGACTCATCAACGACAGGAAACCCGAGGTTAAAGTGGTAAAGAATGGATAGTGGAACCTCTGAATATCCGAGATTTTCGACATAATCTTCTATAATAAGTTTGCTATCACCCAGCTTAGTTTTTATTGTCCTCGTTAATAAAAGGTTTTCACCATAGAAATTAGTTTCTCTCATTTTGCCACTAACTTCAATAAAAAAATCATCATTTAACCAATATTCATTAATGTTTACCTTTTCAGCCGGAGTATTTGATATCCTGCCGTGTAATCCAAATTTTTCACCATCAACTTCACAATATGCGCCAGTATTAGATAAACCACATGTTGTTAGAAGACCAGCAAAGAATGATCTAAACCAACCATTTTCTTCCGGTTCATAATATTTACTTGATACAATGCCATTTTTCGATAGTAAAGACAAAGCTTTTCCGTTATAACTAGCCCATGCAATATCCATACATCTGTCAGGTATAATTGTAAACTCTAGGCCTGAGCCAGTTTTAACATCAATCCCTCTAACCCCAAAGGCCTTTCCGTCATTTAAAACATAAGATTTTGTTCCAGCTATCTGAGTTATATCCCCTATTCTCTGCAATAAATCGCTTTTCGTATATTCTTTATTCCAAATATATGCCATTTTCTCCACCTACCTTACATACTAATTAGTAACACATACAAACTGGTTAGTAGCATACTCCATTATAAGTGACTGTGTGGCTTGTGCATGCAGTATATTACCTGTAATGCACCCATTGTGCATTACAATAATTTTATCAGCCAATGTAAGAACTTCCGGTAATTCTGATGAAACTAAAACAATACTTACTCCTTCGTTTGCCAAGTTATTGATTATTTCATAAATTTCAGCTTTTGCTGCAACATCGACACCATGCGTAGGCTCATCAAGAAATAGAACTTTAGGTTTGGTAGATAACCATCTCGAGATAATTGCTTTTTGTTGGTTTCCACCACTTAAATATTTAATTTTTTGCTCTGAATTTACAGTTTTTATTTTTAATTCTTTTATATATTTTTCTGCCTCAAGTTTTTCTATGTTTCTTTTAATAAAATTAAATTTGCAAATACGTGGTAGATTTGCAATCGTAATATTTTCTCTGATATTCATACCAAGAAACAAGCCATTCAATTTACGTCCTTCAGGGACCATCCCAATTCCCAATTGAATTGCTTCAATTGGCGACTTTATTTTTATTGGCACTCCTTCAAAAATAATTTCACCATGGGTGTTTTTTAATAGGCCAAAAATACATTGGAGCACTTCGGTTCTACCTGAACCAACTAATCCTGTTATAGCTAATATTTCGCCTTTAAATAATTTGAAATTTATATTGCTAATTTTCTTCTCACAACCGAGGTTTTTGGCTTCCAGAATAGGTTTTTCATCAACACTTACATTTTTATAGTCCCTGTGAAATAAATTATTAAATTCTCTTCCCACCATATAGGATACTAATTCTTTAGGTGTTATCTTGCTTATTAAATCTGTTATTATATGGTTACCATCTCTCAAAACAGTAACTCTATCAGATATCCCAAAGATCTCCTCGAACCGATGTGAAATATACAATATCGATACACCTTTTTCCTTTAGACTCCTTATAATTGAAAAAAGCATCTCTGTTTCTTTTGCAGTTATTGACGATGTTGGTTCATCCATAATAATAAGTTTTGATTTTATTGAAAGTGCTTTTGCAATTTCAACTAATTGCATTTGTGAGACACTTAAATCCTTTACCAACATATCAGGCAAGATGTCAAGCTGGCCAATACAATCAAGTTGCTGTTGGCACATTTTATATACTTGCTTATAATTAATAAACCCAAAGGAATTTCTTTTCATCTTCCCTAAATAAATATTTTCCATAACTGATAAATGATTTGCCAATGATAATTCTTGATGAATCATAGAAATTCCGACATCCTGGCTTTGCTTCGGATCGCGTATGTTCAAAACCTTATCTTCAAACACTATTACGCCTGTAGCGGGTTGATATAATCCTGATAAAATATTCATCAGAGTTGATTTACCCGCTCCATTTTCTCCAACTACGGCATGAACTTCACCACGCCTAATATCAAAACTAACATTATTTAATGCTTTAACACCGGGAAATTCTTTTGATATTCTTCTAATACTAAGCAAAACATCCTTATCCAATTTTTTAACCTCCAATGCAATTTATGTTATCAGGAATAGAAGTAATAATTTCTATTCCTGATAAAGTTCTTAACTGCATTCTTTTATTCATAAAAACTAGTATTATTGTTTTTTATTATTTGGGATACATTTCATTAACATTCTCTGGCGTAGCAACTCCTACTTTAACAGCAATAAATTCACTTACGGGTTTTTGTCCAGACACAACATAATTGTAAAGAAGAACAGATGAATCAAATCCTTGTCCAAAAGGGTCTTGATCAAGACAAGCAACAATTTCGCCACTTCTAACATATACTAAGTTTTCTGGTATATTGTCATATGCAACTACTGCTACTTTACCTGTAAGTTTTAAGTCCTGTATTGCCTTTGCAGCTCCAGTAGGTCCTCCTGCAGTGACATAAATGAGTTTTATGTCAGGGTTTGCAGTTAGCATATCTTTTGTTAAAGAGTATGCTGTTTCTGCAGAATCGTTATTCTCGTATTTTCCAACAACGGTTATGCCAGGTGCTTTTTGTTTTAGATAATCTATTGCCCCATTCATTCGAGCATTATGAATAGCGGCTCCGAAATTTCCGGTTATAACTCCAATTTTCCCCTTGCCATCTGTATATTTTTCAATATATGTTCCAGCAAGTTCACCAGCTGCTTTGCCATCTTGTCCCATAAATGCTAGTCTGTTGCTTTTTTTAGTTCCTTCAGCACAATATGTCATGACCGGAATCCCAGCTGCAACAGCTTTGTTTATCACAGTCTCTGTGCCATCAAATATGGGCACAACAGCAATTGCATCATATTTTTTTGTTATAGATGTTTCCATAGATGCAACAACTTGTTCAGCCGACAAAGTATCACTAATAACTATATAATCAACGGTGCAATTGAAATTTTTTAAGTATTCGTTTGCTGCATTAGCTCCGTCTCTTATCGGAAACCAAAAAGGATTGGATGCAAATGAAAGGAATGCAATTCTTATTGGCTTTTCAGGCATTTTTTTAACTGCTTCTACATGACCACCCTTAGGCAGTTCAATATTGGGAACGCTTGCTGTTTGTGATGAAGATTCTGTACTGCTAGTCTTAATGGTATTGTTACATGCGGTAAAAATTAGCACCATTGATAAAACCATACAAATAATTGAAACTGTTTTTTTCATAAAAACTCCTCCTAAAAATTAAATTTTTTCGATTAAATAACAAGTTACTTTACCCTTTCCTGATATATTTAATAGATTAATATATAATACAATAAGCGCTATATGGCATCACATTTTAATCTACTTTTCTCTTTAAGCTATCAATCGCAACGGCTGCAATGATAACTATACCTATGGAAACTATTTGCCAATAAGCAGATACCCCCAGTAACACAAAACCATTCCTCATTACCCCCATAATAGCTGCTCCTATTAAAACACCAATTATGGATCCTTCTCCCCCCGATAGGCTTGTTCCGCCAATAACAACTGCGGCTACAACGTCTAGTGCATAATTACTACCTGCATTTGGCTCAGCTGATTTCAAGGTTCCTGCAAGAATCATGCCTCCTATTCCGCATAGTCCCCCCATAATAATGTACGTAATCATTTTCGTCTTATTAACTCTAATTCCTGATAATTTTGCTGCGCGTTCATTGCTACCAACAGCAAAAATGTTTCTGCCTATAAGAGTTTTTGTCGCAAATATATAACCAGAAATAACAACAATAAACATAATAATTACTGGTACCGGTACAACACCAATATAACCTCCACCCAAAAAATTCAAGGAACTCTCCCCCATTGTTTTAGGTAGTCCGCCAGTAATTAATAATGCAACCCCTCTAGCAATACTCATCATCCCTAATGTAGCTATAAATGGGTTTATTCTGACTTTTGTTACTAATATTCCATTAATGGAGGAAATCAAACAACCACATAAAATTACCAAAATGAAAACAAAAAACGGTGAAATTCCTATACTGATAAAAATTGCAGCTAATACTCCTGTTAACCCCAAAACATTGCCAATAGAAAGATCAATTCCTCCCGTGATAATAATAAATGCTTGTCCAACTGCTAAAATGCCTATAATTGAAATTTGCCTAAGAACATTAAAGACATTATCAACTGTTAAAAAATATGGACTTAAAAAGGATAATGCTAAACATAAAACAAATAGTGCAAATAAAATTGGTAACTCATTAACACCAGAAATTTTTGAAATAGCATTTTTTCTTATCCTCGAAATGTTATGTTTTGACATCAAATTTCTCCTTTCATTACATTTATACTTCTATAAATAACAGTTATGTCTTACTTGATGTTTATAGGATATTCCCCAAATTCATAAGCTGTATCAAATAGTGAAATTATATTTTGAGGAGGAACATCTGCTTGGATGTTATGCCCTCCTGATATAATGTAACCTCCGCCTGGTGCTAAATATTTTATCTTTGTTAAAACATCCTGTTTTACTTCTTCAGGAGTTCCATACGGTATTATTCTCTGATTTGAAAGGTTTGAATAGAATACTAATTTATCGCCATACATTTTCTTTAGATTTTCCGGATTTCCCATATCAGTTGCTGTTGCTTGCAAAGGATGAATGACATCTATACCGGCATTGTAAAAATCTTCCATTGCCCATAAAACTGATCCACAGGTGTGTAAAGCAATCTTGACATTTTTGTTTTTAGAATGAATAAAATCAGTAAATATTTTATATCTTCTAACATATATTTCTCTAAATAGTTTTGGATTCATAATGGGTGCACTCTGAGTTCCCCAGTCGTCACCCATCCATACCATCTCTATTTGGTCACCAATAGCATCAAGATATTTATCAAAAAAGCTAATTTGCCACTCGAGTATTTTATCCGCTAAATTTTCAACAACCAATTGATCCGTCATAAGCATTTCCATATAATTTTGAAAGCCTGTAAGTTCAGAAGAAAGAAAAAACAAAGATGCCGCGTTAGCTCCAATAAGTGCATAGTCTGTATTATTATATAGATTTATTGCTTTCTTATTTAAGCCCAAAAATCTAGCTTCATCAGTTGGATCTGGTAATTTGTAATTCTTTACATCCTCTAATGTGCAATCTTCTAATGGACGTTTCCAGTTATCATCATAAAGTCCTACATTTTTTCTTGTAACACCCCATTCATCCACCCAGCATTTGTCGTTGTCAATTTCTAGTTTCCAATTGCTAGGGGGGTTTGCAAAAATATATCTTGTATCTCCATGCAATCTTTCAAGGATGCTTTCTTTACATACTGCAAGGTGCTGCATTTGATCATATAGGATTATTTCATCGTCTTCCCCAAGATACTTCAATAAATTTTTATATGCTATGTCATGAATTCCATTATGCATGTCCTGCCCTATATCTATAGGCACCCTGTCAGGTTCTTGGTGATTAATTGTTTTTCTAAACCGTTCTCTGGATGTAAGTTTTTCCATGTAAATTTCCTCCTATAATTCTATTGTTAAATTGTTTGATAAACTAGTAAGTCAATCTAATTATCATATTTCCGATTGTTTTGAATTTTTATTAAATTCCTTGATAGCGTCAAACATTGCGATTATGTTCTCAACAGTCGTTGAGTGTTGAATATTATGAATTGTATTAAAAACAAATCCCCCACCGGGAGCAAAGATTTTTAATCTTTCAAGTGTTTCATTTCTTACCTCATCTGGTGTTCCAAATGGTAGCGTTTTTTGCGTATCAATTCCTCCACCCCAAAAGGTTAAACGCTTGCCATATTTATCTTTTAAAAATTTAGGATCCATTCCGCTAGCGGAACATTGAACAGGATTCATTATGTCCATGCCACTGTCGACAAAATCATCTAATAAATTAACAACAGAACCACATGTGTGATAAAAAGTTTTCCAATTAGTGTTATTATGAACCCAGTCATTTATTTTTCTATGATATGGTTTATAAAACTCTCTATACAAATCCGGCGAAATGAATTCTGCTCGCTGAGTTCCAAAGTCTGTTCCACTAACTTGTATCACATCAATTTTGTCTCCTACTGCCTGTTTATACAATTCTAGATTTTTAATTGCAATCTCAGATTGGAAATCATACACCTCTTTAATATAATTGGGCAAAGTATAGTGTGCTACAAGCCATTCTTCAGCGTCTCTAATTCCTTTAGGATTGCCTAGTCCTGGACCTGAAAGAGGAGCAAAATCTCCAAATCCAGCCAAAAAATTACCACCATTCAGTCCATAATTAGTATTATAAAAATAGTAGTTTGCTTGATCTTCAATATATTTTAACGAATCATCAGAAAATATTTTATAGTCTTCTACAAAATCCGTTCTTGCATTAAGGTTATCTTCAATTATCGGTTCCTGGCGAACGATATTATCAAAATAAAATCCACCTTTAGGCATTTTTGCACTTGGCTTACCATTTAGGTTGCCATTCGGATAAAAGTATGTGTTACCATCATCCATAATCTTAACTGCAAATTTTTCACCAATTTGCACTTTTGTTCCATCAGTAAGAATCCATGGTTTCCATTTTTCATTTTTAAAACCAAACATATTGAAAGGAGAACATATTGACACAACATCAATCCCCAATTCTTTTCTTACATCATCTTCGACTTCACCAAGCACCTGGAATGGTTCATGTACCTTAACCAATCTTTCCTCAAGCCCTAGCTTTCTTCTTAATTTCGATAGAGCGCTTGCAGAGATTCCCGTAACTAAAGTACTGCCCATATCAACAACAACATCACCTGGGTTTTCATGATTTAACGTTTTTTTCAGTCTTTCTCTCGAATTCATTTTTTACCTCCTTTTTAATGTATTTGTTTGATATTTGTTACGAGCCCGTACACTTTAAAGTTAAAATAATAAACAACTTTTCATATTAGCAATTTTAGTCTATATTTTCTCTTACTCTAATGTCTACTTTTGTTAGAAATTTTTCATTGTCAGGATTTTTACCACTCAAAAGATAATCACTAATGACTTTTATTAATTTATATCCCTGAAAAAAAGGGTCCTGTCCAATTGTAAAATCAATTATGCCTTCTTTAACAAGCTTTATTGTTTCTGGGACAAGGTCGAAAGATATAACTCTAATTCTCTTATCAACTTTAGCAATTTTGAGGGCTTTGCCTACTCCTGCCACTCCACCACCTGTAATGAATATTCCTGATAAATTCTCAAATTTTTCAACCAATAATAGAGTCTTCTCAAATGATATAATATCATTATCCTTATCTTCCAATATTTCAACGACTTCAAGATTTTTAAACCTATCAAATAACACACTTTTAAACCCTTCGATTCTTTGATTATGTGCTAATATGTTTGTTGATCCTGTTAAAATTGCGATGTTACCGACCCCATCTAATAGCTTTCCCATAAGCTCACCTGCAACTCTACCCCCATTTATTAAATCATGACCAATAAAACATAATCTTTTACTGTTAATAAGATCCGAAATAAAAGTGATAACTGGAATATTTTTATCTACAGCATTGTCTATTGTTTTTCTTATAAGGTCACAATCAATGGGCACCAGCGCAATGGCAGAAACGTTCTTAGATACTAAGGAATCAATTACAATTGACTGCTCTTCTTCGTTTATACTTTTCATTACTTCAATATTAATTTTAATTGCAAAATCTGACAATTCTTCACAGGCTTTATTAATTCCATTTAATATTTCATCGTAATAAGGATTTTCGTTTGGTGGAATTATTACAGCTATAACTATTGGTCTTTTCTGGTTAGATAGTGCCTTTGCAAGCATATTTGGCTTGTATTCAAGCGCTATCACAATTTTCTCAACGCGATCATGTACTTCCTTGCTTACTCCAGGCCTATTATTCAGAACTTTATCGACTGTACCTCTTGATACTTTAGCAACCTCAGCAATTTTTTTTATTGTTACTCTCATAATCTTCTCCATTTAAGACAAATATTTTTACAGATGCATTTTCTTAATAATAGATTAAATATCATGGTTCAATAATAATTTAAAGGCTATCAACTGTTTGTAATATATTGTTTTCCTTATTCAATTAGTTTATTTGAGGTGATTAAAATGTGTTTTATTGCGATTCTTTTATACTTTATTGGTCTAATGCATTTGGCAATTTTATTTACGTGCTCGTGCTCTTGTCTATAAGATATCTCATAAAATACTTTTTGTCAATATGTTTTTCTAATTTTTCTAATATATATTTTTCTAATTTTTCTAATTCTATTTCTCCAATCAAATTTAACCTCATCCCACACACAAATACCTCCAGCAAGGTTGACATAGTTAGAATGTCCACACCTTTTGATTTTTCCAATTTCATTTGCTTTTGCTTTATAATGTACCTGTCAGCATAGTATGATTGTGTCCCACTACATTATACAAATACGCGTCCGTAGTGGCGATTGCAAACAAGAGCTCCGTCTTGTTTACTTATGTCAGTAGGTGTCATTATCCAATATCAAAAATCGAGATGATTGTCCAATTTATGCATCTTTAAACAAACGCATTAAACTGGCTCTGATAAAGCACATTATACTTGCCTTCTGATAGAACAAGATCGTAATGCGAGCCACTTTCGAGAATCGTTTTATCCGCAATATACATTATTTTTGTGACAGTTCGGATTGTAGACAATCGATGAGCAATTATGAAAGAAGTTCGCCCTTCTAGTAATTTATTCAATCCCTTTTGCAGTGCTTGTTCAGTTTGCGTATCT
Source organism: Saccharofermentanales bacterium (assembly GCA_038326615.1). Taxonomy (GTDB): domain Bacteria; phylum Bacillota; class Clostridia; order Saccharofermentanales; family UBA5734; genus JBBQKF01. The sequence goes on along the minus strand of JBBQKF010000030.1, from coordinate 12,102 downwards.
ATGCTCGCAGTTGCTTCATCAAGAATTAATATTCTTGGGTCAGATAACAGAACTCTTGCAAATGAAATAAGTTGCTTTTCTCCGGCTGATACGCCCGAACCTTGCTCATTAATAGCTGTTTGATAACCATTAGGGAATTTCATAATAAATTCATCTGCACAAACTGATTTAGCAGCCTCAATACATTCATCATCAGTGGCATCAAGTTTACCATAACGAATATTTTCGATAATAGTGCCAGGAAAAAGAAATGGATCCTGAAGCATAATTCCCATTTGTTTTCTTAGCGAGTCGAGCGTGACATGGTGTATTGATATTCCATCTATAAGAATTTCACCGCGTTGAATGTCATAAAAACGACTAATAAGATTAACAATCGTTGATTTCCCTGCACCTGTTGGTCCAACAAACGCAATTGAATCCCCCGAATTAATTTTGAATGAGATGTTTTCGAGAATAGGAAGCCCTTCCTCATACCAGAAAGTCACATCCTTAAATTCAATATCACCCTTAATTAAAGGCATCACAGATGCACCTTCTTCATTTTCTATTATCACAGGCTCATCAAGAAACTCGAATATTCTTTCGATATATGCAGCAGAATTCAAAATTTGAGTATAAAAGGTCGATAGAGTGTTGATTGGTCCCCAGAATCTCCAGATATATCCGGCAAAGGCAATTACAACGCCAACAGAAACCATTTCACCGCTAGAAGAAGTCAGCCATGTTGCACCTGCAAGATATAAAACGGCAACTGACCCGTTTGTTATTGTCTCAATGTAAGGCCACATCACAATTGCGAGCATAACAGATTTAAGCCATGCACGTCTGTATTCCAATGCAAGTTTGTGGAAAATATTTCTGTTTTCTTCTTCTCTTACAAATGCCTGCGTCACTTTCATGCCGATAACGCTTTCTTGAGTATATGCGTTAATATTTGACATTTTTCTGCTAAGCGTCTGTTGTGTTCTTCTTTGAATCCCTTTAAGCAACCAAAGTCCTGCAAGCAGAAGAGGAATGCCTGCAAGTGCAAACAATGTAAGTTTAGGACTAATAATTAACATATATCCTAGTATTATAAAAAGACTTATAAGCTCAACAATTACATTTACAACCCCATTTGACAAAAGGTCGCTTATATTGTTTACATAATTAACAATTCTTACTAATATTTTGCCATGCGGCCGGTCGTCAAAATATGAAAATGGCAGTTTTTCGAGGTGTCTGAACATATCCAGTCTGATATCATGAATAATTCCCTGACCAACTTTATTTATTATTTTGGCACGTATTGCAAGCATAATAGCACAGACAATAACAATGCCGGTATAAATTCCTGACATCATTAATATTCCATTAATATCCTTATTAGGAATATAAGTATTTATTACTACCATAAGTATTATTGGTGACAAAAGGCTAAGTGCACTTGATATAATCATTACACTTAATCCTGCAAAGATTTTTTTAAGGTACGGTTTCATGTAAGTAGTAATTCTTTTTACCTGTGAAAAGTTAAATGGTGTGTCCAAGTCTTCATCTACATCATATTTATTTCTAGCCATGAACTTCCACCCCACTTTGCGAAAAATTTGTAATCGCATCTGATTCATTGTGTGACAATTCTGGGTATATTCCTAAACTGTTAAAGTAAGTATCCTCTTGATTATTAAGACTTTCAGACGACTGATTTTCTTGATCAAAAAGTAATCCGGATTGTGTCATGTAAACATCATAATAAATACCTTTTAGTGCCAGAAGGTCTTCGTGGTTTCCACGCTCTGCAATTTCGCCTTTATCCAAAACGAGTATTTGATCAGCTTTTCTGACTGAGGAGATTCTGTGTGCCACAACAAAAACCGTTTTGTCACTGAAAAATTCACCGAGCCCTTGCTGAATTTCAAACTCTGTTTCCATATCAATTGCTGATGTTGTATCATCAAGGATTAAAATACTTGGATTTACACATAATGCTCTCGCAAGCGCAATTCTTTGCCTCTGCCCTCCCGACAATCCAACTCCACGCTCACCAACAATTGTGTCATAGCCCTCTGGCATTTTCCTTATAAACTCGTCCGCTCTTGCAATTTTTGCAGCCCTAACAACATCTTCAATCGTTGCATCACTATTGCCATAAGCAATATTCCCCTCTATTGTGTCTGAAAAAAGAAAAACATCCTGCATTACAATTCCTATGTGACTTCTTAAATCCTGCAAAGAGTAATCTTTTACTTTTTTGCCATTTATAATGATTTCACCTTTTGTAGCATCATGAAAACGCATAATCAGCTGAGTTAACGTTGATTTGCCACTACCGGTTGCTCCGATAATCCCCGTTGTTTGACCTTTTAGTGTGGTAAACGAAATGTTCTTAAGGCTTTCTGAGTTTTCATTTTGACTATTATCTTTTTCAGTTTTATTGGAAAAATATTGAAATGATACGTTTCGAAATTCTACTGACTTTTCTTCGTTAAACTGATTTTTATCTATACTATTATCAATTGAAGAAACATCAGGTTTTTGCATTAGAAGGTCAATTACCTTATCTGCTGAAGCGGCAAATCTCTGAACTTCATTCACAAGGCCTCCCACCATACGCATCGGATTGCTTATCACAAACAGAAGTCCGTTGAATGCAACAAGTCCACCTAGTGTCATTTGATTTTTAATAACGAGAATACCGCCAATAAGAATAACAGGAATTGTAAGAAAATTTGCAAGGCCATCAAGTGCCGGAATATATTTTACCCAAACATCAACACTTTTAAGAACAATATTGCGATACCCGTCGTTTTGCGTTTCAAATTTTTCTGTTTCATAGTCAGCTCTGACAAATGCTTTTACCACACGGTTTCCTCTTATGTTTTGCTGAACAACTGCATTTAAAGATGAAAACTGTTTACGAACGTTATCCCAAACTGGACGAATTTCTTTGCTGAATTTTGTTGTAAGGATAATTATAAATGGAGAAAATGCTATTGCTGTCAAAGCAAGAATCCAATTAATAGAGAAAATGTAAAGTGTTCCGACGGTAAACACAATGAATTGTTCAAAAGATGCCATAAGAACATAAGCTGTGAAGTGCCTTATCATATCAAGATCGCCGGTCATCCTTGTCATTATGTCGCCAACACTAGTTTTATCATAAAAAGAGTCGTCCTGATTCTGAAGATGTCGATATAGACCACCTCTAAGGCGTAAAAGCAAATCATGCGAGGAAACCTCAAAAATATACCTATAAACAAGCCCGATAAGGGATCTTATAACTGGTACAGCAATAAGAATTGAACAGTATAAAACGATTTTTGTATGGTCACCTTTACCATAAACATCATCGACGAATCGGCCTGTTATTGTAGCTCCAATTGTTATCATTGAAGTCGCAATTGCAGTTAAAACAAAAGCAATAATATATTGAACTCTAACAGGCTCTATTAAAGCCCACCACCAGGCGAAAGGCTTGCTTACAAATTTATAAACAGATTCACTTTCTATGCCATCTCCTTGTTTCGGAATAGGCACGCTGGTCAATCTGCTTATGCGTTTACTTTTGTTTTTGATTTTGCTATTGCTACTTCTATTGCTATTGCTATTGCTACTTCTATTGCTATTGCTATCGCTCTTGCTATCGCTCTTGCTCTTGCTCTTGCTATCGCTCTTGCTCTTGCTATTGCTATTGCTCTTGCTATTGCTCTTGCTCTTGCTATTGCTATTGCTATTGCTATTGTTAGTAATAGGAGGTTCCTTAAAATTATTTTTAGGCATAAATAAATTCCTCCATTTCGAAAAATGAGGGAACCATAAACAATTTCTTGCAGGCGAACCATATGCGGAAATCACTTCTGCAATTGTACACTATTATAAATATTTTCATAAAAACTTCTCTTCCTGCTCACATCTCCTGCTTTGTGACAATCCTCATTGCCAGTAAAGACTCAGATATAATCATTCAATTAGTATTGTTCCGATGCTCTTGTTTTACAAACTTTTATAAGTAGTAAACACAAATTAGCAAACAGTCCATTTGCGTATTTTAACTATTGACGAAAGAAAAAACAACCCCTATTTGGCATTTTGTGGGCTAATAACAAAAATACTACTAATTGACTAAAACTGTTAACTATTATTAGTTTTTTTTATGAAATTTAGTTATGGATTTTATTCTTCCAAATTTTAATCATAATTTTAATAAGTTTTGGTAAACGAAATAATCATTTATAATTTTATTTATATTTGGTTAATATTTCATTTATAGTTTTAATATGGCACTCTTGCTCAGAAATTTAAATTGAATTGTAAATCTATCCAAAAAACATTAATTCGCCCAATCCTGAATATTCCAGACATCATCAACCCATTCTGAATAAAATTCAGGTTCATGACACACTAAAATAATAGCGCCTTTAAACGCAACAAGCGCTCTTTTAAGTTCTTCTTTTGCATCAATATCTAAGTGGTTCGTCGGTTCATCAAGAAGAAGGCAATTAAATTGCTTTTGCATGAGATTACATAACCTCACCTTAACACATTCTCCGCCGCTTAAAACCTGCATCTGGCTTGTAAGATGCTCATAAGTCAGTCCACATTTTGCAAGCGCTGAACGAACTTCACCGTTACTAAGTGAAGGATTATCGTCCCAGATTTCCTCCATAGGAGTTTTCCTGCTGGTGCATGAGTCTTCCTGCGCATAATATCCAGGCACAAGAAATGAGTCTCTTTCAATTTCACCCGAAAAAGGTTTAAGTTCGCCAAGTATGGTTTTTAAAAGCGTTGTTTTGCCTATGCCATTTACACCCTTTATTACAATCTTTTTACCACGCTCTAGGTCAAATTTTACTTTTCTCGTTAGCGGAGAATCGTAACCGATTATCAATTCATTCCCTTTAAAAAGAACTTTTCCAGGAGTCCTAGCTTCACTAAATTGAAAATTTGGTTTTGGTTTTTCGCGGGATAATTCGATTATATCCATTTTGTCGAGCTTCTTCTGACGACTTTTCGCCATGTTGCTCGTCGAAACTCTTGCCTTGTTTCGTGCTATAAAATCTTCTAGTCTATCAATCTCTTTTTGTTGTTTTTGATATGCAGCTTCAATCTGTATCTTTTTCTGGTCTGCCATCTTAAGGAAAAACTCATAGTCGCCAGAATACCTGGTCAATTTGGTGTTTTCGATATTAAATATAACATTTGCAACTTCACTTAAAAACGGAATATCATGTGACACAAGAATGAAAGCATTGTTATAGTTTTTGAGATAATTTTTAAGCCACAATATATGTGAATCATCAAGAAAGTTTGTAGGTTCGTCAAGAATCAGAATCATTGGGTTTTGCAAAAGTAGTTTCGTTAAAAGAACCTTTGCTCTTTGTCCTCCACTGAGTTCGCTGACATCACGTTCGAGTCCAATGTCTGCAAGTCCAAGTCCGCTTGCAATTTCCTCAATTTTTGAATCAATATGGTAAAAGCCATTCATTTCAAGCATTGTGCTGATGTCCCCAACATCTTCCATCATGGATTCAAGTTCTGATTCATTTACTTCGCCCATCTTTGAATATATGTCCAGCATTTCCTTTTCTAAATCAAAAAGATACTGGAATGCACCTTGAAGGATTTCACGAATTGTTTTACCCATTTCAAGTATTAAAAACTGATCGATATACCCAATAGTAATTCGATTACACCACGATACTTTTCCATTTTCAGGAATAAGTTTTCCTATTAGAATATTTAAAAATGTTGATTTGCCTTCTCCGTTTGCTCCTATTAAAGCAACATGCTCTCCATTTAGCAATCGAAATGATGCGTTCTCGAGAATTTGTCTTCCACCAAAAGAATGTGATACCTGTTCAACTGTAACTATGCTCATTTTAATTTTTTCTCCGATTTTTCTTTATTACTTTTTACTTTTACTCTTTATTTAATGAGAATGCAAATTTTTCTAATCTATTTGTGATATTTTTCCCCTTTTAATATTTTGAAGGAACGGAAAATCTGTTCCAACAGAATTAGTCTCGTCATTTGATGGGTAAATGTTAGTTTCGACAGGCAAATTTTTTGATTTGCTCTTTGAATAACCTGCTCTCCATATCCATTTGAGCCGGCAATAACAAATTTAATCCTTGCTCCTCCTAATTCGATCCACTGAATCAACTTTTTTGAAAATGAAACTGAGTCTAGCATTTCTCCATGCAAATCAAGCGCTATAACGTAATCATTTTCTTTAATTTTAGAAAGTAGACGGTCGTTCTCGTCAGAAATTGCTTTTTCAATAAGATCCCCTTCTCCTGCATCGGCTACCTGAATAATTTCGATTTCACAGTACTTAGAAATTCTTTTTGTATATTCAGCAATTCCTTCTTTAAGCCAATCATCCTTAATTTTCCCAACCGCAAGAATTGTAATTTTCATTATTTGTTTAACTCCATTTAATTATTTCACATTGTATTTTATGATTATTGCGTTTACTCAGTAAGTAACAAATCCATTATTCTATTGAAACAATGGAGAAATAACTATTTCTACAATGTCAATTTGGGTAATTATAGTACATTCTTGCTTTATATAATCAAGAATATCTGGTTATACTGAGTAAACACTATGGTCTTGTTGTGTTTTAGTTATTAAGTTTTTTAATATTTGATTATTTGTAAGTTTTTTGCTCTTTAATAATACGTTGACAAATTGTAATTTTTTCAAATAATGAGCCACAAAATTTAAATTACAAAACCCATGGAACACTAATGCTGCTTCTTTTTGCAACCTGCAAAATAAAATCTTTATCAATTGTCGCGCCCGCATCTAAAAGAAAATCGATAGTTGTTTTTAATGCAATTTCAGGAGAATTGTTCTCTTTACTTAAATGAGATAATATGAATCGACTAGTTCCTTTTGACAAAAGATGCCCAATCGTTTTTGCACAATCATTGTTCGAAAGATGACCTTTTGCGCCATTTATTCGCTTTTTTAAATGCCAGGGATATTCACCACCCCACAACATGTCATAATCATAATTTGATTCTATAAAAATTATATCGCTTCCACTAACGGAATCAATAATCTGATTATTAATTTCTCCGATATCTGTAAAAACCGAAATGCTTTTGTTGTCTGCAATTATCCTGAACCCGACCGATTCCACTGCGTCATGAGGTGTTGCAAAGCTTTGTATCTGTAAGTCTTTAATTGAAAACGAATCACCACTCTTGATTATATTGACGAGTTTTGGATCTATTGAGCCGATTCCCGCCGAAAGCATTTTTCGCCATGTAGCTTCATTAACAAATAATGGGATGTTATATCGACGCATTATGACCCCTACCCCTCTTACATGATCAACATGTTCGTGTGTGACAAGTATTCCATCAATTTCGCTAGGTGATTCATCAATTTCCTTCATAGCAATTTCAATTGCTTTTCCATTGACTCCAATGTCAACAAGCAAGCATGCTCCTCCCGAAACTTTACAAGAAGAACCGCCAACGTAAAAATTTTCAGCCTTTTCTTTGCTTGAAATAAAAATAGAATTACCACTACTGCCGCTATAAAGTGCACATGTCTTCAACATTTCTAATTCTCAATCTTTGAAATATCTGCGCCAAGTGAACGCAGTTTGTAAACGAAATTTTCGTAACCTCGTTCGATTACTCTTATATCACAAACTTCAGTTGCGCCCTCCGCTGATAACCCTGCAATTACCATTGCAGCTCCGGCGCGAAGATCTCTTGCTACAACTTTAGCGCCTGTAAGATTTCCGGTTGCTTGAATTAATGCCACACGACCTTCAACCATTATATCTGCTCCCATCATTTTTAGGTCGTCGACATATTGAAATCGATTGTCCCATACATTCTCATTCATTTTGCTAGTACCCTTTGCGAGGCATAGTAAAACTGTTGCTTGTGGCTGAAGATCTGTTGGAAAACCAGGATAAGGCATGGTCTTAAAATTAGTAGGATGAAGATTCTGACCAATATCAGTATATACTCTAATCCAATCATCCCCTGAATCTATATGAACGCCCATTTCTTCCATTTTTGCAGAAAGTGGTTCCATATGTCTTGGAATTATATTTCGTACTGTTATATCACCTTTTGTTGCTGCTGCGGCTATCATAAAAGTCCCAGCTTCAATCTGATCTGGAATTACTGCATATGTTTTGTTTGCAGGAAGAGTGTTAACTCCTGTGATTTTTATAACATCAGTTCCAGCTCCTTTAATGTTTGCACCCATAGTGTTAAGGAAGTTTGCAAGGTCAACAATGTGTGGTTCTCTAGCAGCATTTTCTATTAAAGTTACACCTTCAGCTTTAGTTGCCGCAATTATTAGATTAATTGTTGCGCCAACACTGACAACATCTAAATAAACGTGCTCGCCAACTAGCTTATCTGCCTCAAGATTAATTTTGCCAAATTCAATGTTGTATCTTACACCAAGAGCGGCAAAGCCCTTAAGGTGCTGATCTATAGGTCTTGTTCCAAAGTCACAGCCACCTGGCATAAAGAGAATTGCCTTCCTAAATTTTCCAAGTAATGCTCCCATGAAGTAGTAAGAAGCTCGAATATTTCGTGCTTTTTCGTGAGCAGCATCATGCGTGAAAATACATGTCGGATCAACAATTATCGATCCATTATTGTCATGTGTGATTTGAGCACCTAATGATTTACATATTTCGATAAGGATATTAACATCCGCAATATCCGGAACATTCTCAATTGTACAAGGTCCGTCAAGAAGCATTGCTGCTGCAATTATTCCGAGCGCCGCATTTTTTGAGCCGCTGACCAAAACCTCTCCTGTTAACTTTTTTTCTCCTCTGATTAAATAACTTGCCAATCCTTTTTCCAATCCATTTCTTTTAAAATCAATATTCATTATAAAAAACAACCGTGTACATTTTACCACAATTTTTGCGCTATTGATAGATTATTCCATAGAATCCCATTCATCAACATAAACGGTTTTAACTGCCAATTCTTCTATTTGATTTTTCGTTAATAGTTGCAATTGTTCAGGTCTAATACCCAATTGATTTGCCTTAGACATTACAGGTTCGCAGGCCATCCTGTACAATATGTTTGACCCTGCAGTGTTTATTGTAAGTGCACATATGGCATCTTCAAATACTTTTCGTGCGCACGGAATTCTTATAATAAAATCTGTTCCCTTGCCAAGAATACTCTTAACAGTTATATCACCCCCATGAAGTTCTGCAAGTTCCTTTGCGATTGATAAACCAAGCCCTGTTCCACCGTACATGCGAGATCCGGTCATATCAACCCGGTAAAAACGGTTGAATATAAATGGTAGCTTGTCCTTTTCGATTCCAAAACCAGTGTCTGAGACTTTCACATAAACATCTTCAGATAAAAGCCCTAGATAAACTGATACCTTACCATTCTGGTCAGTGTATTTAATTGCATTACTGATTATATTAATGACTATTCTTTCTACACCAGTTTTGTCAATAAAAACCCAAGGTATTTTTGCTAAAGTATAACATGTAAGTTCAATGTTTTTTTCTTCTGCCTGTATCTGCAATCTGTCTATTACACCTTTAATAATCGGAACAAGATTATATTGGTCCATTTTAGGCCGCATGCCCTTGCTGTCTATGCTTGATAACAGCAATAGATTTTCGACAAGTGTTCCCATTCTGACAGCATCTTCATGAATTCTGAAAATATCTTTCCTGATAGACTCTTTATTTTTTTCTTTTATTCCCCATTCAAGAAGCGATTCGGAATAAGTTTTTATTGTTGTAAGAGGAGTCTTGAGTTCATGAGACACATTAGCAACAAATTCTTTTCTTCTTTTCTCTTCGTTTTCTTGTTCAGTAATATCCTGAATGACAACAATATTAGCAGCTTTCGTACCTTGGTCAAGCAAAGCTTCTTTAAGACGAATCCTGATTGTTTTATCATTATTCTGAAAAACAACAGCAGCAACTTCCGTTCCAAGAAGATAGCTTGCCTGCAATCCGTTATCCTTACCATACGTCATAAGAAATTTTTTAAAATTCTCCGGCGGTTCTTTTATATCAAGAATTAAACATGCTGCCGGATTATAATTAATAAGAACTCCGTTGCTATTATATGCAAGAATACCTACATCTAAGTCAATTAGGATCGCTTCAGCTTTGTTCTTTTCGTTAAGAAATTCAGCGACCGTGCCGTTAAGAAGGGATTTCTCATTCTGGAGCGCATATTTGTCTTTCATTTTTTTAATTAGAAACCCAGTAAAAAAACCTGCCATAACTCCAAAAATAAGAACAACCCACCCGGGCCATTCCTTCATGGTCAAGATGAGATGGTCAAACACTTTTAAAAATGATATATTAATTTGATGTAGAATTTCTATAATAGACAGCAAATAGCATCCAATCCTTCCTAGAAACAGTTTCCATATAATAAATTTTATTTTGACATTAATACATGAGATAATGGCTAGTAAGGGACAAATAATATTTGTTTAAAGAGAATGAGTAAAAGTATTATTTGTCTTTTAAATACGCAATAAATTTGCGATATATTATTGATTATTTGTATTTTTTTACACTTACTTAAATTTTATAAAAAATACATTTAAATTTAAAGTCAAAATTTTAGATTCCTATTTTATATCTTCCCTTTCTTATTGCCTTTTTGTATAGTACTCTTGTCTTAACTCTTCATTTTAAAAAATGCAGAGTTAAGATTATTTATAATCAAAATAATATCCTACACCGCGCTTAGTTAATATGTATTTATAATTTTGTTGATCTGGTTCGAGTTTCTCTCTTGTCCTTCTAATAGTGACATCCACAGTTCTAACATCGCCGAAATACTCGTATCCCCAGACTTTCTCAAGTAAAGCTTCCCTCGAAAATATCTGACCTTTGTTACGTGCAAGAAAAAGAACAAGTTCAAATTCTCTTAATGTAAGATCAATAACCTTCCCAGCAAGTTTTAATTCATATCTGTCAGTATCAATTTCTATATCGTTAAATGTCAGTATTTTAGTTGCGACATCATGAGATGCTTCATGAAATGTAACTCTTCTCAGCTGCGCTTTTACCCTTGCGAGCACTTCTCTGACGCTAAATGGTTTTGTTATATAATCGTCTGCACCAAGCTCAAGTCCCAAAACTTTATCTATTTCTTCTGACTTTGCAGTTAACATTAGTATCGGTATGCTCATTTGTTGCCTTATTTTACGGCAAACATCAAATCCATCCATCTTAGGGAGCATACAATCTAATAGGACTAAGTCTGGTTTCTGAGAAAGTGCCATCTCAAGTGCTTGAACCCCGTCATATGCAACTATAACAGTATATCCCTCGCGCTCTAGATTGACTTTAAGAATATCAACAATATTATGTTCATCATCAACTACAAGAATTTTCACTTTGGCTCCTCCTCATGCAATAAACACTATAAGATAAAACCATCCCTAGAAATATGAATGATTTGATGATAATTATAACATTATTTATTAAAATTAAAAACTTTTTTGTTTGCTTTTCGTTATATTTTTTTTCTTACTTTTTTTTCTTACTTTTTTTTCTTACTTTTTTTCTTATCAATTGTATATATTTGATTTTTTCAAATTCTTATCTCTTCTTGGTTCAGGTGTCAAAAGTAATGCGGATGGTTATATTCCATAAAAGTTGGTGAAATCATCAAATACCGCCAAACACCAACAATCTGGCGCTTGAAATTTTCTTAAGTCATCACCGAAGATTATCTGGTTAATTATAAAAAGAATAAATCGTTCTTTTATCAATCGAATCATGCTTAGCATCTTAAATGTTTACATATTCTTATATTCTTATATGTTTACATATTCTTATATGTTTATATATGTTTATATATGTTTATATATGTTATAAGCATATTTATTGTTACGTTCTTTTTTGCAAATTCTTATTGATTTGCTTTTAAAATGAAACAAAGCCCTCAGCTAATGCGCTGAGGGCTTTGATTAATTCCGGCGAAGATCTATTTTCCCGGGCCGTTACCAGCCAGGTATCGTTGACACTAGAGAGCTTAACTGCTGTGTTCGGAATGGGAACAGGTGTGACCTCTCTGTAATAATCACCGGAAATGGTTGAGGGAGTTTAATTGCACC
>JBBQKF010000029.1:0-31286 GCA_038326615.1 Saccharofermentanales bacterium | reverse complement strand
CAAAAAACAAAGACGGCTCCGTAGGGCCGTCTTGTTTTGGTGGGAGGAGGTGGATTCGAACCATCGAAGTCGTAGACAACAGATTTACAGTCTGCCCCCTTTAGCCACTCGGGAATCCTCCCATGTCGAAAATGATTGGTGGGCCTTCAGGGACTCGAACCCCGGACCAACCGGTTATGAGCCGGTTGCTCTAACCAGCTGAGCTAAAGGCCCGATTAGATTGCGACGTCACCCGTTTCAAAGTGACAAGGGAAATTATATACAAAGAATCATAATACGTCAAGTGTTAAATTGAGATTATTTGATTCATTTTGAAAATATTTTTCAATTCTTAAAAATAAATCTATTAAATCAAAATATTCGAGCATTTAATTCGGGGAGATTTGTTAGTTAAATTGAGAAAATATTCCGTAATAATAGAAACAGGTTAATCCATTGCAGACTCCTTTGAGCTGTTATCTAGTTATTTTACAATTTTCTACAAAATGTTGTTTTGTTTACATTTGAAAATTTTAAATTTTCTTACCATTTTTAGAATCAAATAAATCTAATATCTGAATCTGGGTATAACATTCTACAAATTACAAATTAAGTGACTGAACAATATTTTTAAATGTGTTTCCTCTTTCTTCAAAATTTCTAAATCTATCAAAACTGGTTCCGGCTGGTGTAAGAACTACTGCCTCGCCTTGATCTGCAAGTTCAACAGATTTTTTAACTGCATCTTCGTAAGAATCAGCAATATATATTATCAAATTATCATCACCACTAGTAGGTTTTTTTGAATATGAACTGTTTTCTAAATTTTTAAATGCTTCATCTATGCTTTCTTTTATAAGGTTACTATTTTCTCCACAAAGTATTATTTTGTTGCTTACTTCAAGCATTGCATCGCCAAGTCCTGTATAATCTGAATTCTTGTCTTTACCACCTGAAATTATTACAACTCGTTTCCCAAAATCTGCAAACGCTTTTAATGTTGCCTTTGTTCTTGTCGGACTTGAGTCAATCGAACTATTATAAAATGAAACATTATTAATTTCTCTTACAAATTCAATCCTATGTTCAACACCATTAAAATTTGCAAAGACTTTTTGAATCGCCTCTTTAGAAACCATATCCCCCACTGCCGCTATCGCTGCACAATAATTTTCGGCATTATGTGATCCTACTACTTTAATTTCATTGCGAGGTATTGCATTGTTTTCAGGAAAATTAATTGTTTTTTTATCAAAATAATATCCTTCTGGATTAATTTTGTTAAACCATGTGACATTTCCACGAGCCTCTTTTGAAAATTCTCTTGTTATTTCGTTGTTATAATTAAGTACAAGCTTTCCGAACATACTTTGAAATCTAAAAACATTCTTTTTTGCGTCAATGTATTCTTCATAATCCTTATGAACATCCAAATGATTAGGAGAAATATTTGTTATAACTGCAATATCAGGAGATTTTCGCATAGAATGCAGCTGAAAACTTGACAACTCAAGAACTACGATATCAGTTTCTTTTATTTCATTAATTTGGTCTAGTAAGGGAGTTCCTATATTCCCTCCAACATGAACCTCATAACCACTTTCTTTAAGAAGAAGACTAATCATTGTTGTCGTGGTAGTCTTTCCGTCACTTCCTGTAACTGCAATGATTTTACAGGGGCAACACTCCATGAAAACTTCCATTTCGGATGTTATTATCGCACCATTGTTTCTTTCTTCAATCAACTGTGGCAGGTCAACTCGCACTTTTGGGGTCTTAAAAATTATATCAAATCCTTGTAATTTATCTAGATATGTATGTCCAAGTGACCAATCTAAAGTAATACCCTCCTTTTCAAATTCTTGTTTTGCCATTTGTATATATGCATCATTTTCATCGGCCATATCAAACGCAGTTATTTTGGCAGCATACTTTGATATGAATTTAATAAGCGGTTTATTACTTATTCCAACTCCAAGAACAGCTACTTTTTTGTTTTTCAGAAACGATTTTAATTCAGAAATTTTTCTATTCACTAGCCTCACCTCAACAATATCATTATTTATACTATAACAAACTAATTTTTTAACTCAACAAATTCTATTAAAAGAAATTCTCATATCTTTTACACCAAAATTGATTTTTATTTTAGAATAACATATTCAAGCAAGAAAATACATCATCTAATCTAATCTAATTTAATATACCATTTAATATAACATAATTTTATCTCATTTTGTTTCATTGTTTCTTTTTATGACTATAATCTTTGTCATATTATAATAAAACATTTTATATATTAATTAGCTTTGATTTTTGCTTTCGATATTGTATTCATTTATATTTTTGGGTATAAAAATTTCCCTCTAAATCCAAACCTAACAGCTTAACTGTTTTACACCATAATTTTCTTTACCGACTAACTTCTTTTTATTATTTGTTTAATGGAAATTACTATTTCAACTAAGGAAAATAAAAAATGAAAATAAAATATTTTCTTTAATAACCATTTTGCTATTGCATTTTCATTTTGTCTATTGTATCATGATTTGTGCTTGCGGATATGGCGGAATTGGCAGACGCGCTAGTTTCAGGTATTAGTGATCGAAAGGTCGTGCAGGTTCAACTCCTGTTATCCGCACCATAGCAGATACGGCAATTGATACAATGTTATCAGTTGCCGTATCGTTTTTTTATGCCCCGAAAAGCTGTTAAAACAAGGGATTCCCGCATTACTGATGCACCCGAGGACATCTGATACCTGCCAAATGATGTTTTTAGATGTCTGTTGTTGACTTATAATCTCAATATACAACGCATCAATACCACGCACTCCACGTGCATGGAGCTTCTCGATTAGCAGGATAGAAAACACATTAAGTGGTATAAAATCGAAAAGAAAACACGTTGAGGTTGGGGTTTGAGTCTTTAGAAAACACTTATAAAAAACTGTAAATGCATTGACAATAATTTAAATCCCCCCTATGCTATTATATGTCAATAATGTGTTAGAAGAATTAAAACTCCTTTAACGGGTAGCAAATCAGACACCTTGATCATCAATGAGCCACGGAGAGGTTTTGTCATCACGAATTAAAATAATACTCCAGCTTTTATAATCTCCCTCATTAAATGATCCAGAAATGCCCTTTGGATACTTAACATTGAAGCTTACTTTGAAAACAATAACATTTTCTTTTTTTGTGCTATTCTCGCTTCCTCTCCCATGTGTAATATAGCTTTTTCTCATAGGATCATCGGCATTATAGTCTACCGACAAAAGAGTACGGGTTTCCTCGCCGAATAACACAACATTAGGGTGATTATGCTTGGTAGTTAAGGTTTTCAGAATTGCTTTATCATCTTTAGCTGCAATAGCACGGAAGTATTGCTCCACAACCTCACTGGCTGCAGCAACCTCCTCATCACTAAATTCAGGTGCTACATATATATTCCCCCCCGTTAATGCATGTTGAAGTAAGTCTAAATTCTCAACAATTGCAGAGAGGTTACCGTATTTTTCCACAATTGAAGTTCTTGAAAATGTAAAGGAGGTATCATATTTTGATGCATCTAGTTTTCCGTCAGACTGTGAATCTCGGAATTTAAAGGTTACACTATCAAGATTATCTATCATGCAATATAAAACTAATGCATTCTTTTGTAAATTAGAATAGGTTACACTATCGGGATTAACAATCGGCCATACACTGCTATGTAAAGCGCCTTTTTTTGCTTCATAAAATACGTTAAGTTTATTAGTGTTATCTGTTACCATTGATATATACTGCTGTTTGAAGTAACTATCAGGCACAGGAAGATGGCTGACCATTGCAGAAACTTTACTATTGTCCCCTACATATGGAGTTTTATATTTTGAAATTTCAGTCAAATCATATGTTAGCATATCAACTCTTACAACAAATCCGTAGTTCACCGTCCCTTTACCTTTGAACTTCAACATCAAAGCATAAATGTATTCACCTGCATCCGTTGGTGCCTGTATATATAAATTGCCATTCACAAAACTTGGGTCTGGCGATTCAAATTCCATCAACTGTTCATCCTTATATACCGAAATTTGTTCTATTGTGAAGTCATGCTTTTTATCTAATTTTAATTTTTGCGTCCCAATTACAAGTTGTTGTTTGCCTGATACAGAAACAATATTATCCAATTGATATTTGAATTTTACAGGATGAGCTGAATCAGCGTGAGTGCGTGTATCATGGTATGACCAATTATAGGTTCCGATTTGAGCTACTTTTGTTTTTATCTCTTCTGCACTAATATATAAACTTGGCGGGGTAGCTTTACCAATACCAACTCCTGCACCTAAATATACGGCGCCAAATATAATGAATCCAAGCAAAATTGCAGAGAAGATTATTATGATTCTTGACTTTTTATTATGGTTCATGATGGCTTTCAATCTTTCTTTTAAGCTCTTTTTTTCTTCACACATAGTTGCCTGCAATACACAAACAGGATATTTATGTTCTGCTACAACGGATATTAATGTATCTCCATAGGCTTGTTTTTCTGACGCATTAAGGTTTCTGATAACGGCCTCATCACAAGCTAATTCACAAGAATGATTTATTTCCTTTTTGATAAAATACATTACTGGGTTAAACCAATGTATTGATGTAGCTATCATGGTTAGCCATTTTACTCCAATATCAAAACGTTTAAGATGTGCAATCTCATGAAGCAGAATATTTTTTAGCTGGTTTTCATTAAAGTTAAGGTCTGGAATAATAATGTAAGGTCTTAAAATCCCAATTAGCAACGGAGTGGTCACAAAGCGATTACGTGCAAGTCTCACATTACTTCGTCTATTTAAAAGGGCAGCTAATACTCTGTTTTCTTCATCATCAGCCGGTTTATTTGCCTGTCTTAGGTGTTTTGAAAACCGAGCATATCCTGTTAAATTAACAGTAAGAGTTATTATTACACCAAGCAGCCAAAGGCATAAGGCATATTGGGTAAATAAACCTTTAAAATATCTACTGTGGTCAACATCACCATTATAGATACCTTTAGTTACATTAGCTAGAGCATTGGAAATTGTAGATGAATTGATTACACCCTCACTTGCATCACCTATTGGTAAAACTATACTTTGAGGACTTCCTGACACAGATACTTGTTCTCCATAAAACAAATCATTCATAATACTCGTTTCAAAAGAAAAAGGAAGTACTAATCTTAGTAGGACCACAATCCATATGTAGTATTGTATAGACTTGGAAAACCTATTTTTTACCAAAGGTCTCATAGCAAATATTACTATTGCAAGAATGCTGCCTGATAAGGAAAGCGAAAATATTAGCTTGATTATCTCATTCATCTCTATCACCTACCTTAAATAGAGTACGTAACTCCTCAATATCTGAACCATCAAGCTTCTTGCTTCCTAATAGAGAAGCTACAAGGTTTTTTGCGCTACCAGAGTACAAGCGATCAATTAAGCTTTGGGTAGTATATTCGTTATATTCTGTCTCACTAACCAAAGGCTTATAATAGAATACTCCTTTTTTAGTTGCTAAAACTACACCCTTTTCACAGAGTCTGCGAAGTAAAGTCTTTATTGTAGAGGTTTCCCATTTACTCGTCTGTTCAAGTGTTTTTCTGATATCCACAATAGGAAGTTCATCGCCAGCCTCCCATAATACTCTCATAACTTCAACTTCGGAATCTGTTATTTTTGAAACTAATGTGTTCATATTCATTCCTCCTGCCAGGTTACTTGCGTAACCTTATTTATAAGTTTACACCCGTAACCTCCCGATGTCAATATATACTTAGGTATTGCTATTCAATAGGTTTCATACCCCGCTACCTTTTTCAAAGAAATATCGCGTACAGCGCAATAAACTCGTATACTATTAGTATCGCAATTCGTCAAGCTTAGTTGTATAATAATTGTCAAGGTACAAGTAGCAATTCATCTTTCACCTATTCTTCTCGCATTCGCGAATAAAGTTGAATAGAGGAGTAGGGAGAATTCTTGCTACATGAGGTTAAAATTATGAACAAATATTGAATTACTAGCAGGTTTATTAATTATTTGGAGGCTATTATGAATGAAAAAAATAGAATTCTAACAGGAATGATAGGCATTGCATTTTTTATGCTTGTTTTTTCTTTTGTTGTCGGATTAATTATGTTTATTACTGGAGAAAAAACAAATGATATAATATTGGCTTTTGGTGTAATTGGCATCTTAGGACTTGCCACTTTGTTTTTTACCGGAATTATCTTAAACAATGTTAAACCGAGTGGACATGACGACAATCATGAATATTATGTTAGTCTTGTTGATTTAGCAGACTCTGATCCGAATAAATTTAATAAGAAGTTTAATTGGTTGGTCAGTGCCGGAACTCGCTATGTTATCTTACTATTTACGCTTATCTTTATAAGCATGGTAGGAGTATTAGCGATAGGACTCAACACAGGTAGAAGTGTGGGTGGATTTGGAGTGTTTATAGCCGGTTTATTTGTTGTTTTATATATTGTTATAAAATCATTATTCATTAAAAGCGAGTCTTTAAGTGGATTTGAAATTTTTGAAAGAGATTATCCTAAGCTATTCGAATTAATTGATTTTGCAAGAAATAAATTCAATGCACCTAAGCTTGATAAAGTCTTGATGTATCCCGGAGAAAATTGTGCTGTGTGTAAAAATCCTATAGGGTTTGGTTTTAGAAATGAAAATGCAATGACAATTGGAATATATCTTTTGGAGTTATTGGATGAAGATGAACTTAAATCAATTTTTGTTCATGAATTTGCGCATATTTACAATAAAGATACAGACCATTCAAATAAGATTAATAAACGAATAATCAAATGGAGCAAAATTCTTGAAGCGACAGAAAAAAAAGGGATAATAGCTAAATCTCTTCTTACAGATTTTTCAGAAAACTACATAATTAAGATGCAGATGTATGCAAGTGCAATTTCAAAATCCAAAGAGATTATTGCTGATTTAGAAGCTGTGAAATTTACTAGCACAAAAATATATTATATTGCTTCTCTAAAACTCGAATTAATACAATATTTTTTCAATAAACCTCTTGAAGAAAATCAAATCGACTTAAGAACATATGAAAATCCTCCAAAAGATTTTTTTAATTTCTTTATTGAAGAGTTTTTGCGTAATTTTACAGTTAATGAAAAAACATGGACGAACCAGATACAAAAACGAATGTCCACCAAATATGATACTCATCCAAGCTTTAATGAAAGGATGGATAAAATTGGCATTAATGATATTGATTATAAGATCGATTTTTCCGGTTCTTATGAAATAAAGCAAGAAGTTTGTAAAATAATTTCGCAGTTCAACGCTGAATGGTATGAAAATGCTAAAGAAAATTGGAGCGAATATACCGAAGAATATAAAAAAGCAAATGAATTAGTAGAAAATTTCAAAATGAGTGAAAACAACGATGAAAATATGGAATATGGTTTAGCGCTTGAAAATATTTCTAGGCTTGATGAAGCACTGAACCTCTACTCTAAATTGATTGAAATAAATATTGACAATGCTCCTGCTATTTTTAGAAAAGGCATAATTCTTCTTAATAGTAATGAAGAAAGCGGGATTGAATTTATTAGAAAGTCAATGGAGCTTAATAATGAATTTATTGATTCTGGATTGCAAGTTATTGCTGAATTTTTGCTTAGTAATGGATTGTCAGAAAAAAAGGAAGAGCTTAAAGAATGGGCTATTGAGAAAGCGGAAATAGCCCGTAAAAAACTTGATGAAACTGATTCCATAAACACTTATGATACTTTTATAGAAGCAAAACTATCGCAAGAGCAACGCGAACTTTTATTTCATAAGCTTTCAGAAATACAAAGTGTTAAAACAGCAATGATCGCTACCAAAGAACTAAAATATTCTGCTCACGATTTATTAGTTGTGGGTATAACATCAAAGCAAAACGCGGAGAATATTTTTGTAAAAGGCATGGAAATTCAAGATGTTGATTTGCTGGTTTCTGCCATTGAATCTCTTGAAATTTCGTATTTTCTACTTGATTTACATAAGAACTTAATTTTTACAAAACCACTAAAACTTATTAAAAATTCAGAATTAATTAAAAGATAATTTTTTCATTTCCGATTAACATATTTTTAAATTTTCTTCTAAATGAAATTGCTATTTTAATGAAATTAATTTGCTTTATTTTAGTTTGGTTTGCTGGTATAGTTGCCGAAATTTTATCTCTGAGGGATTAATAATTCGTCTTCATTTCTATTTCATATCTTTTCTGTTTTTAATTTTTCGGTTAAAATACTTTTAATTTCAATAAAATTATCATCTGTACAAAATACTGCTATATTTTCCGCAAAGCCACCATAAAGCATCATGCATTTTTGCTTATCAATATATTTTATCTTGCGTATTCGTTTCCACGGAATGAATATTTTGGTTCTTGAACCTGATAAAATTCCTGCTCCAGCAACTGTAGCATTACGTGATAATAATCCGGCTAAAGTCGTAAAGAATGAAAGTGCCTTAACACGTTTTGCTTGTCTTGGCTGATTTTCGCATAATATACCTTTTGCATTGATCACATATCTAACATCATATGTTCCTTTAAAAATTAACATGATAAGAAGATAAGCCAAAAAAAACATTATCCCAATCAAAATGAGCCCATAATATGCTTTAATAACAACAAAAACAAATATCAATATTCCAAACGGTATACCAATTGCAATGCTTAGTTGTTTTACAATAATTCTGTTTTTCAAAATTGGAACTTTAATTTCCCAAATTAATTCTTCCATAAAATCACATCCTATCTTTTATTCATCTTCCTGGAATACCTCTTCCACGCTGTCATCGTAATCATTCAATTCGGGAACATCTTTTTCACCTTTTTGTGTCATGGTTACTTTAAACTTACTCACTACTTTTTTCTTTTTCTTATTCATTACAAAAATAAGAAATATCCCTATGCCAATAAATAAAACTTGCCCAATATTAGGATTTACTTCGCTCTCTAATGAATTAATAAAAGGAGCAAAAGTAAAATAGTATGCACGACTATCTGTTTTAACAGACATATCACTTCCTCGTCTTGTAGTGTGTCCACTGTGTATAATACCCTCTTTATCTACAAATGTATAATCAAGAGACCACGAATAGCGCTGACTGAAGGGTTTCCCATCATCAGCACCACCAAAACGTCTTGAATTAACTTTAGTGGAAACACTTTCACCAAATAAAAAAAGTAATATATTAAATACCGCTATTAAAATTAGTGCTACACCAACAGCAGATATAGAAATTCTCCAGAATATTTTTGAGTTTTTTGACTGCTTTTTTTTATTCGCCATACTTACCGCTCCAATTTACTTTATTATACCATGAATTTATGATATTATTTTAGCAGATAAAATTTGTGTATATATTGAACCACTATTTTGCATTGATTTTATTAGATCAATTATATTATTTAAAATATTTAGAATATTTAGTGAAATGATGCGACAATTATGAAAATCATACCTAGAAATGACGCTGGTGAAAATAAAGATTCTAGTACAGTTTTACGTTTTAGTGTAAGAGATTTTGTTGCGTTCGTTTATCGGCGTGGAAGCTTAAACACTGGCAATTTCTTTTCTTTACTCGATGGACTAGGAATTAAGACTCATCAACAGTTTTTCAAGGCTTTTCGCAAATCACAGCCTGACGCTACTATTTTTTCAGAATATTCATTGAAAACAACCTTTGTGTCTGATTCTGTAAAGATTGAAGTACAAGGCCGAGCTGATTTGATAGTTTTATCTGAAAATAATGAAATTCAAATAATTGAAATCAAAACAATTGCTAAAGATTCAGCAGATCTTCCTGTTGAAGCTGATTTCCTTCATATCGCACAAGCAAGAATCTATGCGTATATTTTTTGCAAAGAAAAAGAGATTACAAATGCATCAATACAGGTTACTGTTAAATACATACTTATTAATTCGTTTAAAATTAAGGATTTCAATGAGACAGTTACATACAATGAATTGGAAAAATTCTCATTTGATACTTGTAATTTCTACATAGCTCAAGGGCTTGCTAAAAAAGACTATTCAACAATTCGCGACTTATCAATCAAAGCTCTCACATTCCCCTATTCTGAATTAAGACAGGGTCAAAAGGAATTCATGAACGCAGTATTATCCTGCATGAGAAAACATGAACCTCTACTTGTTTCCGCACCAACTGGAACTGGTAAAACTATTTCAGTTCTTTATCCTGCAATTAAAGGAATTCCACAGAAGTATTGCGATTACATTTTCTATATTACTGCAAAAAATTCTACTGCAGAAATCGCAAAAAAAACACTCGATGATATGAGAGGAAATGGATTAGTTATTAAAAGCATTCATATAACTGCTAAAGAAAAAGTTTGTCTGTGTAAAGAAATATATTGTGATACTTCTATTTGTCCATATGCCGTTAATTATTATGACAATTATTCGAAAGCAATGAACGAATTATCAAGTACTCAAAGCATCGATTTCAATGTTTTAATGGCAACAGGCGAAGTCTATGGTGTTTGCCCATTTGAGCTGGGGCTTGATCTTTCACTTTTTTGTGATATCATCATTTGCGATTATAATTACATTTTTGACCCGAAAGTATCACTCGAAAGATTTGTAAAGCAGGAAGCATATAACTTCGCTATTCTAATTGATGAAGCTCATAATCTTCCAGACCGGGCCTGCGAAATGTATAGTGCCGAAATGTCTTATAAGGAACTTAAAGAGGTTCTTTTGTATAAATCTTATTTTCAATCAAATCTACAAAATATATTTGATGAATTAATCGCATATTATAAAGTTCTTCTCCCATTTATTAAAGGCGAAGAGAATTTAGAAGAACCATTTGATAAATCAATTTTATTAAAAGAATTGTTCTGGGCTGAGAATTTTGGCGCAACAAGAAAACTTCCGAAAGATTATGTTTCGATATTGGAAAAATTAGTTCAGTATGCTAAAGAAGATCTGAACTCAATTACAAATACAGAGGCAAGAAAAGCCCTAAAAAATCTTTATTTTTCAGCAAAATTCTTTATTCGAACATCGTCAGAGTTTTTTGATGACTCGTATATTGTTACGTTCGAAAAATCAAATCGAGATTTGATAATCAGCTTGCGTTGCATGGATTCTTCGGGGCAAATTGATAAATTTCATCAGGGAAAACATTCGTTAGTTTTCTTTTCAGCAACATTAAGTCCTGTTCAATATTTTGAAAGTAGATTCAAGAGTGTTAAAAATCAACAATCAATTAATAAAATCATACTCCCCTCACCTTTTCCTAAAGAAAACTTATTTGTGGGAATTATTCCATCAATTTCGACAAAATATAACAACAGACAATCATCTCTTAAGACAATTGCTGATGTTGTGGAAGCTGCAGTTTCGTCTAAAATGGGGAATTATATTGTATATTCTCCTTCATTTGAATATCAAAAATGGATAGTTCAGATGGTCGAAATGGTTTTAAATTCTAATGAAATCAATAGGTCCAATGGCATTAAAATTATTACGCAGACGCCTTCAATGAATGAAATAATCCGGGATAATTTTTTGAAAGAATTTAGGGAATATGGGAAAAGGACTTTGATTGCTTTTGCTGTTCTTGGAGGAGTGTTTGGTGAAGGGATTGATTTAGTTGGTGAAACATTATCCGGAGTTATTATTGTAGGTGTTGGACTTCCAAGAAAATCCCCTGAAAGAGACATTATGGCTGATTATTATTCAAATATGATTGGAAATGGGTTTGATTTTGCTTACAGATATCCTGGCTTTAATAAAATTCAACAAGCAGCCGGACGTGTAATTAGAAGCGAGGAAGACAGAGGATTTATATTACTTTTAGATGAAAGATATGAAAAACCCGATTACCAAATGCTGTTTCCCGAAGAGTGGCATCCTATTGTTTTAAGGAGTAAATCTCAAATTAAAAATTCTATTAAAGAGTTTTTAATGTGAAATATTTAAACATTTTAATATTTTTCATATACATCGTATAACAATTAAAAAGGTTTTAAATAAATCTTTTAATAATTAATTAGTTTTCATGTGATTTTTTAACATTTAAGATTTTTTATGTTAATCTTTTAACATATAGAGTGTTTTCTAATTGAAATCTTTTAACATTCTAAGCTTTGTATAACAACGCTCTAATCTGTCACATATATATCTTGTTGCCAGAGAAGAAAGCTCATCTACAAAAGCTTTATCTAGTGTAAACGAATATACTTTTTCTATAGGAGATGAAACA
Organism: Saccharofermentanales bacterium; assembly: GCA_038326615.1. GTDB lineage: Bacteria > Bacillota > Clostridia > Saccharofermentanales > UBA5734 > JBBQKF01. The sequence continues at coordinate 19,000 of JBBQKF010000029.1, read as the reverse complement.
ATATAGCGAAGGCAATTAAATGTCGATTGAGATATAATCTGGTGTTCTCCTGATTTTGTTGCACACATTAAATCATGACAACAAGTTCCGCATTGAGAATGGCTAAATATAATTGAAGCAAAAGAATCACTTACTAATTCTTTACCACAAATTACGCAGTTTCCAAGCATTGGCATGAAACCAATAAGTGAAAGAAGTTTAATTTCAAATGTATGGATTATCAAGTCAACATTCTTGTTTTCTTTACCTAAAGTATAAAGAGTGTATATTAGTAATGTATAAATATCATTTGATGAAGACGAATCTCTCATAGCATCAATTACAACATCCATTAAATGTGCACAATAAGTCAGGAGGACAATGTCATCGCGAAGTTTTGTGAATGATTCTATAATTGTCACCTGATTTAAATAGTAGCGTGTAGATTCATTGCCGGTTAATTCAAATTCGCCAAAAATCAAGGCAGATGTTGAAAAAAGCATATTATTTCTAGGTCTTCTTGCATTTTTGGCAGAGACAGTCATAAGTCCATGCTCTTTAGTAAGAATGGTAAGAATTTTGTCGGCTTCACCGTATGGAACATCGCGAACTATTATTCCCTTTATTCGTAAAGAGCTCATTTAAGGTGCCTTTCGTGAATTAATGTATTATTTTTTATTGGAATTATATCCAAGATTATTAAGAATCGGATTTCGATTTCTCCAGTCTTCACGGACTTTAACATGAAGTTCTAGATATACTTTACAGTCGAGCATTGATTCAATTTGTTTGCGTGAATTTGTACCTATTCTTTTAATCATTTCGCCTTTTTTACCGATAAGAATTCTTTTGTGTGAATCTTTTTCGCAGTATATTACGGCTTGGATTTTTACGAAAGTTCTTGTTCTGGTTTCATCGACATCATTGATATAATCTTCTTCTTCTTCGTCTTCGTCATCGTCGTCTTCATCGTCTTCTTCGTCATCATCATCATCATCATCATCGTCATCGTCATCTTCTTCGTCGGCGTTTTCTTCGTCGGCGTTTTCGGTTTCACTTTCGCCGTAATTATCTACAATATGATCTAAATTTTCATCTTCGTCGTCATTATTATCATTATCATTATTATCATTATCATTATTATCATTATTATCATTATTATCATTATTATTATCATTATTATTATTATTATTATCTTGGTTATCTTGGTTATCTTGGTTATCGTTTTCGTTATCGTTTTCGTTTTCGTTTTTATTATTTTCAATATCCAAATCTTTATTTTTATCTTGAATGTCTTTTGAAACATCTTCCTTTGCCTCTTCATATGTTTCTTCGAAAGCTTCAATTTCAACAGCTGTTCCATGAGGAATTTCCTCATTTGTAAGTCTCAAAATCTGTTCGCGAATGAGTTCAGCTGCAATTGTTCTTTCAGTCTGGTCAGTTATAGTATCAACAGGAAAATATTGTGGTCCTTCGTGTAATCTTTTCCTGATTTCATTTTTAACAATTTCAAGACCATCTTCTTTTTTTACGGAAATTGGTATGATTGAATCAAATGCATATATATTCATAAATCTTGTAATTATAGGTAAAAGTTCTTCTTTTGTTATAAGATCAACTTTATTTATAAGTAAAAGCAAAGGCTTTTTAAATATTTTCGCTTTTTCACAGCAACTTTTTTCTATGTCAGTTATTTTTGGTGCTGTTGCGTCAATCATAAGGATAATTACATCGGCATCATTTAATGCATTATAAGCAGCATCTACCATATACTCACCAAGTTTCGTTTTTGGCTTATGCATGCCAGGTGTATCAATAAAAATCATCTGAGCATTAGGCTCATCAACAATTGCTCTAATATTGTGTCTTGTTGTCTGTGGTTTAGGGGATACAATAGCAACTCTTATTCCAGAGAGTCTATTTAGTAAAGTTGACTTTCCAACATTAGGTCTCCCAACAATTGCAACATACCCGGATAAAAATTTATCAGTTTTTGTGTTTTGTATTTCACTCATTTTTTTACCATCATCAATTTATAATTTCTACAATAAACTGATTTCCCTTCATAATATATATTTTTACTTTTTTTTGTAACTTATTAAAATTTAATAATTGTGATAAATCTTTTTACTAATGTTTAGGATGATCCGTTAATAATTTAAAATAATTATTTCTTGAATTTTTTTAATGTTATTATTTCTTGCAGTATTAGTTTTAGCTTTTGTATTAATTATTTTATTCTAGAAAATATAATTGATCCTAATACTTTTTTGTTTGCTTTAAATTAGCTACTTTTTTTGTCTTTCATTCGTAGTTTGTATTCTAATTTCTCAGGTATAATTTCTCCATAATTGCTTTTTGGCGATTAATCATTTTACTTTCCTGCTTTTGGTTAATATGATCATACCCAATAAGATGCAAAAAAGAGTGCACAACAAGGAAAGTTACTTCGCGTTCTATTGAATGTCCATATGAACTTGCCTGCTCATTTGCTTTTTCTAATGAAATAACTATATCACCGAAAATTAGTTCTTTATTTTCATATTCATCAATAAAGAGTTCGCTTTTTGATACTTTAGTAATTATTTTGTCCTTATTATCAATCATTGGAAAAGATAAAACATCCGTTTCACAGTCAATTTCCCTGAACATCGAATTCATCTTTCGAATTCCCTTATTGCTTGTAAATATTATTGAAAATACTGGCTCAATATTGTTTAATAGCAAATACTCACCGATTTTTTCGCCCGAAAGCGACTTTGTCAAAGCTACCTCGACTAATGACTTATAAAATTCAGATGGATACTTCTTCTGTTTGTTTTGAATTTGCAGGATCATCTGGATACCTCACTCTTATTCTGAAATGACCAGAATATACTTGTAGAAAAGCTTTTATCAACAACTCAACTTCTTTAAATGATAAGTCAGAATCAACAAGTTGGTCTTCTTCAATTTTATGCCTGATAAGTTTTCTGATAAGTTTTTCGCAGTCTTCAATATTAGTTATGCCTGTTGATTTCATTGCAGCTTCTACAACATCAGCAAGCATAAGAATTGCGGATTCCTTACATGACGGTTTCGGACATAAATACATAAATTTTTGTGGATCCGGGGATGGAAGATTGTTCTTTTCTGCAATTTCCTGAGCTTTTCTCAAAAAATACATTTGTCTGCTTGTTCCATGATGTTCATATATAAGTCTCGTTATCGGAATAGGCAATCGATATTTTTTGGCTATTCGTAGGCCTGCTTCAGGATGTGCCAATATTATTGCTGCACTTTCTTCTGGCGATAGTAAATCATGCGGGTTTTTTCCCTCTTGATTTTCTGTAAACATTAATGGATTGTCGAGTTTCCCAATATCGTGGTAATATGCACCCACCCGTGCGATAAGTGAATTAGCACCAATTGCCTCTGCTCCTGCCTCTACAAGATTGCCAACCATAACACTATGTTGGCTTGTTCCAGGTGCCTCAATAAACAATCTTCTTAGAAGAGGATTTCCTGGTTGCGAAAGTTCAATCAACCTTAATGGAGAAACTGAATTAAATATCATTTCGAATAATGGCATTAATCCAAGTGCGACAATAACAGAAATCGAGCTGCTAGCAACAGTAAATGCTGAGTCTATAAGAATGTCTTTTAAAGCAACTTTAGTGAGAATGTCGTATGAAATTACTGCGGTAAAGCAAGTAAGTGTAGTAGATATTATTATAAGTGCGTAGTTATTTCTTTTTGAAATACCTATAGTAAAAAGAGATGCAATAATACACCCAGATAGTGAAACGATAAGAAATTTAACATCAAAGGATGTCATTGGCAAAATTGCAAATGAAAGTAATGCCGACATAACAATTGCTGAACGGAAACCAAAATATGCAGTAATTAATACTGCTGCAATATAAACAGGAGGTGCGACTGTAGAAAACTTAACAACAAATAGTGTAAGAATTATTGGTATTGACATTGCTAGCAATATTGATATTTTATCACCTAAGGTATTGATGTTCTGCTTTTCGTATTTTACTGCATATAAAAGAGTAATACCTGTAATCAATAATAATAACAATAAAATTCCTGAAAGATAATAAAAGTCAAATTTATTTGTTTCAATCAATTCCATTTCATTGAGTAACTTATATTTTTCGGCGGTTACAATATCGCCATAATTTATAAGTCTTGTTCCCTTTGAAATTAGTATTGGGTTGTCGATTACTGTCTGATAAGCAAGATTTCTTGCAGCTTGTGTTGCAGCTTTGTTGAATTCGATGTTTGGTTTAAGGAATGCATTAAGTATGACTGAAATTATTGAGATATCTTTATTATAAAAATCAACATTTTTTGCGAGTTCTGATACATTCTTCTGGATATTAAATGTTAGTTGTTCCTGATTAACTGGTGATGATAGGATTAGATTTGCTATATCTATGCATCTAACAGAGAAGCTTTCAAAGGCAGCTTGTTCTATAGATACTAGTAAAAGGCAATCGTCATTTGAGAATGTCTTTACTAATTGTTCCTTGACAAGAGTTTTAAGTTTACTTGATGCATTATTTTTTGTTAATGGTTTTTCGGTTCTTATAACTTCTGCTCTTACCCCATCAACAATACTAAAAAAAGTAGTAAGCTGTTTTATATTTTGTTTATTAATATCAGGATTTGCCAACATAACATCTTTAATTGCAAGGGATGCTTGATTTGCTTTAAGTACAGTTGCCTGCATATCTTTAAGGTTTCGCGTTGCATTTATATCATACGGACTTGCATCACCAATTTTAATAACATATTTTTTTGGAAGTGATCCATAATACATAGCTGCAATGATTCCAAACGAAATAAATATTATAGCCACTAAGTATAAAAACCGTCTCAGACTCTTTTTAATCTTCATTTAAATACCATTTTTATTCATCATAATATATAATAAATAATCGTTGTCCTTCCTATCAAATATTGCCTTAATTTTATTATTGTCCTCTTAATTTTTCATTTTCACTTTTATCAGCACCCTTTTTATTATATGCCCGTATTATTTTTTGCACAATACCACTACGTATTACATCTTTTTCATCAAGATTAATAAAACTAATTCCTGGTATGTCATTTAATATTTTCTGTACTTCAACCAGCCCACACTTCTGGTGAAATGGTAAATCAATTTGGGTTATATCTCCTGTTACAACTACTTTTGAATTAAAGCCTATACGTGTAAGAAACATTTTCATTTGCTCAGGTGTTGTATTCTGAGCTTCATCAAGGATAATAAATGCATCATCAAGTGTTCTACCCCTCATATACGCTAGTGGTGAAACTTCAATTATTCCTTTTTCCATGTTTTTTTGATAAATTTCGCTTCCCATAAGTTCATGCAGTGAATCATAAAGCGGTCGCATATATGGATCAACCTTATTTTGCAAATCACCTGGTAAAAATCCCAGTTTTTCTCCAGCTTCAACAGCTGGTCTTGTAAGAATAATTCTTGAAATCTGTCTGTTTCTAAAAGCATTAACTGCCATGGCAACCGCTAGAAAAGTTTTACCTGTTCCTGCAGGCCCAATCGCAAATACTACTTCATTTTCGGCTATTGCCTTAACATATTGTTTCTGACCTATGGTCTTACTTCTTATTGGACGACCCTTTGCTGTTATACAAACCGAATCTGGTGAGTATCCAGCTACAAGTTGCAAATGTCCTTCCCTAGCCATTTCAGTAAGATACGTTACAAGCTGTAAACCAATTGCTTCTCCACTGTCATCAAGTTGAATAAGTTTTGAAATTACTGTGTCAGCCTTTATAAGGTTTTCTTCTTCTCCAGAAATTGCTATTCCATGAGGAGTGATTTCTATTTTTGCATCAAGTAGGTGCTCAATTGCATTTGTATTTCCATTCAAAGATCCAAATATTTCATTGACCTTTCGATGATTTTCTATTGGAATAATCCTTTGAATCACTTTCAATATCCTTTCAAATTTAGATAGTCTTAAAATTATAATTATTATTCAGTAAATTTTATTTAGTTAATCTATTTTAGCATATCGATTCTATAAGCAGGACTATCATCACGTAATCTTGGTATTGTAATTTTATCTGATTTTGATATTTTAAAATCAACATTATATAATTGAAGTTTATCTCCAACTCCACTTACCATGGTAATTGCTCTTTCAAGATCATCTGCTCTTGCGATTGCTTTAACAACAAACCGGCCATTTGCAGGAAACTGTTTTCCATTAATAACAATGTATTTCCCCGCTTCTCTTATTTCTGAAACAGCAACCATACGCTCTTCATTTACAGAAATAGCCTGAGCACCAGCGGCTCTTAATTCATTTACAACTGATCTTATATCAGAATCTCTTATAAAGGAATCAGTCCCAGCTAAAAGTGTGATAGATACACCTGAACCACTTACTTCGGTTAATCCCGCAAATATCTCAGCATTCTTTTTTTCTTCTAAAATTCTTTTTAGCGTGTCATCTGCTTCAACAGTTTTGTTATCAACAGCTTTTACATAATCATTAAGTTTTGCATAACGGTCTGAAAGATCACGATTTATTCGTGTCTGAGTTATTAGTTCTTCTTGAACTTCATTAAGTCTTTTGTTGTTAGATAATTGAAGATTCTGAGTATTATTAATATTTTTTAGTTGTAACGATACAAGAACTCCAAGCATTATGCAAACTATAATGAATGATAATGATTTTAGTGCATTCGGACTTTTTTTCATGGTTTTACTGCCTCCTTCAGAGAATCAATATATTGATCAATTTTATCATAATCAGAAAAAGCCTGAATTGTTACTTCTTCGAATACATCAATTTTGAATTGTATATTTGAAAGAATTCTACTGGCTATATAAAAATCTTCTTCCAACATCTTCTTCATTAAAACAACATCACCTATTGCAGCTATTTTATACGGAACAGGAAATTTTCGTTTATTAACCTGGACAGTCGGTCCATTACATGTTAGCTCACTAGTTGAGATAACTCTTTCTCCGTTTATAGATATTGCTAAAGCACCACAGCTCCTCATGATATCAACAACTTGTCTTATATCTAAATCATGAATTGCAGATGTAGTGGCAGGATACGACGGATCATTAACTGACTGGTCATCAAGCGTTACTGTTATTCCGCTTCCTCTTACTTCAGTGAACCCGGCAATTTTATTAATCTTTCGTAAAGAATCAAGAAGTGTTGTGTCACCTGATTCCATAAGAGCTTTTTCGAGAAGTGCATTCTTTTTTGTTTTTAACTCGTCAAGTAATGTTGTTGTTTTAGATGTATATTCTTTTTCTGACGCAAGCATCTTAGCATAATAATCATAATCAACTTTTGTAGCTAGTGACTTCCGCTGGTTTTCTTCAATAGTTTTAATCTGAAGCATCAAAACTATCCCAAAAATTAAAAGCAAGAAAAACATGAGTATCTGACTTTTTGAATTTTTTCGTAAAATTCGTCTACTCTTTAAATTTGATATTTGTTTTTCTTTAAGAATGGCTTTTGACATTATTTTTCAGACTCCAACTGTTGTAATATTTTGTTGAAATACTCTGGCAAAGGAGCCTCAACCAGGACGTTTTCCATTGTTATTGGATGTATAAATTCTAATCTGTATGCATGCAACATCTGTCCAGTTAGTAAATAGCCTTTTCTTATACCACCATAAAGCGGGTCTCCAAGTACAGGATGTTTGATATATGCTAAATGAACCCTAATCTGATGAGTACGACCAGTTTCTAAAGCAACTTCAATATATGTCATATTTTTAAATCTTTTCACTACTTCAAAATGGCTAACTGCATGCTTACCTTCTTTTTTAACAGCATTTTTCAGACGATTTTCGGAACTTCTACCAATTGCAGCATCAATAGTTCCACATTCTTCTTCAATAATACCAGTAACAATTGTACGATAAGTTCTTTTAATTTCGTGTTTAGATATCATTTGTGCAATTTGCTGGTGAATGCTGTTTTGTTTAACAACAATCAATAGTCCAGATGTATCTTTATCGATACGATGAACTATTCCAGGTCTTATTACTCCATTAATATCAGATAATTGTCCTTTAAACCTATACATCAAAGCATTTACAAGTGTTCCATTCTTATGTCCTGCAGCAGGATGGACAACCATACCCTGTGGTTTGTTTATTACTGCAAGCCACTCATCTTCATACACAATATCAAGATCAATTTGTTCTGGAATTGCTTTTGAGTCTTCTGGCTCAGGGACATCAACCTCTAGAACAGAATTTATGCAAACTTTTTCTGAAGGTTTGCATGTTTCATTATTAAATAAAACTTTGCCTTCTTGAATTAACTTTGATATATATGCACGTGATATGTTCTCCAATTTTTTGGCAAGATAAGCGTCTATTCTAATGTTGTTTTCGTCTGAAATTATTTCAATTTTCAATTGATTTCTCCTCATTGGGTTCAAGCTTTTGTTTTGGTGTATCAGCTAATATTGATGGGTCTGTAAACAGAACTACCGCTAGAAATATTGTTCCACAAACTACTAGTGAATCAGCAACATTGAAGGTTGGGAAAACATAACTTCCGAAATGAAAATCCAGAAAATCTGTTACGCCGTGATATAAAATTCTATCAATAAGGTTCCCAATGCTTCCAGCACAGATAAATGAAAGTGCAGCCTTTAGTTTATTGTTTGTAGTTTTGTAAATCATAACAATCATGATTATACTTGCAATTAATGAAATTGTAGAAAGTATGTATATTCCCCATGATTTGTCTGCAAGAAAACTCCATGCAGCTCCAGTATTTACCCTATATGTCAAATAGAAAAAACCGTCAATTACAGGAAAAGTACTGATGTCTTTTAAAGAACTTTCAGCGATTGCTTTTGTTAGCTGATCTGCAGCTACACATAAAATAATTATTATTGTCCAGACCATATCCACACATCCTTTATATTGTTATAATTATTAAAAGCATTTGATTCTAGTTGTCCATGAACCCTTTTGCTTAAAACTACACCATTTAATCGAAATCCAATACCAACAAACGAGCCATAGCGATATGCTGAATTTATTAGTGCACAGAACATATCGGGTTTTACTGTTGTTCCTGGTGCAAGGTATAGTGCTTCGAGATTTTTCTTAACCGCTAAATATTTTTCTGTTGTATTATTATTCAATGTTTCAGACCCTGGATAACTTTTTCTTGTATCGCTCATATAAAGCCATGAAGGATCAGGATTTGCGGTTAATTTTGCTTCTCTTAATGCAATGTCATAATTACCTGAAGTCAACGCTAATTTAAATTTTGTTTCGTCGAGAGAAACAATATTAAATTTAATTTTTTCGTAGTTAAGGATTTTTTCTAATTGTAAAATTACCATATCACCTAGCATATCCCCGGTTTTGTATATAATTTCTATTTTTTTCGTTTCTTTTAGAAATGTATTAACTCCCTTGTTAAATCTTATTATATCATTGCATTTATTCAAATGCACTAGTGGACTTGATGACAAAAAAGGTATTTTATTAGATGTGCAGTAAACACCTACAATACCGTCAAGTAATTTTGGATCTGAAAGAACAACTCGCAGATAATCAGATTTTGATGTATTTGAAAGATACTTTCCAGTATACTGATTCATTTCAAAAAACAAAAAGTCATTTGATGGATATCTTACAATTTTTACATCATTTCTAAGATTATACGTTTCATAAAATGAATTTCTAAGTTGTACCATATCAACTTTATCATCACCAAATGCTTCCATAGCTTTTCTTGTATCCTCAAGTATAAGAATATTAATCTTTTTAATCAAATTATCTTGTGTTTCCCGATGTTTTAAGAAAAGAACAGCATTCACTGTTTTTTCTTTATCATATTTCTGAATCAGATATTTACCTGTGCCTGGGATAAATTCTACTGCTATATCATTAATTTTTTCTGAAGGCAAAATTGGAAAAACAAGGTCATATAGAAAGAAAGGGTCCAGTGTTTTAATTGTAAATTCTACAGTGTTTGGAGATGAGGCAACTGCTGCCAACAAATTACTCACTTTAGTAATATAAATTGATTTATTAGCATGATTTAAAATGTAATTAACAGTTTCAACAACGTCCTTTGAATCCAAAATGGAATTATCATGGAAAAAAACGTTATTTTTGAGATTTATTGTATAAACTAGTCCATTTGAGGAAACCGAATAATCTTTCACCAGTAAAGGTTCCACTGTCTGATTTGAAGAAATCTGAAACAATCCTTCGTAAAACATTTGAGATATCTGGTTCCACTGATAGTTTGTAGATATTAGTGGATTGAGTGTTGTAGCCTTTTGCATCCACAGTCTTAATGTACCTGATACAACTGCATTCTGATATGAAATTGATGTGGTTGATTTGTCTGATTTTACTTCGGATGTCATTTTTGATGATGTTTCCACAGATTTGTCTACCGATAAACCAGAATAGTTTAAAGATGATGTTATGGAATTTTCACTAAATGAACATGAAGAAAGGCTTGTAATTATAACCAGCAAAAAAATAACACATATTTTAAATTTAATTAGAGAATGAAAAACATTTTTGTTTTTCTTTGCCATTTAACGAATACACATCCTTTGTAAATTTTTTGTTCTACCATTTTTCTCATCGATTTCAGCAATAACGGCACATAACATTGAGGGGCCTTTTGCAACGCTATAAGGAACAGGAATTTTTTCTACAAATCTTCGAATTGAACTATTAGTATCCATTCCAATAACACTGTCATATGGTCCAGTCATTCCACAATCAGTAATAAAACCTGTTCCGCATTCAAATATTGTCTCGTCTGCTGTTTGAACGTGTGTATGAGTACCTACAACTAATGAAATCTGACCGTCAAAATATCTGGCGAAAGCTTGCTTTTCTGATGTTGCTTCAGCATGAAAATCAACTATTGTCATTCTTGTTTTGTATTTTTCTTTTAACTCGGGCAGAATTCGTGAAGCACATTCAAAAGGGCAATTTGCAGGTTCCATGCCAACTCTTCCCAACAAGTTTATTACAATGATATTACCCATTGCTGTATTAATTACGCAAAAGCCTCTTCCCGGCCATGTTGAAGGGCCATTTGCAGGCCTTGCCATTCGTTCGTCTGAATCAATGTGATTCATTATTTCATTTTTTGACCATGTGTGGTTTCCAAGAGTTATGGCATCTACACCATAAGAATAAATCTCTTTGGCAATCGATCCAGTTATACCAAGTCCGGCAGCAGCATTTTCTGCGTTTGCAATACAGATGTCAATCATATTTTCTTTTTTTATCTGTTCAAGTTTCTCTTTAATAATCTGTCTTCCACTTGATCCTACAATATCTCCGATAAATAATATTTTCAAGAATAGTCCTCCGAAATTTATAATGAATCACTCTATTATAACACAAAAGATATTAAAAAATGCGGTCATAGTTCATATAACCGCATCTTTAATAATTAAATAACAATTTTTCTAAAATTTAACACAATCAATCTTATTTAGCAAAATCTGTAGCTCTTGTCTCTCGGATAATATGGACTTTTATTTGTCCTGGATAGTCCATTTCATCCTCAATTTTTTTGCATATTTCACGTGCTTTTAGTATCATATCATCGTCTTTGATTGCATCTGGTTTAACCATGATACGAATTTCTCTTCCAGCTTGAATCGCATATGATTTCTCAACACCTTCAAAAGAGTTTGCTATTTCTTCAAGCTTTTGAATTCTCTTAACATAAGTTTCAAGATTTTCTCTTCTTGCGCCTGGTCTTGCTGCAGAAATTGCATCTGCTGCTGCGACTAGAACTGAAATAAGATTATCAGGTTCAGCATCACCATGATGGGCCATTATTGCATTAATTACTAGTGGTCCTTCTTTGTATTTTCTTGCAACATCAGCGCCTAATGTAATGTGAGATCCTTCCATTTCAAAATCAACCGCTTTGCCGATATCATGAAGTAATCCTGCACGTTTAGCCATCATAATATCAAGATTAAGTTCAGCAGCCATCATCCCTGTAAGCCAGCACACTTCTAAAGAGTGCTGAAGGACATTTTGTCCGTAGCTTGTACGATACTTTAGTTTTCCAAGTAATTTGATAATCTCAGGATGTAATCCAATGATTCCGGTATCAAATGCTGCTCGGTCACCCTCCTGCTTAATAACGGCTTCAACTTCCTTGCGGGCTTTTTCGGCCATTTCTTCGATTCTTGCAGGATGAATTCTACCATCTATTATGAGTTTCTCAATTGTAATTCTTGCTATTTCACGTCTGACAGGGTCAAAACTAGAAAGAATTACAGCTTCAGGTGTATCATCAATAATTAGGTCAACACCTGTAATTGTTTCAATTGCACGGATATTTCTACCTTCACGTCCTATTATTCTGCCCTTCATCTCGTCATTAGGCAAGGTAACAACAGATACAGTGTTTTCAGAAACATAATCTGCAGCATACCGCTGTATAGAGTTAACAATAATTTCTTTTGCTTTGTTGTCAGCTTCTTCTTTTGCGGTTTCTTCCATTTGTTTAAGCATAACAGCAAAATCGTGGCGATATTCCTGTCTTGCCTGGTCAAGCACAAAATTTCTAGCTTCTTCAACAGTTAAGTTTGATATTTTCTCAAGCTCATAAATCTTTTGCTTTTCTACTTCTCTTGCTTTCTCTTCCATTGCCAGAACATCACTTACCCTTGATTCTAGTGCGTCTTCTTTAGATTCGAGTGCTTCAATTTTCTTGTCAAGGTTTTCTTCTTTTTGTTCTAGACGGTTACGATCTCTTTGTAGTTCTAGTTTTCTTTCCTTAATATCTTTTTCTAGTTCAAGCTTACTTTTGTGTATCTCCTCTTTAGCTTGCAAAAGGAGTTCTCTCTTTCTACTTTCTCCTGTTTTCTGCGCTTCCATTAATTCTTTCTGCGCTTCCATCTCAGCATTGTCTCTGGCTTCATCCTGGACTTTTTTATTCTTACTAAATCCAAGTTGGTAATAAGCTGTAATGACAGCAATTCCAATGACTAAACCGATGACCAGGCCAATAAGAATACTAATTGTAGTATTTATGGCAATCACCTCCGTTAATTTTTCAAGTTGCATAAATTAATCCCATTTCTAGGAAATATAAGCATATAACATATTGTATAAATCTTAATGCAATCTGTCAATAATTAAAAGCAAATGCCTTACTAAATTTTCAATAAGGCATCCACTTTTTCACATTTATTTAATAAATTAATACAAATTTCAAATTTTTTGTAGCAAATAACAATTTTGCTGATATAAATTTGTTATTTGTTATTTTTATTTGTCAATGCACTTTCTGGATAAACTTCTTTTTTCTTGTAATGTGTATGAAGTAATTCGTGAGACAAATGACCGTTAGGTACTCCAAGAAACTTCGTATATAATTCTGTAACTTGAGCATTCTTATGAGACTTTCTTTCAGGCATAATTTCATCTTCCTGATAAAGTGCTTTTGCTCTTTGTGTTCTAACATCAAAATCCATTAAATCCTGAGCTGATATTTGAGGCTGACCACCACCACATACACAACCGCCAGAACATCCCATTATTTCAATGAAAGTATATTCAGGAGCTGTTTTGTTACGTATAGCATCAAGCAATCTTCTTGCAGCACCCGTGCTGTGAGCAACAGCAACTCGAACATTCATGCCGCCGACTTTTACAACAGCATCTTTTACTCCCTTAATTCCTCTTACATCATCAAGCGCAATAACTGGTGCATCTGTATCATTAAGTATGTCTGCAACAGTTCTTAATGCTGCTTCCATAACACCGCCGGTTGCACCGAAGATTACGCCGGCTCCTGTGTATTCGCCGAGAAGATCATCGTCTGGCCCTTCTTCTGGTAATGAATTAAAATCAATACCTGCTTCACGAATCATTCTTGCAAGTTCTCTTGTTGTTATAACTGCATCAACATCCTTAAGGCCTGCTGAATTAGACATTTCTTCCCTTGAAGATTCTGTTTTCTTTGATGTACAAGGCATTACTGATACAACGAAGATATCTTTAGGATCTATGTTGTTTTGTTTTGCATAATAGGTCTTGATTATCGCACCCATCATCTGGTGTGGAGATTTGCATGATGAAAGGTTAGGGAGGAACTCTGGATAATAAAATTCTGCAAAACGAACCCAACCAGGGGAACATGAAGTTATCATTGGAAGAACTCCGCCATTGTTTATTCTGTTTAAGAGTTCATGTCCCTCTTCAATTATAGTAAGATCAGCTGCAAAATTCGTATCATACACTTTATTTGCGCCAAATCTTTTAATTGCAGCAAACATTTTGCCAGTAGCACGTGTTCCAACTGGAAGTCCGAATTCTTCGCCTATGGCAGCGCGGACAGCGGGAGCAACCTGCATAACAACATGTTTCTTAGGGTTATTAATAGCATCCCATACTTTGTTAGTGTCTTCTTTCTCATAAAGAGCTCCGACAGGACATGCAATAATACATTGTCCACAATAAATACATGGTGCATCAGCCATACTTACATCATATGCTGGGCCGATTTTTGTTTCAAACCCACGGTTAATAAATGAAAGAACTCCGATATCCTGTTTCTCACATGCTGCAACACAACGACCACAAAGTATACATTTGCTTGGATCACGTACTATCGAGAAAGATTCTGAATCGATTGAGCCCATGCTCTTTTTACCCATAAATGAATTTCCACGAATTCCATAGATATTTGCAAGGGTCTGTAGTTCACAATTCTGATTTCTGATACATTCAAGACAATTTGTATTGTGATCAGATAAAATAAGTTCAAGTGTTGATTTTCTTGTCGATCTGACTCTGGTATTGTTAGTATTTACAACCATACCTTCACCAACTGGCTGCACACATGCAGCAGAAAGCGATCTTGCGCCTACAACTTCAACAAGGCATACTCTGCAGGCACCAACTTCATTGACTCCTTTAAGATAACAAAGAGTTGGTATAGATATGCCAGCTTCACGTGCTGCTTCTAATAATGTATATTCCGATGGAACAGTAACTTTGACTCCATCAATTGTTAAGGTGACCATATTCACGAATTCACACTCCTTTTACAGTGATAAATTACTTGCGGATAATTGCATTAAATTTACATGCCTCTTCACAAGCGCCGCACTTAATACATTTGGATGTATCGATAACAAAAGTTGTCTTTCCGACTTCACCGCTGATACAGCCGACTGGACATTTTTTTGCACAAAGGTTGCATTTTTTGCATTTTTCGGGAACAACATAAAAGCTGGTAAGTGCCTTACATACACCGCAGCTGCATTTTTTCTCGTTGACATGTTCTTCATATTCATTTCTGAAATAATGCAAGGTTGAAAGTACAGGATTAGGCGCTGTTTGTCCAAGTCCACATAAAGACCCTGCCTTTATTGCTGTTGCTAGTCTTTCAAGATCTTCTATGTCAGAAGGAACTCCTTTACCATCAGTTATACGTTCAAGAATTTCAAGCATTCTTCTCGTTCCTATTCTACAAGGAGCACACTTACCACAAGATTCTTCTACAGTAAATTCAAGGAAGAATTTAGCTATGTCAACCATACAGGTATCTTCATCCATGACAATCATTCCACCAGAACCCATCATTGATCCAAGAGCTATTAGGTTGTCATAATCAATCGGTGTATCAAGATGGTTTGCAGGAATACAACCGCCTGAAGGACCACCAGTCTGAACTGATTTGAATGCTTTGTTCTTAGGAATTCCTCCGCCGATATCATAAACAATTTCACGGACTGTTGTGCCCATTGGAATTTCTACAAGACCAACATTGTTGACTTTGCCACCAAGAGCAAAAACTTTTGTTCCTTTGCTCTTCTCAGTTCCTATTTTTGCAAATTCTTCTCCACCTTTAAGCAAAATAACAGGAATATTAGCAAACGTCTCAACGTTATTAAGAATTGTAGGTTTGCCAAAAAGTCCTTTAATCGCTGGAAATGGTGGTCTTGGTGTAGGCATTCCACGTTTACCTTCAATTGATCTCATAAGTGCGGTTTCTTCACCACAAACAAATGCTCCAGCACCAAGTCGAATTTCGAGGTCAAAATCAAATCCTACATCAAAAATATTTTTGCCTAAAAGGCCCATTTCTCTTGCTTGATCAATAGCAAGCTGAAGTCTTTTAACTGCAATCGGGTACTCAGCACGCACATAAACATAACCCATATTGGACCCTATTGCATAAGCGGCAATCGCCATTGCTTCAATTAGACTATGTGGGTCACCTTCAAGTATTGAACGATCCATAAAAGCTCCAGGGTCACCTTCATCAGCATTACAACATACATATTTCTGCTCGTTAACTTGTTTTGCAGCAAATTCCCATTTATTTCCTGTTGGGAAACCACCGCCGCCACGGCCACGAAGACCTGATAGTTTTACTTCACGAATAACCTCTTCAGGTTTCATTTGTGTAAGTGCTTTTCCTAGTGCCTGATAGCCGTCTTGTGCAATATATTCTTCTATGACTTCCGGATTAATTATTCCACAATTTCTAAGGGCAATTCGCAATTGTTTCTTAAAGAAACTGGTCCCTTCAACATTTGATGATTGATCAGCTTGCTTTTCGGTTTCAGAAACCATAAGCCGCTTAACAAATCGGCCTTTAAGTAAGTGTTCATTAACAATTTCTTCTACATCCTCTGGAGTAACTCTAAAATACATAACTCCTTCAGGATATACAACAACGATAGGTCCTTCGGCGCAAAGTCCAAAACATCCGGTTTTAACTACTTTAACTTCCTTTTCGAGTGATTGCTTAGCAAGTGAAGTTTCAAATTTTTCTAAAATTTGGGTTGATTTTGACGAAGTACAGCCTGTACCACAGCAAACCAAAACATGTGCTCTAAAGATTTCCATGAGCTATGCCTCCTTGTATTTTGCGAGGATTCCGGGAATTTCATCTGGTTCAAGCCTTCCGTAAACATCCTCGTTTATTGTTATGACCGGAGCTAATCCGCAAGCACCTATGCACCTGCACGCATTAATTGAAAATTTTCTATCCTTTGTACATTCGCCTGCTTTAATACCAAGATTCTTCTCAACTTTCTCGAGAATTGAATTAGCACCTCTAACGTAACAAGCTGTACCAAGGCAAATGCTAACGCTATTTTCACCTTTTGGTTCTAATGAAAAGAATGAATAAAACGTTACTACGCCATAAACCTCAGCAACAGATACGCCAAGTCCTGCTGCAACTATCTTTTGAACATCAAATGGTAAGTATCCGAAAATAATCTGTGCTTCCTGGAGTACCTGCATTAATGCTCCGTCATGATTTTTATGTTTCTCAATAACTCCCAAAAGTTTTTCAACTTTTTCTTCATGAGACTCAATATTTTTATCTGCCATAATTAGACTCACCTCCCACTAAATAAGATATCATTAGAATCGATTTTCATCAATCATTATAGAGCGATAATTTCATGATTATTTGAGCAAAATATTACAAAATTTGTCACATTTGCACCAAAAGGCCTATTGCGATATATAAAATTAACACATTACTTGTGTTAATTTCACTATTTTCATTAATTTTTATATGTCAATTTGCTATATTTCGAATTCCCATTCAAAAAATACTGTATAATATTACGAAATTGCATTATTTTTTAAACAAATGTATGAAATATTGTCAAAACCAAGATATACTATTCATGTTAAAGAATATTTCTTCTTGTATTTAAAAGAGATTTATATATCTTTTAAAAAATATGTCTTATTGTTTTTAAAAGAGATTCTTTGTTTTAATTTAATATTTTTGTTGTTATTAAAAATATTACGTATGTTTTTATTGATTTTAAAATTTATATTATTTTTCTGAAATTTATGATTTTAATTATCGATCATAAATGATATCCTTATATAAACTTTTATTTTAATTCGCCGAAAGGAACAGTAATGAAACTTGAACATATAGTTGATGATAAAAATCACAATAAAAGAGTTGTTGATATTTTATGTAATACTCTAGGTATGTCAAGGCTGTTGACAAAAAGAATAAGGCTTTACGGAACATTAGATGTAAATGGTGTTCATTATAGAATGGTAGACCCAGTAAATTCTGGAGATTGTATATCACTAACTTATAATGAGCCACTGATTGCAGCACCTTCAGTTCTTGAAGATCGCAATAATATTAAAATTCTTTTTTGTGATGATTACATTGTTGTTGTTTCAAAGCCATCAGGTATCGTAACACATCCTACATCCGGTCATAAGTCAGGAACGCTTACTGATATTTTTAGTGAGGTAAAACTTCATCCTGTAAGCCGTCTTGACAGGGAAACGTCAGGAGTTATGCTCCTTGCAAGAGATCCTCATTGTCACTATCAGCTTTCACTACAACATCAAAACAAAAGTATAGAAAAGGAATATATAGGTTTTACACATGGAATTTTTAATCCGCTAAATGGAACCATCAATGAACCTTTAAAAAGAAAACCAGACAGTATTATGCTAAGATGTATTTCACCTGAAGGAGATATCGCAATAACCCATTATGAAACAAAAGAAATATTTGCCGAACTTGATACATCTGTTGTTAGTTTTATTCTCGAAACTGGAAGAACTCATCAGATAAGAGTTCATGCACTTTCACGTAACCATCCGCTCATTGGTGATGGGTTATATGGCGCATCTTCAAATGATAATATGCATTATCAAAAATCTGCATTCTTAGACAATGTTTTGGGTAGGCAGGCGCTTCATGCATCAAGAATTACATTTTCCCACCCTATGACCAAGGAAAGATTAACTTTCATGGCTTCTATTCCAGAAGATATGAATAATTTACTAAATGATATGCGAAAAACTGTAGTGCCTTGTAAAAGCTAACCCTTATATGTAATTTTAGGAATTCCACCGGGAATCCTCTCTATTTCAATGGAGAGATGAAAGGTGTCTTTTTCTTTATAATATAGAAGTATGTTGTTACTATAAGCATATGCTATTTATTCATTATATATTGACTAATATGACGATATCTGGT
>JBBQKF010000028.1:0-31296 GCA_038326615.1 Saccharofermentanales bacterium | reverse complement strand
CTTTTGTGGCATCTGGAGTTGCAAGCGTTGCACCACCTGCATCACCCACCCACCATCCATCTGTGCCACCATTATTTGCGGCTGTGTGACTAAAAGCATCTGTAAATGCAGGATTTGTTGTGTCAGTACCGATCATATCTGCCAAATTAATATGCACTGTGCTTGATCCTGCTGATTCCGCTCCAGCAAAAACATAAATGCAAACTCCAAGCATTGAAAAAGTCAAGCAAAAAATTACCAACATTGAAAGAATCTTTTTTTTCATAACGTTTACCCACCAATCTTTAAATTTAATTAATATAAAACTGCTAATTTTTAAATTAATCATATGCTAATTTTACACTTGTAAATAATTATTTCTACTTCAAATATTGTGATAAACTTAAAATTTGTTGTGTGAAATTTGAACATTTATGTGACTTTTATCACTTTTTTTACTTGATATATTAATATAATTTTCATGAATCCTAATAATTGGTGCGGGTGTCAAAAGCACGTTTTTTATTTATTGTGAATGATCAGATTTTGCTCGACGATGACTTAAGAAGATTTCAAATAGCAGAACAACACTTGTCAGGGTAAGTAATTATATCTTATTTATCTACCTTTTCCAACTCAACTCCGCCAACTAATCTACGAGCTTGAACGAGAGCATTTGCTCTAACACTATATTCATCAGAATAAAGTATTTGCTTGCTAGAGCATTCAATTGATGATAAATCTCTTGATTTTTTAATTAAAACCTTGGCAATTTCACCATTTTTCTTTTCGTCGGCGCTACCCTTTGATATTAAAGCGTCAGCCTTTGCCAATATTAAGTCCTGTTGAATAGTCAAAATTTCTTTAACAGTTTGAAGCGAGCTTGCAGAAAGCTTACTTCTGTCTACTCCACCAACAAACATTTCTGCCATTAAAAGATTTTCAAAGCAATAGCCATAGTTAAATGGGTGAATTATATGTGGTGCATGTGGTAGTGTTGGTGGCCATTGTCCATCCGAGTTGTATGAATTTGTTAAATAATACCATGCTGATTTTAAAATAGCTTCATCTAAGGTATCTGCAATTTTGTTAAGCTTTTCTCTAACAAGATCTTGCCATGGACGAAGTAATTTTGCCATTGGCGTGTTAGCCCAAGTTGAAGCCTTTGCACCATGCCAAGCCGCATCATCATCAAAATGTGCTGTTTCTTCTAATGCTGGCAAATCATTACACGCATAATCAAAGGTAACCATTTCTCCTAACTTGTTAACTTCAGTTATAAGCTTAATCAGGTTTTCTTTTGATTGTGGAGTTTCTTCGAAAACATTATCTGGCATATTTTCATATTTTAATCTGAACCAACCGTTTGTACCGATGTATTCTGCATCATCAGCAAATATAATAACAGCACCCTCTGGTTCGCCAGGCTTTTGTTCTGAATATTTCTTAATTAGATCCATGTATTTTTCAAATGTATAGCCTTCCATCCCCATAAAGAAACGAACAGCAAATTGAGCGACACGGTCTGATCTTAAGAACATTTTAAGCCTTCCATCTTTAACCCCACCGATTTTGCTAAACGGGAAGTGAATTGCCTTTTCATCTCCTGAAAGGTCATATTTAAATGCAAAGCTATAAAACTGAGGGTCTATGCTAAATTCTTTTTCATAGATTTCTGGTCTATTTGGATTACCGTCAGGTCCTGATGAACGACTATAAGCTTCAAAATCACCAATCATATTTTTGTAGCCTGCTTCTGCTACCTGTGATGGAACATAATTTCTCCAACCACATTCAGGATTCCAGAAGCTCTTTGGCATAATTCCAAGATATTTATGGTAAATGTCATTTGAGAATTTAATTGACCATACTCCATCTTCCTTAGGGAAGTTTGGTAGCATTGGGTGAGCGTATGGTGAACCCATGAATTCACATTGTCCAGAAACAATTGCTGCTTTTAGTTTTTGAAGTACATCAGGAGTTAAGATTGCCATTTGCTCAATGGTATATCCTGATGCTTCGAATACATATTTTGTGTTTGGAAATTCTTCTCTCATTGTGTCAAAGGTAAGTTCATAGCTCTTCCTAATAACAAACTCATATTTGTCCGGAGTTAGGTATGCGTAATTTAAATTCGCATGAAAAATTGTAATATACTTCATCTAATAGTTCCTCCTAAGATATATTGTGCTAATTACCAGATACAATTTTATCAACACAAGTTCAAATGTAAATGGTAACATGCTATTGAGATATGGTGTAATGCTATATACCACTAAAACATGTTTTTATTGGAAAGGGTTATTTATGTATGAAAATATTAATAATTAAAAAATGAATAGCTCTGATTTATTTTTCATGCTTACAATCTTTAAAAAGTTGTGATATTATTTCTCCATTTGTTTCTATAACATTTTTATAGAAATATGCTGAATCCTTAGGAGTTCTTTTTTGGGTTTGATAATCAACAAACACCAGACCGAACCTGTCTTGATAGCCCCTTGCCCATTCAAAGTTATCAAGAAAAGACCAGTGAAAATATCCTCTAATATCAATATTATCATTAGCAGCTCTATTTAGCTGTTGAAGATATCTTTTTAAAAAATCTATTCTCATCGCATCATGAACTTTATCATCCAAACTTATCCAGTCCATACTTGATAATCCATTTTCTGTTACAATAATTGGTTTTTTGTATCTTTCGTAAAAGAATTTTGGGCCCCAATACAAGCTCTCTGGCTCGATTGTCCAATCTATTGCTGTTTTTGCAAAACCATTGTTATTTGTCACCTTTTGTGCTTTGCCATCTTTACCCGCACAAACACGTGTTCCTGTATAAATATTGGTACCAAAAAAGTCTAAAGGTTGTGATATTGTTTTTAAGTCTTCTGATCTTATTATCGGTAAATATCTTTCAAATGCCTCTATACCATCATTTGGGTACTTCCCCAATAATACAGGGTCCATCCACCAGGTATTTGTCCAAATTGGTTCATTGACAGTCATTGAAAACATTTCATTGTAAGCCGCTTTAATATCAGCCTCACTATTAGTTTGAGGTATTTTCACCATTCCAACAGGTGCATAACCGATTTTACAACTGCTTTTTGAATATTGCCTTATGGTTTGAACTGCTCTGCCATGTGCTAAAAGAGCATTGTGACTTGCGGCAAAATATTCTCTTAGCCCCATTTTTACTCCAGGAGCATGCACGCCCATAACGTGACCTGCGCCTATAAAACACTGTGGTTCATTAATTGTAAACCAATTTTTAACTCTATCAGATAGTCTTTGAACAACAACTTTTGTGAATTGTGCAAACCACTCTGGGCTATTATCGTTTAGCCAGCCACCTTTTTTATATAATTCAAAAGGAAAATCCCAATGAAATAAAGTTATATGTGGCTCAATACCGTTTTCAAGTAGAAAATCAACCAGATTGCTGTAAAAATCAAGACCCTTCTCATTTATTATTCCTTCTCCATCTGGCATAACACGAGGCCAAGAGATAGAGAAGCGATAAGCTTTTATGCCTATTTCTTTCATAATTGCAATATCATTTTTGTATTTATGGTAATGATCACATGCTATATTTCCATTGTTTGCTTCAAAAATCGCGCTCTCTTTTTCGCAAAACACATCCCAAACAGACAACCCTTTTCCTTCTTCAAAAGCGGCTCCCTCAATTTGATATGATGATGTTGCTGTTCCCCATATAAAATCATTTCTAAACATTATATTTACCAACCTTTAAAAACAAACTCTCTGATCTATATTTTTATTGGTTGACCTCCTGCATTTGATGACTCAATTACCCCATTTACAAGACAAAGACTAATATAGCCTTGTGAAATTTCGCAACAATTATTGTCATTACCACGCACCGCTTCAATAAAATCCTTATCTTCTTCAAAATACATATCAACACTCTCTTCAAAGTATTCTCTTGTTACCTCTTCAGAATTCGTATAAATAAACTCTGCTTTATTTGGTGTTTCAAAAATCACAGTAACATTTTTGAATATAACAACAAATTTATTGTTCCATTCCATAGGGATTGCACAGTTCGAAGCTGCTATTGTTGCTAACGCTCCTGTTTTAAAACGAATTACTGATGCACTTGTATCTTCAACAGTATACCCTTCAACATTATTATGGCACATATTTGATATATGTGCAGATACAGCTTCTGGAGCTCCTAAAAAATACATAGCCATATCATACAAGTGTATAACCTGTTCAATAACCTGTCCACCAGATTTGGATTTATCTCTCCACCATTCGCTATGAAGATGATTACAATCGTATCTTCCGTCAAAAAGCGTGGCTACGCCTGCTGTACCGTCATGAATCATTTTCATTAACTTTTTTACTGCAGTGCCATATCTCATATGATACCCCACTTGAGACAAAACACTTGCTTTTTTTACTGCCTCTACCATGGATTGTGCTCTTACAAGGTTTAAAGCAATTGGCTTTTCGATAAAAATATGCATTCCTGCATTAGCAGCTCTTTCAACTTGCCCATTATGAGCAAAAGGAGGAATACATATATATACCACATCGAGTGTATGATTTTCTAACATTTCATCGAAATTATCATATATTTTTATATTTGTGAGTCTTAGTTTTTCCACTAATGCTGTTGCTTTTTCTGTGTTTGTATCACATATGGCCACAATATTAATATTAGATAATTTAAGAAGATTTTTTGAATGAATTTCAGAGGTACCACCAGATCCAACAAGGCCAACATTTAATATTTTCATAATTATAAGCATACTGCCTCCGTTGTTTATGAACAATTAAGGAGTTTAATGCATTTCCTACCTTTCCGAACTCTTATAATTTGTAAAAAACTATTTGAATATTTTAAAGCAATATTAAAACTGCACACCTAATTTAACACTTTTTTCTGGGTTCTGCTCAATATCAAGATATGCTTCTGCCACGTTTTCAAAATCTACAACAGGGTCAACTATATCTTCACAACTAAGCATTCCCTTACTTAGCATTTCCCAACAAGTCGCATTATTTCTATCAAAAGTCCATCTTGGATAATCTCTGTTAGGTTCGCTGCATGCTCTTGAAAATATAATATTTGGTTGATTAAAATGAGCTTCAAGACCAAAGTTTAAATTGCCCTTGCATTCCTTATACCAACCAACAACCGCCAAATTCCCACAGTATGCAAGTCCTCTAATTGCCTGTTGCATTGCTAAGTAAGAGCCGCTGGTTTCGACTATAACATCCGCACCTTTTTTGTTCGTGAGCTTCTTTATTTCAAGACCAACATCGCAGTTTATTGGGTCAATTGCAAAATCTGCACCGTTTTTTATTGCTACATTTCTTCTTGCCTCGATTGGGTCAATAACAATAACCTTTAAAGCTCCAGAGAGTTTTGACATTTGTGCGGCAAGAAGACCTATGGCCCCCAAACCAAAAACCGCAACTGTGTCACCAAGTCTAATATTACCATCTCTCACACCAGCTAAAGCATATTGAGATGGGTCGTAACAAACAGCTTCCTTCCAAGTCATACGGCTATTCATTCTAAGAAGCTCACTTTCCTTTGCAGTATGTGTGCATCTTAGAATTCCATATCCTGAAACTTTATCTCCAATTTCAAATAGTTTAACATTGTTGCCTTTTTCAGTAATTTCTCCAACCCACATATTCCCAAGCCCGATAAAAAAGGAATCTTGCTCCTCTTGCTGCTTCTTAACAAATAATTGGTATTCTTCATCAAAAACATTTTGTTGAAATGGGTCTTTGCCATTAAAAAATACGAATTCCGTTCCGTGCTTAGGAGCCCCATACAAGCACCTAACTCTAACGCAATCTTCACCCAAACGCTGCTCTGTATATTCCCTTAATATAGGTTTACTCGGTTCTATCGCCACTAATTCTCTTAACATTACTAACGCTCCCCATTAATTTATTTGTAAAATTTTATAGCTACCTTCTTTTATATCAAATCTTATAGTATCTTCTGAAGTTTTCCCCAAAATTTTGTTGCTAGAAATCTCAAGAATTTCTTTGCAATTTTCAAAAAACTCTGATTTTATAGTGATATTTTTTTCGATACCGTTATTTATTACAAATAATAGTCTGATGCCTTGAGAAATACCGCTTTTAAATTGTATGTCACAACTTTCAGACACATCAAAGTATTTTTTGCAGTCCGCTTCATCTAAAACACTTTTAAAAAATTGTTCTAAATCTGTGTATGGATTTTTTAAATAACTCATACCAAAAAACGAACCCGCACAAAAAACAAAGCCTTTTTTATGCTTTATTTTAATAAAAATAGGGTTTCCGCTCTCGTCTTTTGACAAGCATTCTCCTTTAAAACCCTTGAAAGTTTGCATTCCTACAGACGACAATAATTTATACTCCCTGTAATTATATGTTACAGGTATTACCTTATTTTCATAGTTCTTTAGTCTGCTTGCAATAATATTAAGTTTTTCTGCAAAGCTTCTTTCATCGCCTGAATAATTGTAAAAACCCATACCAGAAAATGTATCAAGCTCGCCCTCTACCCAAATAATACCGCCGTTTTCCACATATTCTGTGAGCTTTCTATTTAATTCTGAGTTTATTATCAACGGTATGGGGAGAACAATAATCTTGTAACTATTTAAATTGCTCAGATGATTTGTTTCAAGTACATCAAAGCCGAAACCACAACGCTCTATTAGACTTAAATAGCCGGCAATACTGTTTTTAGAATAGTCCGAAAACCCAAACCTTGCCCATTCCAAATAGTGGTTGTCTGGTTCAAAAATCACCGCTATCTCAGCCTTATCTGGTTTGTATTCATCAAAGAGCTTTTCTCTTTCACTTAATATTCTGCCACTTTCTTTAACTGCTTCAAGCCTCTCAGGAGCTAAATCATCACTACCATTTAATCCATAGCATCCTGCCTCTGGACCGAAAACCTCATCACGCCATGTCCAGTAAATTATAGCTTTTGCTCCTCTTGCAATTCCATTCCAAAAGTAGCGCTGTTGCTGATTTGCTGAATATGGTGGCATGCCGCCAAAAATACTACCGCCAGAACCAGCTAAAAGCTCACTAATCCAAAGAGGCTTGCCTTGTACTGCAGATCGGTTGCATTCCAACTTAATGCAAAAGTCTATTTCAGCTTCGTTTTCCGGGAAATATGAACATCCTAGAGTGTCAACTTCATCTGCCATGCTCCAGTCGTTACCACGCATTAAGGCATACTCCATATATACCTTGTCATCTCCTTGTTGCCATATACTCGGTAAATGTCCGTGTGCTGTAATAGTGTGGTTTTTGTCTATGCTTTTGATTGTATTATATCTAAACCTTAAATGTTCTGCACATTTGAAAGCAATAAATCTTTGAAATTCCATGGCTTCAGTATAAGTGCGTCCTGAGCATTTTGGCGGAAAAATATCCTCAATATTACTGTATCTTCTTTTCCATGCATTGTTTATTCCATTTAAATCTACATATTTATTGGTTAACCATTGTCTGAATTTCTTTAGAGTATATTCACAGCTGCAAACAAGACCATCTGCTTGCACCTGCCATCTCAACTCATTCCAGCAATCCCAGGCGATTATAGCAGGATGACTGCTATATCTTTGTGCTGTATTTATTAGAAATTTCTCGATAGAACTTATTATATCGGGATTATCAAAACAACCACCAGGCGTTAAGCCTTGGTGCATTTCATGTCTATTAGAGGATAATATAATATTTCCAGAGCTGTCCTTCATAAATGAGTCAGGGAAAACTCTATGAATCCAGTATGGCTGAATTTCAGCGATCGTGCTTAAAATGACCTTTAACCCGTTTTTATGTGCAAGACCAATTAACTCATCATAATCTGAAAAGTCAAATACGCCCTGTTGCGATTCAACCCATGCCCAAACAACCCAGATCTGTATAGCATTAAAGTTAAGTTGTTTAATTTTTACAACATCTTCATTCCAATGCAAAGAATCTGGAAACGGTGGTCTGTAATATTGAATTGCATTAATCACTGTTAGTTCTCCTTAAAATATTTTTAGATTATATGCCACAGTTTGTCAGCCCATAAGCGTATAAACTGGGGCACAAAATTAATTCATATTACTCAATTATTTATTATTTCTTTTTTTCATTACTAAAAAAACTACAGCGCCTATTATTCCAAGAGCAACAAGTGCTAATATTACTATCAAAGGAATATTCGGTCCGGCAGGAGGTGCTTCTTCTTTTGTATCACTTGAAGACGATATACTTGATGTTTCACTACTTACAGTTGATGCTGAACTTGAAACTTCTATACTGCTTGCTGCGGCACTGCTTACAGATGAGCTAGAACTAGTTGAAACTTCAGAGCTTACAGCTTTAGAAGCTACAGAACTTGTAGCCTTTGAGGTGGTTGTAGATGTAACTTTTGACGTTGTTGCACTGGCAGCAGGTGGATTAGGATCAACAATCAAAGTCACAGCAAATATTTTAATATTGTTGTTAACTGGTAATACTAAACCGCTTACTTGCTTAGCACTGTCAAGATCTATACTAAACTGATGAATATAAACTGTATGACTGGGGTCAACAACAAATGGTTGACCATCGGCGACCCAAATATGTCTTTTTGCATTATTAACAGCATCACTAGGACCTGCGTTGCACCAGTCGTTTATATTTAAAGTGACATCTTTTGAAGAATTATCTGAATATGTAACCTTAAATGGTACATTGGTCTTATTACCATTTGATGCACTACTTAATAAAAGTAACTGCTTATAATGCCCAGTAGGAATTGCTATTGTAATTGCAGGTGATTTTGCCTTAACAGCATTGTTTGCCTTATCTGTTGAAATAGGTCCCAATTTATATGTCACACCAGCAAATACAATTGGGGAAGGAAAGCCATCTGAAACTATTGTGAGTGCGTTGTTATCAAAGTCACCATCCGTTGCGTTTGCGTTTGATGCAAATGCATCACAATTAAAATAACGGGTAAGGTCAATTTGTAATTGATTTGATTCAGCACTTGCAATCAATGATGATGAAAAGCTGAATAATACTATCAGTATGCTTAAAAAAGTGCTTGTTAATTTTTTCATATAAATCCTCCTCGTAAAATAAAAATTTAAAAATTTATTACTGTATATGACTTTGCAGATCTGAGTAACTTGAAGTTAGTCCTGAATTGTCCATTATGCTTTTTGCTGCTTGTGGCCAGTTTCCATTAAAAACCATTGACGTATTCTCTATTGTAATATTAGTTCCTTTGTTTATAAAAGTGCTTGTATTTGTATAATTGTTTCTTATAATAATGTTGTTTATGGAATTAGTCCAAATATATAGCCAGTTTGGTGCGTTTTCTATTACGTTGTTTTCAGATGTATAGCCTGAGGTTCTCTCATCAAAATACAACCCAGCAAAGTTATTGTGAACATCCTTAATATAATTGTTAGAACATACTGAACCTGGTTGGGGGCTAAAAGTATATATGCCTCCACCGTCCCAATTTACTTTAACAACATCATATATTCTGTTATTTGTTATTGAGTTGTTTTTACATAATGCTGTATCCTTCATCCAGCCGACTGCAATACCTGTATAGGGTGTATTTGAAACATCGTTATGGTTAATATTAAGCGACTCAACATAAAAAGCTTGAATTCCGCAAGCGCCAAAGTATTCGGCACCAATTTTATTGATAACATTATTGCTAATTGTATTATTTCTGCAAACTTGATAGTCGTCATTTTCTCTATAATCATTTATAGTGCCAATCGTAATTCCTGTTGCAGAAATATCCTGAAATACATTTCCAGTAATATTAGAATTATAAACTCCCTCAATCAAATTCATAGCAGCCGAACCTATGTGTTTAAATGTATTTCTTATAAAGTTTATGTTATTAGCTGACGAAACTTGAATTGTACCAAAAGTTAATGAGTCTGCAGGAAGATTGTTTGAAGGTGCTATTACGCAGTCTGATTGATACCCAAACCAACCGTCTTTCGAAGGTTCTGTCCATGAAGAATATGCAAAATTAATATTTGCAATATAAATATTTTGAATTTTATTTGAAAACCCACTGCCCCTAATATCTAGAAGCTGGTCTGTTTTTGGAACAATTGCAGAAACCTTATTCATGTCCTGTCCAGAAAGCGGTAAATAATAAATGGTTTTTTCTTTCCTGTTGTAATACCATTCTCCCGGTTGATCTAATAAACTTATATCGTTTACAATTGTAAACTTAACGTCAAAAGGCACTGATGGATTTGTAAGAATATTAACAGCACTACCGAAAGTTGGCTGTTTCATAGCAATAGCAGTGTGTCCGTTTCCTACATCAGCCAAATGATCTACAGGGCTGAAAAAGTCTCTCCACTGAACCTGCCAATGCAGCTCAGCATCCGCTGGATTTGCAAGGTTTGGCACATCGCCTGAATTGCATTTAAAACCGTCCTTGCGTTCACTTGTGTTTGCATCGTCGTACCAACCTACACCTTTAATAGGATTTTCAGTGGATGCAATCTTCATTCTTTGACCATCTATATATAGCTGACGAATGTAATCTATCCCACTTATGTTTGCCTTATAATAATTTTTGCCAGATTTTTTAGACCACCCTTTAACTGATATTCCGCCGCTTAATGTGACATTTTCAGCACCAAATGTCGTATATACAACATTCTTGCCGTTTTTACCAGAGTCTGAATTCAGCAATTGAAATGTTTTGTCAAGAAAATATGTTCCCTTGCGGATATATACAATAACATCACCTGTAAGGTTATTTTTACTTAAATAAGCTCTTACTGCATCACGAGCCTTATAAACAGTTTTAAAAGGTTTGTTAATTGAACCGTCACCTGTTGTATCATCTCCATATGTTGCGACTACAAATGCTTTTTGCACATTATTACCAGCAATAGTTTTACCTTTAATAAGCTGATTATAATGATTAATAACATTGATATCTGTTTCAATTCTCTGATAAGAAGAACTTGCAGGTTTGGATGATATAGGTTTAGAAGTTACAGTATTGGAGCTACTAATAACCGTTGGACTAATGTTTGAAGATACAATTAACCCGCTTGATGAAGTTTGGGATAATAAGCTTGAAGTAATATTACTTGAGATGACTAATGTGCTTGACACCATAACTGAATTTATATTACTTGCAGAGTTACATCCACATAATAACAACCCAAATATCAAGAGCAATGGTAAGATTTTAAATAGATATTTGAACTTCATAATATCCCGCCTTTCTAAAGGAACACTTTTTTCAAAAATAGTAACCAAGTTATTATTTTAAAGCCTGCACTTGTTTTGCATTATGTTCACTTGAATGCAGGCTTTAAAACTTTTTTGCTACGATTAACTAATTTTATGCATTACTAAGTCTATATCGCTTAAGCTAACAAAATTTTTATATGCCTGTATTATCTGACTAATTCGGATTTTTTCACTTTTAAGACTATTGCCAAAGAAACAACTGCAATAATTATTAATGCAAAAGGTAATGCTGAGTCATCGTCTGTTTTTGGATTTTCTGTGTTTACAGTAACTCCGCTCAGCATTATTGCTTGGTCTACACCGTAAAACACAAAATTGCCTGCAGTATCAATTGACTTAGCTGTGTCAATATAACTTACGACGTTTTTACCATCCACATTCATAACAATATCAACACCGCTAGTAACATCGTGTGCACCTACTTGAATTAGTTGTTTCGTATCAGATTTAATTATGCCACTGTTTGGAATAATGCACATGACTGTACCAACACCCGCAACAAATTTTTGAATTTCAATAGTGTTTAATTTAACAACTATCAAATAACAACTCGCTTTGCTTCCTGCGATAAATGTATTTGCATCATCACCACTGTATCTTATACATATTGCAGGCCAAGAACCATCTTTCAAAACTGTCTGCATATTAAACTGAAGGATGTCGTCTCTTCCGAAATTAGGGTTTTGGATGAATGCTGGTGTTATCCAGCCAGGCTGTACAGTTGCAACACCACTTATTACAGGTGTGTCAGAATTCCAACTGCTTTGAGCTGTCAGCAGTGAATTGATGTTAACAAGATTCAAGTTTTTTAATTCATCTGCATTAGCATTGTTACCACTTGAAATAATAACTGGTTTCTCTACCCCAAAGAAAACAAAGTTGCCTGCTGTTGTAATTGGAGAAACTGTATCAAGATAGCTTATAACATTTGTTCCGTTTACATTCATGACAACATTTACGCCGCCTGTTGTATCGTAAGCTCCGACTTGTATTAGATTTTGTGAATTTGAAGTAATACTACTGTTAGGTAATATCGCCAACACACTTGGAACACCCGCAATGAATTTCTGTAATTCTATTTGTTTTTCTTTGATAACAATTAAATAAGTGCTTGCTGTACTGCCAGCAATAAACTCTCCAGGATCTCCACCGCTATAACGAATTTGAATTGAAGGCCAATCGCCAGGTTTTATTTCTGTTTTATAATTCATTTGAAGAATTTCATTTTTAAAAGAGCCTGTTTTTAAATAGGAAGTACTAAACCATCCTGTCGGAACAGTCAAAACACCGTTTGTAACGTCGGAGTCATCATTCCATTTAGTTTTGTCCTGTAGATATGAACGAATATCAACAATTGTCTGATCTTTAAGAGCGTTTGCATTTGTTTGTATAGAAGGCATAATAATTACAGGATTTACAACTCCATAGAAAAGAAATTTTCCAGCTACGTCAACAGATTTTGCAGCGTCAATATAATCAACGACTTTTGTATTGTTTACAATCATTTGAATATTTGCACCTGCTGCTGTATCAACAACACCAACTTGCATTAGGTATGCAACGTTTTTGTCAATAAAGGGAGTTCCTGTGCCATCAGCTTTGGTGTTGTTTGGAATTGTGCTCATCAAAGTTGATACATTGTTTATCCACTTTTGAATTTCAATTGTTGCCTTTTTTACAACAATAAGATAGCAATTATTAGTTGTGTTTGTGGCATCACCCACAACTTTGTCAGGGTCACCAGTGTATCTCATTGCAAATGAAGGCCAAGCACCATCATCCATTGAAGTTGTTTTGTAATCAAATTGCAAAAGCTCATCTTTGAATGTCTTGTTTATGAGATATGAACAAGCAAACCAATTATTTGGAACAATAAGATTTCCATTAAGAAGTGTTGAGTCAGGATTCCAGTTGCTTGCATCCTTCAAATATTGACTAAGGTCAACAATTGTTGGTGCTGGTTCGGTAACGGCGCCGGATGTAATTGAAAAGGAAACACAGGTAAACAGAACTGTTAAGAGTGTGATTAAGCTAAGAGTTTTTAATGTCATTTTTTTCATAATCGTAATATCCTTTCATTTTTTGAATTATTTCTAACAAACAGCTAATATGTGTAACATCTAAATCTTATTTATGACGACAGCTTATTTTCCGCAAAACTCCGTCGTCTTCAATCAATAAATCCAGAGTATATCTCAATCCGCCTCCTTTTTTTAAAAAAATTATTCTCGTCTTAATATTAATAATTTAATATGTTACACAGCACTATAAGCTAAATATAGACGTTAAGTGATTTAAAAACTATTTTTTAACAACAACTTTCCATTCATTATATTGCTTTTGAACTTCGGTGATAATTTTATCAACGCCTGCTATTTTTAGTTTTTCAGTAAATTGTGAGTATTTTGTTTTCCATTTATCTCCTGATGACCCAAGCTCTAATGAAGGAGTAAATTCTCTTATAACAGATTCACAAGAGGCGAATTCAGTCTTTATTGGAGTAGGGTTAAAATTAAATCCAAGAGCAACAGAACGCTTAGCATTTTCATTAATTTGCTTGGTTCTTTCTAATACATTGTCAGGCTTAAGCGAGTCAATATAGGAATTGAATATACTTGCCACTTCCCAATCAAGTTTCCAATAATCATTACCTTCTGTAATATCAATTTTATTTGGGTTGGTTTTTGATTTTGACCAATTAGTTCCTTCGGTTCCATAACAAATATTCGCATATAAAACTTTATCACTATTAATGAGATCTATAAGCATTAATGCTCTTTCAGGATTTTTTGACTTTGCACTTATAGCCGTAAGAGAAGAAATGCATCCTGTTGTGTTAAGCAAAGGTTCTGAGAAAGCAACATCTGTTACTTCAAAACCATGAGATAGCTTAAACTCTTCTTCATCACCAGGTTTCAATGTACCCGTGTTACCACAGGCAAATTTTCCTGCTTCAATATCCTTGCCTGGGTCGTAATTGAGTTGAGCATCAGATGGAATATAGCCCTTTTTGTACCAATCGCTCATATTCTGACATAGATCTTGATACTCTGTAGTCTCGTAAACATTAACTATTTTCCCTGTTTTGTCACTAAAGTTTATATAAGCTGGACCTAAAATTTTATCAAATCCATAGCCCTTGTTTACGAACTGCCACATTCCATCAAATTTTATCTGAGCGGGTGTTACTCCTTTTTCATTTTCTTTGATTGTCTGTAAAAAGGGGACTAAATCTTTGTAAGATTTGACCTTTGAAGTGTCGAACTTATACTTTTGCACCAAATCCTTTTTCATCCAGAAACCTTCTTGTCTTGCTGTGATTTGATAATTAATTACTGCATAAAGCTTATTGTTTACCTTTACACCATCCCATATATAAGATGGAACCTGTTTATAAGTTTTAGGTGCATATTTTGGTAATAGTGTATCAAGGTTCATATAAGCATTTTGGCTAACATTTCTGAAATAATCATTATTCCAATTTGATGTAAAGCACAAATCAAAATATTCGCCTGAGGCTAACTTGACATTCATTGTTTGATTAAAAGAAGAATAGCCTAATGTTACAAAATTTACTGTTGCATTAATTTTTGACTCGACAATTTTGTTGATTGCTTCATGCTCAGGACTATTTGTATCTGATTCGCTTCCTATCAAATACCATGTAAGCTCAACGGGCTTCAAGTCGCTCGAATTAGAGGATTGATCGATTGTAGTAGTATTGCAACTTGATAGCATAACAGGAATTATGAAAAATATTGCTAACAAGATTGCTGTAAAGTGTTTTGATTTACTCATTTGTTCATCCTTTCTTAATTTACGATATATTTTTTCTTTAATGACTGTAACACTTGCTCAGTTACCATGCTTGTACCACCTCCTAAAAATTCACTTATACTGAGCTGAAAACATAGTCATTTATTCTTTTAAAGATCCAACCGTGAGCCCTTTAACAAAATACTTTTGGAAAAATGGAAAAATAAACAGAGCAGGACCTGCTGCACAAATACACATAGCCATTCTAACAGACTCTGCAGGAAACTTAGCATAAGAACCTAAATTAACCGTTCTTGCAATATACTGAGCATTACTCATCATATTATATAACATAAGTTGTAACGGAAATAAATTTGGTTTTGTTAAGAACAACAATCCTAAATACCAATCATTCCAGTACCACAAAACAATAAACAGTCCAATTGTTGCCAGTGCAGGTTTAGATAGGGGCATTATAATCTTTATGAAATTGCGAAATTCATCGCACCCGTCTATCTTTGCTGCTTCTACAATAGACATTGGAACTTGAATAAAATATGTTCTAAGTAGCAAAACATTAATGGGAATTACAAGATAAGGCAGTATTAAGACCAAAATATTATTGTTTAGTCTCATATTGACTATCATTATATACCAAGGGATTAAGCCTCCCCCAAAAAGCATTGTAAAAAAAACATAAAACACCAATGGTTTCTTTAACTTAAAGTCCTTTCTTGACATTGGATAGGCAAGTAAAGAACAAATTATAAGACTTATTAACCCGCCTCCAAATGTAACAAAAATCGAAATCATATATCCATTCAAAATTTTAGCGGGAGATTTAAATATAATTTCGTATGCACGAGTGGTAAAGCCTTGTGGCAATATACTATAACCTTTTATGGCAAGTTCAGTTTCAGTTGAAAGTGAAATCGAAATAACAGCCAATAATGGTATTATGCATAACATTGCCAAAATAATAAAAAGAATATGTATGAATAGTTTTGAAATTTTCAGTTTAGGTTTGTGTTTCATAATTTTCAATATTTTCTCCTTCTTTTAAAGTAATGCATTGTCAGGGCTTGCCTTTCTAATTATGAAATTTGTTGTAACAACTAACACAAGACCAGTTATAGATTGATAAAAAGAAGCTGCAGTTGTCATACCAACGTCGCCTAAATTAGTTAAGCCCCTAAATACATATGTATCTATGACGTCGGTTGTTGGAAATAGTTCTCCTATTTGTCTTGTTAGATTCAAATATAATCCTATATCTGAATTAAATATTTTACCAATTTGCATCAATAACATAACAGTTATAATTGGTGCGATTGATGGTAAGGAAATATAGCGGATTTTCTGAAGTTTTGAAGCTCCATCAATATCGGCGGCTTCGAAGTAAGAATTATCAATACCCATTAAACCTGCATAATATATTATGCTAAAAAATCCAGCAACCTTCCATGTATTAACTATCGGCAATATAAAAGTCCAATATTTTGG
This sequence comes from Saccharofermentanales bacterium, assembly GCA_038326615.1. Taxonomy (GTDB): domain Bacteria; phylum Bacillota; class Clostridia; order Saccharofermentanales; family UBA5734; genus JBBQKF01. The sequence goes on along the minus strand of JBBQKF010000028.1, from coordinate 14,772 downwards.
TTCAGAATACCAATTAATCGGTTCGAGACCTATTGATTTTATTATATTGTTTAAAATTCCGCTATCAACACTAAAAAAAGCGTAAAATACAAATCCTACTACTACCCAAGATAAAAAGTATGGAATAAAGTAAATCGTCTGATACAATCTAACGAATTTAGACATTTCATACATTAAAAGAGAAATAATAAGAGAAGTCACAAGTCCAACAAGTATAAAGAGTGAGTTTAAAACAAGAGTGTTGGATGTAATTCTAAATGCATCTGTGGCAAATAAAAATTCAAAGTTCTTTAAGCCAATAAATGTACTTCCAAAAATTCCTTTATCAATGCTAAAATCCTGAAATGCCATAATTGCGCCCTGCATTGGTATGTATGCAAATATAAAAACAATAAGCACACCAGGCAATGCCATAATTATCAATTGGATGTTGCTTATGTAATTAAGGCTCCTTGCTTTCTTCGATTTTTTAGGTTTCTCCACATCCCTTTTATCATCGTTAAATATGGATCCTTTATTTGAATCGGTATCAGTTTGGTAAATTAAGTGTTCTTCAACTTTTTGCATATAATCTCTTTCAATAGGTATATTTAAATTAAAAACTTTAAATAACAAATAATTAATTTGAAGTATTCAGTAATTGTAAATAGAGTTTGCAATAATAAAATACTTGTTTGTTTTTAATTTCCTATCGCAATTATATTATTTAAAAAATCAATAGTAAACTTCTCAATTAATTAAATACTTAATTTCATACTCAGAAATTTGCACATTTGTATGAATTTCATCAAAACTATTCAAAATTGATGTTCAAGGCACCAATTGCACTGAAGAGCACAGTATTGTAAAAAAAATTAGTGGATAGTAAAAATAATAGAAGCAAAACTTCAAGAACGTGCATCTTCGTCATGTGAGTGTATTTTTATGTCAATAAACAATGTTCCCCTGCAATAATATTCCATTTATTGTTGCACTTGCATAACACTGAATTTTGTATTATGATATCTTTGTTAATAGAGATAATAAGAAAGGTTGAATATGAAGATATGAAAAAGAAACGCAAAAACAGGAACTCACTTTTTTTTAAGCTCTCATTAACTCTAACTTTTTCTTTAGTTATAACCATATTAATGGTTTCTGCTATTCTTTATAAAAATTTTGAGGACATTATTTTAAACAATATATATTCAAATAGCAGTGAAGGGCTTATTCAAATTAATACAAATGTGAATTTTATGATCGACTCGTCAAAAAATTTATTAGTACAAGCGTATTCAGACAGAGATATCTATAAACTATTAATTTACCCAACAACAGATATTGACGAGAAGAACTTAGGTTTAGAACGACTTAATCTATATGTTGCAACTTCCCCTATTATTCATTCGATTTACGCATATAATTCTGAAAACAGCACAATTTTTACAAGCGTTAACAACCAAGCAGTCGAAAACTTTGACGGTTTTTTTGATCAGGACATTTTAAAAAAACTCTTCAGTAAAAATTTTAAGAATTTTTATCCTATAGCAAGAAATGTCCCTAAGCCCGGTTTTGGATCAACAAGTTACAAATTTTATAAGGATTATTCGTTTATATATAATGAATCAGGAGTTAATAGTATTTCGAGTGGTATAATCATTAATGTCTCTGAAAATTGGTTAAAAAACATAATAAAGAATGTTGACTCAAGTAATAACTCGCAAACCTTTATATCAGATAAAAATGGAGTTATAATGACTTCAAACGCCGAATATGAAATGCTTTCTGACATGAGCGAAAACCAAACTTTCAAAAATATAATTAACAACTATAGTAAAAACGGATGGATAATTGGGAATGTTTTTGGACAAAAATCTTTAATAACTTTTTATAAATCAGATACCGTGGATTGGTATTATATTAGAGTAACACCTTATAAAACAATTATAGAAAAAATAAGCAAATTAAGGGAGACTACTATTTTTGTATCGGTATTAATACTTTTAGTTGGTATTTTATTGTCGATATTTATATCTCGCTTTATGTATATTCCTATTAAGGATATGGTTGCAAAGGTAAAGGTGCTTGAACAAGATAAAAATAAAAGCAGTTATTATTTCAAACAAAAACATCTTGTTTCATTGCTTTTAGATTCTCAGTATGCTGATGCTGATGATTATGTTAATGAAAAACTCAATAATTATGATGTTTATTTTGTTTTGGAAAAAGGTTTGATTGTTTTATATTTGGGTATTGACAATTACAACAATTTTAAAAAGCAATATAAACCTGATGACATTAGTATATTCAAATATGGAATGATGAATATAACCTCAGAGATTTTCTCAAGGCTTGGTATTTGCGAGGTTGTTGATATGGGTGGCGAACATTTTACAGTAATTCTTAATTTCGTTAAAAAGCCGAGTGCCAATATTCAAGAAACACTCAATGAAGCGATATTACAACTTTTTGAAGCAATTAATCGATATCTAAATATTACTGTGTCTATTGCTTACAGTGATGTTTTCTTTGATTTATCTGATATTAATAACAATTATTTTTCAGCATTAAACATATATAAATATAAAATGTATTTTGGATATTCAAGTATCCTTAACAATACGGCAATAAGTTTATTTAAAAAAAGCAATAAAGTTCAAACAGAAGAAAAGGAAAAACTATTAATAGAATCGCTAATGGTTGGGAAATCCATTGAATGTAAAAAACTATTTTCGGAAATAATTGAGGTAATAAAAAACCAAGTCATCGAGCAGTTTAGGATTTCCATATTAAATATTGCAATTACTATAAGCTCAGCTGTGTTAATAATAGAAGAAAATACTGGAAACAATACAAACTATGATTTCTGTAAATTCATTTCAGAGATTAATAAGGTTGAAACAATACCTGAACTTAAAAATTATTTTGAAGAAATGTTTGATTTTGTTAGCGACTACCTAACGCAACAAAAAAACTTAAAACACGATAATCTAATAAATATTGCTACATGCTATATTGAAAATAATTATAATGATATTAACTTATCTCTTGAGGGCATATCATCTCATTTTCATTTATCAAGTTCATATTTTGGAAGAATATTTAAGACTCAAATCAAAAAATCTGTTGCAGATTATATTATTTATGTAAGACTAAAAAAAGCTAAGGTGCTTCTCGAAAACGGCAATCTTACTATATGTGAAATTATCGAAAAAGTTGGATTTGTTAGCAATAGCTATTTTTACACCATTTTTAAAAAGACTTATGGTTGCACGCCAAGCGAATATCGTCAAACATCTTCTATAAAAAATATTACCGATGAAAACAACAAAATTTAGTTTTGTAATATATCTGTAGATTTATCAAAAACCTCCAGACATTGCGTCTTTCCTAGATTGAGCATGTATCCGCAATATTTTTCAATTGATTATGAAGATCCTTCAATGAATTTACAACACTGAACTACTGCGTTTTTGCTTGCAAGTGCTGTCATTTCAATGGCTGTAAGCTTTGATGAAAGAAAAATCATCCCAGCAACACTTTTTTTAAGATTCTCAAGCGCCCAGTGTGAAATTTCTGATTTTAAGGTTCGCGGGTTTAAAGGTAAATTACTGAGAAAAATGCCAATACAAAGCGAGGATTGGGGGTGCGGATTTGAATGCAAAATGTTGTAGTCTGACTTTACCTGTGTATTGCACACTTGTTAATAATAGATAAATAAAACGAGCTACAGTCACTGTTCTAATGTTTGCAGTAACTAAACTCGTTCTAATAATTTTATAAATTTATTTGAATATTGCATAAACTAGAACATTTACTTCATTATACCATAAGTAATTTCTTCTCCATTTTCAATTTTTTTGTTATTCTGTTTGACTTTTTCTTTGACTTCAGCTAAAACCTTGTTTGCATCTTCCTTACTATTAGCTTTATCATTATCAAGTTCTGATCTTGGAATAGTATACAACTCACCAGTGTCAGTTAAAAATTGATAATTAGGGCCCATAGCTACAAGATAAAGTTTTCGGGGGTTAAGTTTGTTGGCATATCCTTTGACAGTATCAATAAACTGTGCATTCCCACCATACATTTGGAGCTGATATTCTCCATCTTGTATGCCAATTTGCATATAAGAAAAAGGATGCCCCTGAGAATTCAAAACTACTAAATAATCATCGCTTCTATAGATCGAGTTGACAAATGAATCTTCAACCATCAATTCAAAGTCCTTTTTTAGGTAATAGATGTTATAAATGTCTCCAATTGATGTGCTGGCTGACGGATTTAAATTATACTCTCTCTCAAGGAATGCCTTAACAGAATCAAGGTTTTTTTCTGCAATCTGCATTACTGGAATTGGTACAGTGTTATCAATGCCTGAAACTGTCATACTTAGTCCAACAAATAGTACAAGTACTAATGATACAAGAAATTTTCTTCTCATGATTCTTACCTCCTAATATATGCTTTCTTTCCATGTAAATTGTGAATTACTTTTAAAGTAGTTATATGCATATGCTAATTTTGATCCGACACCTGGGTCCATAACTTCGATGGAATTTGTGCTCAATTCGTGACCGTCTATTACAACCATATATTACTCAATTAGAACTAATGCAATATTCAAGATTAGGATATGTTATTATTATAATTTCAATATTGGAGTTTGTCAAGGTTGTAGTTAAAAAAGTTTATTGCTGTTTATTGGACCAATAAATTTTACTAGTGCGTTGTAATATTTAAAATTGCACAGACCGTCACTATATATAATATTTAGATGTTATAAGGTACTAACATATAAATATTCGCAAAACGGGAAAATCTATTTTCAATTCTTTCGACTACAAATTTAAACGCAAACTCAATTACTGAGTTATTGCTCTCCGAGTGTATGGATATTTTGGTGCTCTCACGTATTTTAGCTCAAGCAAAAGCAGTGAATCATTAGCATAAGTAATCTTGTTGACCTTTGCTGAGCTTTTTGCATAAGCGCCTTATCCTCTGGCATATTTAAACTTGTCATGATTTTATCGGTAAGACTTGCGGTGATTATTGGAAATATAGCATCAAATTTATTTTTATCCATTTGCATCATCTCCTAACTGAACATATTCCGTAAAAAAAAGAATTTTCAATGAACGCTCTGTATGAAATAAAACTTGATTAAATAGCGTTTCAACTTTGAGCCGTTTAATGGCTTCATCCTTATCTAGTAAACCATTTTCATACAAGATAACCGTGGTGTAAACAGTATCATCTGCAACTGGACCAATAACAATATCATAATCCATTGCGGTTTTCCCAATCCTGCAGTTACACACAAAAATTTAACCATTCTTCATTTGGCTCGTCAAATTGTATGATTTTAAGGTTATTTTTTTCATTATCAAAATTATAAATACTGATGAACTGCTTATGAGATTTTCGTCTGGCACTCACTTTGTTTGCCCAGCGTATAGCCTGCTCTTTATTATTTGTAGTGTAAAATCCAACTCCAAAATCAAGAAATCGATCGCTCTCCAATATTTTGGGTGCATCCACTACACAATCGTTCCCATGATATAAAATCATTGTATTCTCTCCTTTCGGCTCTTTAACTAATAATACAAATTTTACTGTATCACGATACTGATTACAATAGCTTATGTGTTTTTCATACGAAAACTAGAAATTTTCATATTTTATAGACTTCATAGGCTAAAACATTTCTCTTGGCCCTCTGTAATCTTTTTGTAATAAAGTTATCCACAAAATATGTGTTGTTTCCCCAAGTTATTTGAATTCGCCCAATTTATTCACATTTATGCCCTGTTTTTTCCCCAGTGTGTGGAAAAGCTGTTAATTTTGTGTGGATAATGTGGATAACTCTGTGAATAAGTATTTCCAGACGTTTCACGGTTTAAGGTTTTGTAACATGCTTGTAACAATATGTTTCACGGTTCATTTAACTTTTACCAATTATATGCTATATTATATCAAGGCAATATAATTTACAAATTTAATATTTTTCTAGTGTATTTGGAGGGACAAGATGAGCCAGTTTGACGAACAATATCTGAAACTTGTGGAGAATGTAATTCAAAACGGATGTTACGATCAAAACCGAACTGGGGTTGCAACATATAAGCTGCCTCACCAGACAATGCAATTTGATCTGGCTAAAGAATTTCCCATACTGACAACCAAGAAAGTTGCTTTCAGGACAGCGGTTCGCGAGCTTTTATGGATTTATCGCGACCAGTCGAATGATGTTACTAAATTACAGGAGCAAAACGTTCATATTTGGGACGAGTGGGCAGACGCTGAAAACACTATTGGCAAAGGTTACGGTTATCAGATTGCTAAGTTTAAACAAATTGACAATTTAATTGATTCATTACGCAATAATCCTCAGAACCGTCGCATGATAATGAGCATGTGGAACATCGAAGATTTACCGGAAATGACTCTTCAGCCATGTTGTTTCATGACCCTTTGGGATGTATGCGGCGACCGCCTGAATTGTATGATCATTCAGCGTTCAGGCGATTTAGGCCTTGGAGTGCCTTTCAACACGAGCCAATATGCTGTTCTTGTTTATTTACTCGCGCAGGTAACTGGGCTTAGACCAGGGCTTTTCACACATATAATCAACAACGCCCATGTATACGAAAATCACATCGAGCCGCTTAAGAAACAGATTGAAAAGTTAGATCAATCATACCCTGCTCCCAAACTTTTGATTAACCCGGAAGTCACAAACTTCTATGATTTTAAAGCCGAGGACATTAATCTCGAAAACTATCAGTCGCACGAAAGTATAAAAATGGAAGTTGCTGTTTAGTATTTTTTAAAGCAATACAAATTGATTTCAAAAGGCGGTGACATTTATGAAAATTTCAATAGCCGTTGCGATGACAAATAATCATGTAATCGGAACAAAGAATTCTTTGCCTTGGTATATTCCTGAAGATTTGAAAAAATTTCGCGAGCTTACCACAGGACACGTCATTTTGATGGGGCGAAAAACTTTTGAAAGCCTTCCTAAAGTTTTACCAGACCGCGACCACATTGTCATAACCCGTGACTCAAAATACAAAGAAGCTAATCTCCGCGCAAAAGAAAGCAACCGCGTGTTCGTTGTAAATACTCCTTTTGAAGCAATTGAGATGATTAAAAACAGAAATTCAGATGAAGAAGTCTTCATAATTGGCGGAGGCGAAATATATAACCAGATGCTTCCCCTTACTGACAGACTTTACATTACGGAAGTCAAAGAAAGCGTTGATGGAGATACCTACTTTCCCGAAATAAACCCTTCGCAGTGGAACGAGGTCGAGCGTCAGATTTTCGAACGATACGACTTTGTAATTTATGACAGGATTCCATAAAAGTTCATCACCACTGATTGAAATGAAGGATTTCCTCAATCGGTTTACGCATTTTGGCCCTAGTGGCATCACTCTCCGGATAGCCAATCGCGATGATCAGTCGAATGCGCTTGCCTCTAGGAATTTTAAGTAAACTTTTAAGCTTTTTTTCTTCAAACCATCCCATAATGCACGTTCCAAGACCTTGTTCGGTAGCTGCAAGGCATATAGTCTGCGCCGCGATACCTATATCGGTCTGTGCAAATTCCTGATCTTTGAATTTGCCACCGAGCTTAGAAGAAAGGTTTGCTGACTCTTCGGCAATAATTATATAGGCATTGCAATTCCTTGTAAAACGGTTGATTTGTAAAACCGCGTCCTGCAACAGTGGCGAAATCTCCTTTGCAGTTTTTATATCATCAATTGCTATAAATCCCCAAGGCTGGCTGTTACAAGCGGAAGGACAAAGGCGCGCAGCTTCAATGCAATTGACAAGTTTCTCCCTCTCTACAGGAATGTCTTTATAAGCTCTGCAACTTTCCCTTTTTTGGACCAATTCCATGAAATTCATATCTTTTCTCCGTTTCCCACTGCCAATGTCCGGCAGTTGTGCTCTTTTTATCAAGGTTTCCTAACATTGTTGTAATTTTTTTGGTTAAGACATTTCTTCATTGTTGCAATCTATTTGAGTAAGGAATCAACTTTCTTACAGCCGTTTATTTTCACGAAAATTTAGTTATATATCTATTTTTATGTTTACATATATTTATATATTTATCTTTCTAATGTTTGCTATACCTCTCAGACCTCTTTTGCGCCGTGAAAACAAAATATTCTCCCGCTCTTACTATTTTGACGCCTCCGAAAATCGCAATCAGTTTCTTTTTGTACCAAGTCTCCCGTTTAGTGACCATAACTATTTTACCACCGATCTTGAGTCGGTTAAAGCCTTTTTCGATAAAATTTTTAGCGACTGAAAAATCAGCGTGATATGGAGGATTTGAAAGAATCCAGTCGAGTTCCGTAATTGTGACATTTGCGAAACCATCGCTACAGAAGGCTTTAATGTTTCCCAAACCATTCCTTTTCGCATTTTTAGTTGCGACTTCAATTGCGACCGGATCTATGTCGGACATAGATACAAAATCATCCCCGAGTTGCTTTGCTGCCCAAATTGCAACAATTCCACTTCCACATCCAAGGTCAAGTAGCTTCTGCCCTTCTTCTAGCTCGACTTCTGAAAGCATTGCCAGTGTTCCTTCGTCAGCTTTTCCAGGCGAGAAAAGTCCTTGTGCAGATTCTATTTCAAACTCCTGTATTCCAGCATGAGATGGTGTTGATATTTTCAATTAGGGCCTCCGTCATCGTTTTAGGCAATTGTTTTTAAGCTTGGAATTTATTTTATTTTGGCTTTTAACTTTTTCTTTGCTCGCACTTTATACTTTAGTTTACCAAATTTCTTTACTTTCTGCCATATAAGTTTTACTCAAATATTTCAATTTTTTTTTATTTATTTTGAATCTTCCTATTGATTTTCAAATGAAAAGGGTATATATTAATATCAAACAAATGTTCTTTTTGGGGAGTGATTTTTATGGCACCTATAATTCAATATCGGACCGGGCCATTAGTTGAGCGCACAATACTGCATTGTGATATGAATAATTACTTTGCATCAGTTGAATGCCTTTATAATCCCGAACTTAGGTCAAAGCCTGTTGCTGTTTGCGGAGCAGCCGAAATGCGGCAAGGAATAGTTTTGGCCAAGAACATGCTAGCGAAAGAGCGAAACATTATGACCGGAGAGTCAATCCCCGAGGCCAAAGCCAAATGCCCCGACCTAGTAATTGTAAGCCCGCACTACCCTTTATATCTTAAATATGCCAAGCTGGCACGTAGCATTTACGCGGAATACACAGATAGCATAACTGTTTATGGACTTGATGAAGCGTGGCTTGATGTGACGGAGAGTCAGGCTCTTTTTGGAGGAGGTGTTGCAATAGCGGATAAAATTCGGGAGAGAATAAAAGAGGAACTAGGGCTTACTATTTCAGTTGGTGTGAGTTTTAACAAGATTTTTTCAAAACTTGGCAGCGACATGAAAAAACCAGACGCGACAACCGAGATAACTAGGGTAAATTACAAGACTATTGTGTGGAGACTTCCTGTTAAAGATCTTTTATTTGTTGGCAGATCCTTGCAACACAAACTTTTCATGCATCGAATTTTGTCAATTGGAGATTTGGCTTGTGCTGAACCGCTTATGCTTAAGAAGTTACTTGGCAAGGTGGGGCTTATGTTATGGCAGTTCGCAAACGGCGACGATTCTTCATTTATTCCTGAAGAAAATGAGGAAACACTTATTAAAAGCATTGGAAATAACATCACATCCCCTAGAAATCTTAAAACACCTCAGGACGTAAAGCTTCTTTTGTATGTTTTATCGGATAGTGTGGCTTCTCGTCTTCGCTCAAATCAGATGTTAGCTAGAACAATACAAATTCATGTCAAAGACAGTGCATTCCAGACCAAGGAATATCAGATGAAGATTCGAAATTCGACCGATAGTTCGTCAGAAATTTTTTTCGCCGCAATGTCTTTGTTCTCGAAGCAATACGCGTGGAAGAATCCTGTAAGAACGATTGGTATCAGAACCTCCGGCCTAGAAAATGCAGTGGTCAGCCAAATTTCGCTTTTTGATTCAGAAGAGCCTGCGAGGGAGAAAAAGCTTTCTTTAGCGGTTGATGAGATTCGCAAGAGATTCGGATATTTTTCTATCGAGCGTGCATTGTTACTTAAAAACAAGAATCTTTCATCTCTCCCTATTCGCTCTGAATACGCTGTTGGAACTAGAATCAGTAGGTGCAAATAGGTGCTCTTTTTTGCTTACTTTAGGTCAAAATAAAAAGAATGAATCTGCAAGAGATTTGCAAGAGATTTGCAAGAGATTTGGAATGGTTTTTGGAATAGGGTTTGGTATGGTATTTGGAATTTTTATTTGATGGTTTGGATTAGTGTTTGGTATGGTATTTGGAATTTTTATTTGATGGTTTGGATTAGTATTTGGGATAGTTTTTAGAATTTCTATTTGCTGGTTTTGGATTAGTATTTGGGATAGTTTTTAGAATTTCTATTTGCTGGTTTTGGATTAGTATTTGGGATTGCTATTTACTTGTTTGGAATTGGTGGTAGTGGAAGTGATAAATCTATAAGTAAATTTATGAGTCTTGGGTCCTGAAAGAGATTAAGTTAATGGTAAAATCAGTACTGGATTTATGAATTCGTAATTGCAAAATGATAAATTCGTGGATTTGCAATTTATTAAGTTTGAATTTCCAATTTATTTAGTTTTAATTTGCTAATTTGTGGATTTATAAACTTTTTGAGGAGTGGTGTTTGTGTCTAATAAGGTTGTTGTATCCGTAAAGGCTGAGTTTGATGTTTTCGGGCAGTTAACACCCCTGTCTTTCCTGTGGGAGAATGGTGTTCAGTATGAAGTAAGCAAAGTTATCGACCGAAGGCGTGCGGTGTCACTACGAGCCGGTGGAGGTGGAATTCGTTATACCTGCAAGGTCAATGGCAGATTGGTTCATCTTTTTTACGATGATACTGTCTGGTATTTCGAAAAAGCATGATTTTGAAATTGCTTGAAGCGTATGATTTGATTTTTCGAGTTTGTTGTTTCACGAAATTTCTAATCATCTGTACTAATGAGCATTATTCTAGTAAAATAGAACTTAGCGATTGAAGTATTTGAGTTTAAACAGACAATTTGCCATATTAGTATTGATGGAATCGAATTTGCAGTCAATTTCATGAATATGATTTCTTTTCGCCATTTGATTGATTACCCTTAAATTATTATTATACCCAATTGCTTTTAATAGTTGAGATATTTTTGATAATTTATATGATTTTAACGACTGAAAGGTGGAGATTGTTATGTGCGGACGATATCTAATAATAACAGAAGATGAAATCATCGAAATGAAATCTATTCTTGAAGAGTTAAATCAGCGGTTCTCGAATTTAGATGATTTTTCTTTCCCGAAAGCTGATTCTTCGGGTTTGATGGAAATCGCTCCTGGCGCTATTACTCCTGTTTTAATTCTTAAAGACAATACGCTTCAAATGCAAACTATGAAGTGGGGATTTTCAAGATGGGATGAAAAGGGAAGCATTATCAATGCCCGTGCAGAAAGTGTTGGAGAGAAATCTTTTTTCAAAGATGCATTTGCAAATAATCGATGCATAATTCCATCGCGAGGTTTTTTTGAATGGAAAAAATCGGAATTGTCTGCTTCTTCCTCGCTAGATTCTTCTCCAGATTCTCAATTGTTATCCCCTCATTCACAATTGGATTTTGGATCTGTTTTTGGTTTGTCAGACATAAAGAATAGCCCTCCACCTAAGTATAAGGTTCAGTCCGAGAAATATTGGATTAAAAAATCCGATTCGCCTCTTTTTTTGATGGCAGGAATTTATCAGGAAAAAGACGGGGGATACGAATTTACAATTCTTACAATGCCTGCAAACCTTGTTACCGCTGAAGTTCATGACAGAATGCCAGTTTACCTTGATAAACCAAGGTTGCTGACCTGGTTGCAAAATCCGGATATTCTGAAAGAACTAATTTCAAATGGCGCATTGGACACCTCTTTTGTTCTCACACAACTTGGCGCCAGAAATTGATTTTTCACGATTCAATTTGATTTTTATTTTATTGTTCAACTCGTGCAGGTTTAGGCTTTTCCACAAATATTTCAGCTTCTTTATCCTGCTAAGCCCGAGAGCAATTTTTGCACCTGTGGACATAGATTATACTTTATTTTATGAAAGGTTTAGACAAAGTGAGCGATGATAATCAAAAAGATCCCCTCCTTGACCTTGATAAAAAGGTTTCAGTTAGGGATTCATCAGTAGATGAAGGAGCCGAAATTGAATTTTTCGACAAAACGAATCTAAATGTCGATAACACAATCATGAGCTTTTTTGATAAGGTCGCTCACCACCCATGGTTTAAAGAAGCTAAGCAAATTGATGCTCCTCAGGAAGTTTCTACTCTTAATGTCGTGAAGCCAGATAGAACTGTAGTGCAGCCAGCCAGAAAAGACCTTTCATTTTTTGATATTCCGCCTCGGAACGATTTAGATTCCTTCGACGATTTTGCTATTCTAGGGTTAAATGAGAAACAATTTTTCTTCCGCCAGGCAAAGCTGTATGAAAATAAGGAAGGTCAGGTTTGCGAGGAAGTTCCTTTTAACACCTTTTTCCCTCAATATTCAAGGATAAATAACGGACAACTTGACTGGTATTTTTACTGGAGAGGCAATCTCCGCAAAGGAATTTATATTAAAACTTCAGCATCTTACCATTTTTTATATTGGTATGAATTAATAAATCTTGTAGGATTTGATGACCCCAAAAAAGCATTTGAACAATTGCTTTTTGTGTGGAAGGAAGCCCGTTACAAAGACTCTTTATATGACTCATATCTTTGCATTTGGGTAAGAGATTTCATCATTTTCTACAATCTCGAATTGGAATATTATGATGTTGTTGCTGAGATTTCACCAGAACTTGCTGGCAAATATTTTTATCAGGAAAGCATTCTTAATTATTTTGTAGACGGTACGAAAAGTGGCATTTTATATGCTCTGCAGGAATGTAGCGACTATCCGGTAACTGAAAGCAATTTTTGCAAAAATGGATATTTTACTTTGGTCGAAGACGCCGTTTGTTATATGATGTCCGAATTGAATAAGAAATACATTGGTCAAGTGGAAGGTAATTTGTTTTTTGCAATGGCAGGAGTGCCCACAGATACTTTTATTTTCAAACCTTTTGCCTCTTCTCTATTTTACGAACGAGGACAATCCTTGATGACTTTAACTCCTAGAGTTTCAGCACATATTAATTACAGCACCTCTCTTTCCTCCGGCATTTGTTCAACTTTTGTTCCTAATGCGTTAAACATCAAGAAATGGAGAAAATTTGTCACTGGCGTGCTTCGAACTGTTGAATCAGTCCTTCGAGAACTCACAAAGTATCGGTGGAGTCTAAACGAAGGACTACTCCCGAAATCGCGAGTTGCACTTATCAGGAAGCAAACTGCGGATTTCTACATTAATCATCTTGCTCAGAAAAGAAAAATGGAAAAGAAGATTTTTCGTGTTAACGATGCGCTGTTATCCAAGTTAAAAGAAGACTCTGAACACATCCGGCAAAGACTTATTTCTGAGCAAAATGCAGACCACAATGAATCCGCAAATGAAGATTCGAGTGAAAATCTAAATGAAAATCTAAATGAAAAGCCAAATAAGGAGCTAAGTGAAAAGCCAAATAAGGAGCTAAATAAAGAGTTAAATGAAGACCCAACTAATTCGAATTGTCAGGAAACCGCTATTTCAGTTAACCCAGGACAAGCCCACCAGGAAGAAGACACCTATATTAAACAAACTGAAGTGTTAGCATGCAAACAGGTAGCGGTTCAAAATACTGGGTTTTCCTCTCTGCATTCCCTTCTTTCTGATTCACAACGAAAAATTTTGAGAGAACTTTGTAATTCTTCACCAGGAATAGATTCAACGCCACAGCTTGTGCTTTTAGCAAGGGAGGCAAATTCCTTTTTGAATGTTATAATAGAAGAAATTAACGAAATTGCAATTGCGCATATCGGCGATTTTATTATTGACACTGATGGAAGCAAACCGTGCATTTGTGAGGATTATCTTGAAGATACTCGAATTATGTTTGAAAATAATTAGTTTCGATTCTTGATTTTAATTTTATATCACGTCCAGCGTTAAATTATTTTTGCTTGAAAAATGACAATAAGCCTTTTACCTATTTTTGTTTTACATATTTGAGACTTTATATATTTATGACTTTATACATTTACGACTTTATACATTTGAGACTTTATACATTATAATAGTTTTGTACAATATTAACGTTTAAAGGAGATTTCAAAATCATGGCACAAAACGCACTTCCAAAAAGAATTACTAGTGCTATTATAAACTCTTTTACAACAGGAGTTGTCCCGCGTATAGGATTAGAGCATGTTACAGTGGGAAGAAAACAGGAAATAGGCACTCTCTTAAATGATCTACAGACCATTGAAGAAGGTGGCGCTTCTTTCCGTTTTATCATTGGCAAGTACGGGAGTGGCAAGAGTTTTCTTCTTCAATTGATGCGCAACCATGCAATGGATCGTGGATTTATTGTTCTTGATGCTGACCTTTCACCAGAAAGGCGGTTTTTTGGATCAAAGGGACAAGGGCTGTCAACATACAGAGAGTTACTTTCAAATCTATCAACAAAATCCAAGCCTGACGGCGGAGCACTTCCCTTATTAATTGAACGCTGGATTATGGCAGTGCAAAACGAATTGATTCAAGTTCAAGGCGTGTCTCCATCTTCAAGTGATTTCGTAGCGATG
>JBBQKF010000027.1:0-33621 GCA_038326615.1 Saccharofermentanales bacterium | reverse complement strand
CATACATATAGTATACCAGATATCGTCATATTAGTCAATATATAATGAATAAATAGCATATGCTTATAGTAACAACATACTTCTATATTATAAAGAAAAAGACACCTTTCATTTCTCCATTGAAATAGAGAGGATTCCCGGCGGAATTCCTAAATGAAAATAATTCCGCCAATATCAACTGGCTTATTTGGGGTTAATTCCACAATTCTGATTGAAAATGACTCAATGAAAGTTCTTAAATCTTTGCTTGATTCAAGAAAATCAAGTTTGCCGGTAATATACAAAGAATCTTCGTATTGACCGCCTATTCCTCCGATGAATCCGAGTGAAAATCCTGGAAGCAGAATATTTTTTTGTGGAGGAATCAGCAGAGCCTTTATGTTTTTGAGGCAAGCAGCCTCGTATATGGCAACATCAGCCGTTATAAGACCGTATTCAGCGGACATTTCAGAATCAATTTCAGCGGGAATTTCAAGCGTACGTGAATTTGCTCCTAATTTGTTATTTTCTCCATTTTCATTTTCATTTTTGCTTTTACTATTTTCGTTTTTGTTATTTCCCTCTATGAATTTTTTAATACAGAGGCAACCGCAGCCAGTGTAGCCTTGATTAACAGGAATAACCTCTATTTTTGCTTCTTCAAAAAGTGCCAAAAGTTGTGGGTCAATCGAATCTTTTTTTCCAAACGCAAATGGTCCGCAGCGTGCAATATTGCATATAATATCTTTTGGATATTTAGCAGATAATTCAATTTCGCCTTCTATTATTCGAATTGTCTTTTCTCTGAAATCAGCTAATTTGGAATCATTTTCTGCTTGTGTCTCATAGGCATTAATGTCTGAGTTAGAATTCTTGCTAGATTTAGTAGTATTTGATTTATAAAAATTGGTATAATCGGATTTATTATCACAACTTAAGACAGATTTGTTTTCATAGTCTATGTTAAGCTTATTATCACAACTCATGCTAGATTTATTTTCATAATCTATGCTAGATTCGCTTTTATGATAAATGTCAGATTTGTTTTCAAAGTCTATATGAGATTTATTTTCGTTAGCGTTATTTAAAATGCTTCGAGGAATAGGGCTGCCTTTCGTATGGTACAAAGTTTTTATCTCAGTAATATAATGGTATTGCAAATCTGCGTGTTTTCTAACAGGCCTAGAAAGATTTTTGTTACTTTCAGGGCAAAATAACGAAACACCCTCTGGTAAAAGGGTGCTGTTAAAATTTTCTAATGCCATAAAATCCATTATGGCTATGCAGTTTTCTTTATTGCTAGACATTGTATACACCTAATCCAAACGTGCTATGACAGGTCAGATTTCTTTTCATTCGAACGTGCTATGACAGGTCAGATTTCTTTTCATTCGAAAATGCTATGACAGGTCAGATTTCTTTTCATTCGAAAATGCTATGACAGGTCAGATGCAAGCAAGACAAGGAGTTGGATGCCTTAAGGAGCGGAGTGTATATATGATACATGAGCACCTCCAAGGCAGACTTACGACGCAGTATTGCTACGCATATCACCTAATCCAAACGTGCTATGACAGGTCAGATTTCTTTTCATTCGAAAATGCTATGACATGTCAGATGCAAGCAAGACAAGGAGTTGGATGCCTTAAGGAGCGGAGTGTATATATGATACACGAGCACCTCCAAGGCAGACTTATGACGCAGTATTGCGACGCATATCACCTGTCATAGTTGTGGAAGACTTCCTGGACATCCTCATTCTCCTCCAACAAATCAATCAACTTATCAATTTTCATCTGCGTTTCTTCGTCACTTACTTCCACCCAAGTATTTGGTACTAAACCCTTTGATGCATCTAAAAACTCATATTTCTTTGCTTCTAAAGCATCTTTTACTGCATAATAATCATCAGGCGAAGTTGTTACTTCATAAACTTCATCTACTTCAGAAAAATCTTCAGCACCTGCCTCAAGTGCGTCCATCATTACTTTTTCTTCGTCTGGATAATCTTCTTTCGAAATTATTATTGAGCCTTTTTCTTGAAACAGAAATGATACACACCCAGTTGTACCAAGATTCCCGCCTGTTTTATCGAATATATGACGGATTTCAGATGCCGAACGATTCTTATTATCAGTTAAAGCTTTAACTATAACCGCAACGCCAGCAGCTCCGTATCCTTCATATTGAAGTTCTTCATAATTATTAGCATCGCTTTCGCCAGCAGCCTTCTTAATGCTCCTTGATATGTTATCATTTGGCATATTAACAGCTTTTGCTTTAGCTATAACGTCTTTAAGCCTTGAATTCCCAGCAGGGTCTGCGCCGCCTTGCTTAACAGCAATTGCTATTTCTCTGCCTAATTTTGTGAATGTAGAACCACGCTGTGCATCAGCCTTACCTTTTCTGTTTTTAATATTTGCCCATTTTGAATGACCTGACATGAATTTTCCTCCAATGTTGTTTGATACCGACTGTTTATTTTATATCATTTTGTTCACTAGAACAAGAGTGTGTGAATTTTATCCAACAAAGATTTTAGGTGCGAATTTACTTGCTTTTTGCAAAATTCTCTACTATATCTCCAACACCGTTAAAAATATATGATGGGCGATAAGCAAAGTTTGCCATTGTTTCTTCAGTTGTAACGCCACTTAAAACTAATACAGTATCCATCCCAGATTCAATTCCTGCAATTATATCAGTATCCATTCGGTCGCCAATAATAGCTGTCTCTTCGCTCGCATAACCTAACTTTTTACGGGCAGTACGCATCATAAGAGGATTGGGTTTGCCTATATAGTATGCTTGCTTACCCGTTGATAACTCAATCGGCGAAATGAGTGCTCGTGTTGCGGGTACTATTCCTTTTTCTGAAGGTCCAGTTAAATCAGGATTCGTTCCAATTAGTTTTGCACCATTAAGGACAAGGTGAACAGCTTTTTCTATTTTTTCTATATTATAATTGCGTGATTCGCCGACAATAACATAATCTGGATTAACATCGTTTATTGAAAACCCAACATCGTATAAAGCATTGGTTAATCCTGCTTCACCTATTACGTAAGCACTTCCACCGGGGGCTTGACTGTGAAGAAAATTTGCAGTTGCAAGTGCACTTGTATAAAATCTTTCTTTTGGAACTTCAAGTCCAAGTCTTTGAAGTTTCTGGCATAATTCAGCAGGGGATCTCTCCGAACTGTTTGTAAGAAAAATATATTCTTTTTTTTGATCAATCAGCCAGTCAACAAATGATATTACACCATTTAGAAGTCTGTTTCCATGATAAATTACACCATCCATATCACATATAAAAGCTTTTTTGTCCCAAAGTTCATTCATGTTTTGTACCAACCTTTTCATTTTAAGATTAATCTATTTGAATAATTTGCCTTAGTGCAGGTAAATTTGAGTTTTTAGATTTGTTGTTTACATATAATTTACTTAACAAAAACTACCGTAAGAATCATTTTAAATCTTTCAGCAGCAAAAAGCGAATGGTCAACATTAGCAGGCATAACAATTACTTCACCTTTTTTCACAGTGTGCTTAACTCCTCCGATTGTTATTTCGGAAGTTCCGTCAAGTATATAGACCATTGCATCACCTGTCGAGTCGTGTGAACCAATTTCTTCGCCCTTATCGAAAGCGAAAAGAGTAATACTAACCGCCTTCCCTTGTGATAATGTTCTGCTAACAACTTGACCTTCCTGGTATTGAACAAGGGATTCCATTTCGATTGCCTTAGAAAATTCGATGTTTTTGATAAACTGTTCCATAATTATTTCCTCCATTTTTTTATTGTTGGTTTTCTATTTTACCATATATTTACTAATGTATGCCAGTTTCGATTCGGGTAACCTAATTCCTGCATGGATACCATCATCAAGATATTCAACGTTTTCAACACTTCCATTTTTTCTTATAAAATCAAGTACTCCCGCATCTTTATAAGGTAACAAAATATCAATCTTTGTTCTTACGCTTCTCACCTGACAAGTTATTGCATCAATTAATGTATCTATCCCATCCCCTGAAACTGCAGAAACATCAATTACTACGCCGTCTTTGATATTGAATGTTGGTGTAGCACGGTTATAAACCCTGCCAGCAAGACTAAGATTTTCATGAGATTCTACATCTTTTATTCCCTTAGATTCTTCGCTTTCCTTCTCGAAACTATCACTATCATTTTCATCTAAGTAATCATTTTCATTCTCATTGTCTCCGTTATCTTCATCTTCATCTTCATCTTCATCTTCATCTTCATCTTCATCTTCATCTTCTTCGTCTTCGTCTTCGTCTTCGTCTTCGTCTTCGTATTCTTCACTTAAATCTTCATCTTCATTCTCGTTACCTTCATTTTCTTCATCATCTTCATTTAAGTCATCGTCTTCAATTAAGTCATCGCCTTCACTTTCGCTTTTATCTTCATTTTCACTTTCGCTTTTATCTTCATCTTCATTCTCGCTACCTTCATTTTCTTCATCATCTTCATTTAAGTCATCGTCTTCAATTAAGTCATCGTCTTCATTTTCAATATAATCATCGGCCTCTTTTTCAACAAATTTTTCTTCATTTTCAACGAATTCATTACCGTCACTACAATCATTTTCTTCATCGTCTGAAAATAAATGAATTATATTATCAATCCTTTTAAACGATGAAGCCTCAGATTCTGCTGACACAAAAGAACCGTCCCCCTGTGTTTTGTCAATTTTGTTGAAAACCGTTATTCTCGGTTTAGCTGCTGCGCCTAGTTGAACTAATAATTCCTCAACAATTTCCATATGGCGGCTTAAATCATTATCTGATGCATCAACAACATGCATTATAACATCAGCACTGCCAAGTTCTTCGAGTGTTGATTTAAATGCATCAATAAGATGATGAGGCAATTTGCGTATAAATCCAACAGTATCAATTAATATTGCTGTCAATCCGTCTGGTAGTGTTACTTTTCGGGCAGCTGAGTCAAGAGTTGCAAAAAGCATGTCTTTGACGAAAAGTTCGGATTGGCTAAGGCGGTTGATTAGGGTTGATTTGCCAGCATTCGTATAGCCAACAACCGCGAAAGTGACGGCATCGCTGTCGCGCCGCTTCTCGCGAATTCTGTCGCGACGCTCCCCGACCTCTGCCAATGTCGCTTTCAGATAGTCGATCCTGCGCTTTATGTGGCGGCGGTCGGTCTCCAGCTTGGATTCGCCCGGGCCACGTGTGCCAATGCCGCCTCCAAGCCGGGACAGCGATGCTCCGAACCCAATAAGCCTTGCGTATCTGTATTTTTGTTGAGCAAGCTCAACTTGCAGTTTCCCTTCTTTGCTTTGCGCACGTTGGGCAAAAATGTCAAGAATAAGAAGCGACCTGTCAATAACTTTTTTCCCTGTCGCTTCTTCAATATTTCTTATTTGCGATCCGCTAAGTTCATCATCAAAAATTATTAGTCCCGCACCAAGCGCATCACAGGCAGCTGTTATTTCCTGCAACTTGCCTTTACCAACAAATGTAGCATTATCAATGCCGCGTCGTCTTTGAATCGCCACCCCCACAACAGCTGCCCCTGCGGTTATTGCAAGTAATCCTAGTTCTTCAAGAGACCTCTCAGTTTCATTCTCCAATTGCCTTTTCGATGTATCGCAAAGGCCAACAAGAACAGCCCTTTCGGGTTCATTCGAAAGTCCCTCATTATTCATACTTTTAAAATTATCGTCTTTACTCACATATTCTCCTTTTATTATGAATCGCCTACTTTAGCAACCCGTTACTCTCTTATATAAATTTCATCAGCAAATTGAAGTAAAATATTTTCTGCATATGGACAGCTAAGAATAATTAATATTTTACACCTAGGCAGCATTTTCTATATTGTACCATTTCCAACCCACATTTCCCACACTTTAAACAAAATTTTATAACAATATCCGCAACAAAAAAACTATGCTTCAAACGGATTGTTTGAGCTAAAGTGTTACCTAGTCCAGGCACAAAAACGAGTTTTTTATACTACTAATAAATGGCTATTCAATATTATTGACCTAGCCTTCTTTTCTTTTCTGCCTTGTTCTTATACATAATATCGTCAGCCTTATGTATAAGGATTTCCAGTGTATCATCTTCATTTTCTAAAACTGCATATCCAAATGAAATGCTAACTTCAAGTTGTGGAAATTTATTTTTAGAATTAAAATTATCAATTTCTTTCGTTATTCTTTCTCCAAACATTTCTGCCAAAGACTTATCGCAACTAAATAAAATAACAACGAATTCATCTCCACCAATTCGGGCGATGGTGTCAGAATCCCTAAATGATTCCTTTAGAATTTCAGATACGTTAATTATCAATCTATCACCTTCTCGATGTCCGAAGTTATCATTGACATATTTTAGTCTGTCAATATCAAGTCCAAAAACAGCAATTGATTTATTATAATTCTGAGTAGCAATGATTTCGTTAATATATGCTCTGTTAAAAAGGCCTGTAAGGGGGTCGTGATAGTTTAAATATTGAAGATTTTTCTCTGAATTAATAAGTTTCTCATATTGTTCGATATTTGAAAGGACAAGTCCGCTAATCCTTGCAATCTCTATTGCAAAATTTAAATAATCATTTATATATTGCGGAAATAGAAAATCACCAGCTTCGATAATTGCAAACATGTTATTGTTCTGCTCAACCTTAATTAGGAAGCTTTTTTCTTCTTTGAATAGCATATATGATTTTTTATTATCAGCAATTAAATCTGATATCAGATCATTCTTTTCTCCTTTTATTGCATCTTTTTCAATAAATTTAAACCTTTTTGCACCAAAAACAACCTGAAATATCTCTTTAATCTTTCCGATTGTTTCCCTTTTATTTGTAAATGTTGCAATCTTCCCCATCATGTCTAATATTGTAGAGTGCTCAGCGCTTTTAGCTTGGGCACTTGCAATCGTTTTTTTATTTTCTTCAATGCTATTTTGAAGTCTCCACTCGTACACAATGCTTTTAATCATTTGAGTAATTTCAACTGTATTATAAGAAATAACCACAAAGGGTAAATCAAGATATTTCGAAAGATCCTTAAGTTTTGCTTGAGCCTCGTTATCAATTCCAGCATCAAAAAAAACAAGCTCCTTGCAGAATTCTTTATAAAAAGGCCTGGCCGTACTTTCGTCAAATCCAGCTTCAGCCAGCCGTTCTTGCCAATTATTTAACCATCCAAGGCCAATTACATAACCACCCTTTCCATAAATATATTCAAGAAAAGAATCATTTGCAAGATAATGATAACAAAATTTACTTGCAGTACTAAAAATTTTAGAGCCCACGGGTACAAGTTTTAGAATTTCACAATTATCGTTACATATAAATATTGTTTCTTCTCCTCTGTTACATACATCAGAAATAAGTTGGATTGCTTTTTCCCTCTTATTCCTATTCACACACAAACTCGGGTATGAATATATATTTACATCATCAAAGTTATGGGATTTTACAACATATTGAAATTCCGGAAAGTAATTTTCACATATAAAAAGATTCAATTTTTTCTGAACATTTATCTTATTCATTTATTCTCCACCCAACTCAAAGGATATCTTCCAAATTCTTTTACTGCTTGCGAAATTTCAAGAAGAACATTTTCGGGTACCTGCCATGGAATCTCTCCATGATTCTCAGCCAAAATCAGTCCCCCTCCCTTCCCTGCGTTGGCAATAACATTTTTAACTTCACTAATAACTTTCTCGTTATTCCAATGCACCATTTCAACAGTATTTAAGTTTCCAAGAAGACATATTTTATTTTTAGTTGCATTTTTTATTTCTGTAATATCATCATTAGCAGAAAACCCAATAACTGCACTCCCACTACTAACAATATCATCAACGACCGGCAATGCAATCCCGGATGCGAGATGTGTAGCAGTTGGACCTTTAATGCATCCGATAGTTCTTTTTGCCACAATATTTCCTGTATCTAAATATTTTTTTCTTTCAATCATATTAGGTGAAGCAAGCGGGTCAAAATAGCAGATTGCCGTAGCTCCAGCATCAAGCTGAGCATTTGCCCATGAAACACAAAAATCTTCGTTAATCTGCATTAATTTATCAAATTTATCAGGGTAAAAGTATAAAAGCTCAAGATATTTTTCGAATCCCAACTGCATTACGGGCACCGAAAAAGGTGACATTACAACGCCAATTAAAGGAACTTCACCACCCGTTTTTGATTTAAGAGCCGTTGTTGCTTCAAGAACTCTAATTAAGCCTTTGCAATCTTCAATTTTTGGTGCGACAAGAGTATCAATTTGTTCAAAGCTTTTAATAAAGGGTTCTCCAGTATTAGGTGGACCATCTTCAACATAAATTACTTCGCCACCAAATGCTTCAATTTCTATAGGCGCATGAAAAAAGGTGTATATGCAATCATTACTGTATTTTTCTCGCATCCTAAGTTGTGCCTCTATTACATTTTGGGGGTCAGAAAAATATTCTTTAACAGGGAGACCAAGTTCTTTGGCTCCATAAAGTGAGAGCAGCAAAAACAACGGCACCTGATCCGGTTCTTTGTGACTAATTGCTGTCATAACTCTTTCAAATGAATTCATTTTTTCACCTCCCGCATAATCTATATTATGCTATGTGCTTTCTATTATCTATTCTACATTCATCCTATAAAGTAATAATCTCAGTAAAGAATAAATCCTTACTTAATTGCGATACTTAGTTAGCGAATGCCATTGTTTATTTGAGTTGCTAATTGCTTAAATTTTCAATAATCGACACTATATCAGATGCATTCTTGCCATCAAAATCCGCTCCAACTTGTTTCCAGAGTTCAGAATCGAACCTAAAGGGTGCGCCTCCGACTATAACCTTTACTTTTGAGCCTTTTTCTGAAAGCATCCTTGTAACATTTGCAATTTTAAGCGCTGAAGGAAGCATCAGTGTCGATATCAGAAGTATTTCAATATTATTAGATATCGTGAGATCAACAAGCTCGTCATCTTGAATTCCTTGCCCAAAATCTATCACCTCATATCCTGAAGTTTTAAGTACTGATGTTACAATTCTTTTTCCAAGTGCATGATGATCTTGTAAAGTTGCTATTGCAATCCTTTCGGGTTTTTTATTAACTGATTTGAATTTCGGAAGATATTTATTAATTAATTCTTCGCATATAATCCCACTCATATAAACTTGTGCAAGTGATATTCCCCCTGATTCCCAACCATTCCCAATTTCTTCTAATGCCCCCACAGTTAATTTCTCGAGGGTTGCAAAATCGCTGCCCGACAAGTAGACTTCCTCAAATATTCCAGCTGCTTTAATTCGGTCAATTTGAAGCAATGCCTCCTTAAAATTATTCATCAATACTTGTGTCTGCTCCATATGAATATCCCTTTCATCGTTAATTCTATAATATGCATCGTTAATTTTTGATATACCTTAAGTCTTTTTGTTAAGTTTACACCATTATATCCCCTGACAATATAATATCTTATAAGATTTCATTTAAAAAATTTAATGAGCTATAATCTAATTAATTCAAGTTAATTCAAACAGTGAGTATGCTAATTCTATTCGCGTGCATACCTTACTAGCTTAACAAATAGTGATGCAATATTAGGATCAAACTGTATGCCCGCAAATCTTTCAATTTCTTCAATGGCGACCTCCACTGATAAAGCATTCCTGTAAGGACGATTTTGAGTCATTGCATCATATGCATCTACTATGCTAAGAATTCTAGACAGTAAAGGAATGTTTTCTTTTGAAACACCTTGCGGGTAGCCTGTTCCATCCCACTTTTCATGATGGCATAAAATATATTCTGCAATTGGTTCAAGTTCCGGTGATGCCATTGCAATTCTGTACCCTATATCAGGATGCTTTTTCATTTCAACCCATTCATTGTCCGTTAGTTTATCTCTTTTCGCCAAAATGGAATTATCAATACCAATTTTCCCTATATCATGTAATCCTGATAAAAGTTCAAGCTCACTTAACTGCTCTTCAGTAAGATTAAGTTGTCTTCCGAGGGGTATTGCAAGTGAAACAAGTCTTGCCGCGTGTTCTTGTGTTTCATTGCTTTTTTCAAATAATGTCGTTTTCATTGAAGATATAAGAGAACTATGAAAACTTTTGTGTTCAAGTAGTTTTCGTTTGTACATATTATCTTCAGCAATCTTTTCAATTGCATCAAAGGATTCTAACATTGATATTTTAGTAGCGAGCCCGAGTGATATGCTTAAAAATCCAATGTCGACATCTAAATATTGCGTTGGTTCCCTAAATGTTTCATATATTTTATCAACAATTTTCTGTGCTTCTGCCTGAGTTGTCCTGGGCATCAATATTGAAAACTCATCTCCACCAATTCTGGCAAGAATGTCAGACTCCCTAATGCTCTTAGTTAGTCTTCTTGCCACCTCTACAAGGACTTTGTCACCTTGTGCATGTCCTAATGTGTCATTTACAAGTTTCAGACCATTTATATCTCCTGTTATAACCGTCAGTGGAAGACAATCCTCACAATCAAAACTTAACACAGAATCTTCATAAAATGCCCGATTATAAATACCTGTCAGAGTATCGTGATAACTCAGATACTCAATCCTTTGCTGCTTTTCTTTCTTCTCATTGATATCTTCTATCATACATAAATGTGATGGTTCTATTTTATCAGATAAAATAGGTGCTATAGTCATATTTATCCACGTAACTGAGCCATCAGGTTTAACATATCTCTTACTCATATTAAATCCACTAGTTTTCTTTTCTTTCATATTTTTAACATTTTTTTGGTTTTCTTCGAGATCATCAGGATGAGTTATATCAGCCCAGTCAATCTGGTTGTTTTCATCAATGTCCCGTCCACATATTTCTTTAAATTTCTTGTTAGCTTTATAAATCATTCTTGAGCCAGAGTAGGTCAGAGAAATCCCTATAGGAGATTGATCAAATATTGCTTTATATCTTTCTTCGCTAACTTTCAGAGATTCCTCGGTTTTTACCCGTTGGATTGATAATGCTGCTTGGTTTACAATTATCTCAATGGTTTCAAATTTTTCACTTATATCAGATTTAGAAAGTATTGAAATTTCACCGAAATTCTTTCCATCTATTTCTATTCCCATAGCATATATACTATCTATGCTCATAAATTTCTCAAGCATACTACAAATTTCTAATGGTATTTTTCTTAAAAACAATGAATAAAGCCCATTGCCAAGTTTTTTTAGATTACCACTTGCAAAATCCTTTTTCTCCTCTTCTGATAAATCATTTAGGTTGTACTCAAGTTTTCTGGGATCAAATCCAATTAGTTTAATTATTTCCTCAATAATGTCCGCAAATCCTGACATGTCAGCAATATCAACGTTCATTGTTTGTTCATTAATTTTTGAAGTAATTACATATCCAGATTTTATCAATTCATGTATTTTTTTTGTCAGGTAACTGAAAACATCTTCTGTAGATGTTAATTTAAACAAATTTTTCTGACACTCAATAATAAAAAGCTTTTCTTCATGGTTTTTCATCAAATAATTATTAAGCCTAACAAGTTCTTTTTCTGCTTCAACTCTCTTAATAAGTTCTTTTTCGATATCATTTGTACGTTTTCGCACCAGTGATTCTAGTCTTTCGTTTTCTAAATGCTGTGATATATTGGCTTCCTTTATTTTTGACATAGATTGAACCTGTGCCATGAGTTCCAGTTCATCAATAGGTTTAGAAAGAAATCCTTCCGCTCCAGCATCAATAGCTTTCTGCCTGATTTCTCTGTCCGTCTTAAGTGCAGTAAGGAAAACCACCGGAATTCTTTGAAGATCAGTATTTTCCTTTAGTCTGCGGCACACTTCAAACCCATCCATTTGAGGCATTACAATGTCGAGCAAAATAACATCCGGATCGATCCTGTCAGCATACTCTATTCCTTCTTTGCCTGAAAGTGCCGTGTAAACAGATGATTCCGGCAAAACATCCGACATAATCGCTTTAATTGTTATCAGGTTATCCTCATTGTCATCAATTACAAGTATAGTCGCAGGCTTAGTTTTCATTCAGCTGCCTCCATTTTATTGTCAGATTTCGGTTTCCCATCAATCAATTCTCGTTCGTGAACTAAGTTTGCAACTCCATCCAACAGCTCATATTTGTCAATAGCTCCTTTTTGAATTAACTGCAACACATGATTAGTTTTTAAAAAATTGAGTTCTTCTTTTGTTATGTGCTTTGCAGAAAGAATGAGAACAGGTATTTTCTCGTTTTTCTTAATGTCACGAATTGTCCTTAATACTTCAAACCCATCCATTTCAGGCATCATGAGGTCCAGAATCATTCCATCAGGATTAACCCTATCTATTTGTTCAATAGCTTCTTTGCCGCTTCTTGCAACAAATACCTGATAGCCTTGTTCTTTTAGAATTTCCATTGTTTGAATAATCGCAGGCTCACTATCATCAACAAGCAAAACTTTCTTTGATTCATTGTTTGTCCATCCCCGCTGTGCAGTCTTTTTGGGTTTAATAAGGCTTGCGGTTTCATCAGATATTTCTTTCTGGGCCGGTTCTTTCTTCAATGGTAAAACAACAGTGAAAACTGACCCCTTACCAATTTTACTTTCAACTTCAATCTTTCCTCCTAGAAGAAGAGCATACTTTTTTGCTATAGCAAGCCCTAGTCCAGTCCCGCTATTTCTTCTTGATGCTGATTCGTCTGCTTGCCTGAATTCGTCAAAAATAAACTGTAAGTGTTCAGATGCAATTCCTATGCCTGTATCTTTAACCGTAATGCAAACATCATGTTCCGTATTTGTTACAATTATATCTATTTCGCCTTTGTCAGTAAATTTAACGGCGTTCCCTATAATATTTTGAAGAATGTGTCTCAATTTATTCTCATCACTTACTACATCTGGCAATTCCTGAGGTTCCTCATACTTTATTTGTATCCCTTTTTTTGTTGCCTGTGGCTCTAACATTTCTTTTAAATCTTCAATTAAATTATTAAGATCAAATTGTCTTATTATGATTTCTTCCTTACCAGCTTCAATCCTAGAAAGGTCAAGAAGGTCATTAACAAGTAAAAGAAGATTCTTCCCATTTCTTTCTATTACTTCCAAATAATTATGTTCTTCCTTAGGAATTGAACCATCAAGTTTTCGTTTAAGAACTGAAGATAATGCAATAACTGAGTTAAGCGGAGTTCTAAGTTCATGACTCATATTGGACAAAAAGGAGCTTTTTAACCGACTTACTTCATCTAGCTGTTTCTTTTGCATCTCAAGTTCAATGTTCTGCTCAATAAGTTCGTCTGTCTGAGCTGATAATTCCTTTGCCTGCTGTTGTAGTTCGATGTTTTTGATATTAAGCTCGTGAGCAAATTTCTCAACTTTCATTGCACTCTGAATGGATACAATTCTAGCTGCTAATTCATTGGTCATGCTATTAATTAAAGAAATATCTACATCTGAATAAGAACTCAAGCTAGCAATTGAAACAATCATAAGTATTTCTTCGTCTTCAATAATAGGAAACGAAATAATAGATTTTGCATTATAAGAACCACTAGGGGTCGACAGGGAAAATCTGTTTCCTGTAGTAATATTGTTAATATGCTGTGGTTTCTTTGTTGCAATGACAAGTCCAAAGTCACCTTCTTTATCAAGCACAGAAAATGATTTAATACAATCTGCAGGAAGACCTATTGATTCATAGAGATAAAAGGTTGTTTGGTCATTCCCCGGTAAATATATGGCACCCATCTGTGAATTAGTCAACGGAAGTAATTCAACAAGAAGCTCTTTGCACAAATCTTTTATGTTTTCCTTACGAATCATTACTTTTGACAATTTTGAAAGCTTTTCCTTAATTTGGATTTCATTTTCTACTGTTTGTGCCATTATGTTGAAAGATGATGATAATTCACCGAACTCGTTTATTAATTTGTAATCACATCGTGCATCAAATTTACCATCTGTAAAATCATCTGTTGCTTCTTTAAGAGATTTTAGCGGTTTCATTATTCCTCGAATAATTCTATAACTTATAATTGATGCAAAGAGTGCTATTATTGTCAAAATTATTGACATAAGAAAAAGATTACTATTCCTATTTTTTTGTGCTTCAGCATAGAATTGTGTTGCCTTGTTATCTGCAAAGGTGCTAATTACCATAAGTGCTTCAATTACTTTCTTAGCCTGCAATCCAGCAGTGCCGTCAAACCTTACTTGCTTGGTAGCTTCCGAAATATACCCTTCTCGCAATTGCCTTAAAACATCTTCACGTACCGATTTCCACTTTATAATCTCATCATGAGCTAAAATTACATCGCTTTGTGGTCCTAAATAGCTATTTTGCAAAACAGTGATTTGCCCTATTGCATCTGATTCATAAAGGTCCATATTTGAAATGTGTCCCTGAACATTTGCATTAGCTCCTTCAAGAACAATTTCTTTGAGCTCGATTCTTATGAGCAACACATCTTCAGTAATTTTATCTATAGCTCCTTTTACTGTGAATGGATGTTCATAAAGGCTTTGAGTTGATTGCCAAAGTCTATTAGACCAATAGAAGCTCATTGCTCCAAGTACTACAACAAGCCCCATAATAACGCCGAGCCCGATATTAAGTTGTTTTGAGATTTTAATATCTTTAATCTTCATATTGCCTCCAATAAATTTTGTTTCAGTTAATTTCTGTTTCAGTTAAATTCTGTTTCAGTTAAATTCTGTTTCAGTTAAATTCTGTTTCAGTTAAATTCTGTTTCAGTTAAATTCTGTTTCAGTTAAATATTGTTTCCATAAAGCATTTGTTTTCTCATAACTCTAAATGAATTAATGCTAAAAATTTATGAATTAGCTATCTTGTGTCGAAACTCCTATTTTTCTGAAAAACAGGAGCTGGCGGCATAATCATTTGCAGACCTGTCCTTTTATGAACACTATGTCTTTCGGCTTCTCCAGTAATTAAAAAACCATGTTCAGCCATTGAAAACATCATTTTTCTTAAAATAACACCCTGAAGTTCTTCACGATAATAGAATAAAAGATTACTGCATAATACAAGATCAAAATCCCCAAATATACTCTCATGTGGAAATGATGAGTTTGCATCAAGTAGGTCGTACTTAGAAAAGCTCACATTCTTTCTGATTTTATCAATTATTCGGTAATTATTGTCTTCCTTTGCAAAATATTCTTTAATTTGACCAATTTTAATGTTTGATATTTGTTCTTCGCTATAAATCCCTTGCTGCCCTGCGATGAGCTCATTGCTTGAAATATCCGTTGCAAATATGCGGTATCGGAAATTGATTGAAAGTTTAGACTTATATTTCTCAAATATCATTGCAACAGAATAGGGTTCTTGCCCAGAAGCACAGCCTGCGGACCAAACTCTTATTTCCTGGCCTTTGGAATTTACCTTTATAAGATTAGGTATGATCCATTGTTCAAGAAGTGCAAAAGTTAAAGGATTCCTGAAAAATTCTGAATAGTTAACTAGCAAAGCATTAAAAAGATTGGCGGCTTCATTTTGATTATCTATAAGAAAATTTTGATATTCATCAAGAGTTATATTTCCGCAAAAATTACATCGGTTCTGTATTGATTTATTAAGGAAATTTTCCTCATAAACTGAAAGATCCATTTCGTATATATGTTTTACATTCTTAGTTATTTCATCTAATATATTAATCATATATTCAACCTTTCAAAGTACGACGAAACAAAACAACTTTGTGATGAAATTTAAATTATTATAACACGAAATGAGACCGTGTTATATGATAAAAGATTAAATTCTTGTAAATATATTATATCACGGATACCAATTAGAATTCTTGTTCATTTTGTAAATTATTCGGAAAAATAATTCTTGGAAATAATTCTGTAAATAAATAATTAAACACATTTTCAACACAAAATAAATTTGTTATATGTTATAATCTTTCTACTTAAGTTTCGAAATAAAGTTTAGCGGTAAAGGGTCTGAATTTATATTTTACATTTCGGTTTATATAATATTTGTTGGAGGAAATAAAAAAATGAAATTGAAAAAAGGTCTGGTCAGAACAATTATTCTTGCTCTTATTCTTGGAGTAACCATCCTGTTCGAAAATTTTCATGTGTATTTGGGTAGTGGTTACCCCTCAGCGCATGCGGTTTGCCCACTTGGCGGATTAGAAAATCTATGGGTCTGGTTTGCGGGACAGTCCAATTTGCAAAAATTATTTTCTGGTACAATGACATTGTTTTTTCTAACATTGGGTTTTGCATTGCTTTTCGGCAGAAGTTTCTGTGGAAATATTTGCCCCTTTGGAGCTCTCTTTGAATTTTTCGGAAAGATAAAAAAGAAAAAATGGTTGATGCCAATTAGATTTGATAAAGTCTTGCGATATCTAAAGTATGTTGTACTTGCTTTTATAACATATATGGCCTGGAAAACTGCAACTTTGTGGATTTCTCCTTATGACCCATACGCTGCGTTTGCACATGTATGGACTGGAGTTGAGGTATTAAACGAGTATTTTATAGGCTTTATTATTTTAGTTATTGTAGTTATCCTGTCAATCTTTTACGACCGCTTCTTTTGTAAATACTTATGTCCTGCCGGAGCACTTTACGGGATAATCTCTAAAATAAGTCCGTTAAAGGTTAAAAGAAATCCTTGTATTGACTGCAAAAAATGCACAAAAGTATGTCCTATGAATATTGACGTTGCATCGGGTGGTGTGGTAAGAAGTGCAGAATGTATAGATTGTGGCAAATGCATAGATGTTTGCCCAAATCCAAGTAAATACATAGGTTTTAAATTTTTCGGAAAAACAATTAAGCCTTTAGCAATAGTTCTTATTACAGTTGGTTTGTTCTTTGGTAGTCTTTTCGTTTTGGATTTAGCAGGATTATACCAAGTTTCAGTTCCGAGTATTGAACAAGTTCAGCAAAGCGGTGAAAAGTTAAAATTCGCTGATTTAAGAGGTTCGATGACAATTGAAGAAGGCGCCATTTATGTAGGAAAATCTTTAGAGGAATTTTATACAATCATGGAGATTCCCTCATCCGTCCCTAAGGATACCCAACTTAAGTCCGTAAGCACTTTAGTCCCTGGGTATGATTTTCATACGATAAAGGCTAAAAATTAAAAAGTAACCAATTTCGTCATAATATCAATATTGTACTATAAGTGCGATAGTCTGGCATTATTGATAAGATTTAGTTATTACAAGGTACTATTATAAATTAAAGGGGATACGGCATAAAATCATTCCTTTTATTTTATGTTTCCTGTGATTTTTTGCAATATTTTATATATTTTGTGAAAATCTATAGACCTTTGTGTTGGAACGATATATTATAAAATCAATACATCCGATAATAAAATAAGTTAGTTATTTAGAGTCGCAGTTAAGTTTGATATTGATAATAATTTAAATATTTGAATTGATAATGATTTTAAATTTGATTTTAACCTACAAACAATAATTTTTTAGTTGGGTGTAAAACAAAAGAGCAGGCAGAGTAGAGTCATGTGCGTAAAGTGCCCATCAGTCGGGAAGTTGCTGGTAGGACGAAAATCTTAATTGCAGGTTGTTGCATTAAGCTTGCGGTACATCATTCGCATTCCGCTGCCACACAAAGAGCCAATCTCTCTTTATGTGGTTTAGTATCATTTTAAAGAAAAGAGAGGGTATCTGTATGGAAAACACAAATTCAACAAACACAAATTCGAACGAATCAATCCCAGCATCAAAAGATAACTATTTCAAAAGGCAGATGAAATTTATGAAAAGCACCAAAGTTATTGTTTTAATGGGTCTTTTCATAGCACTTAACGTTGTATTTACCCGTGTTACCGTTTATTATTTTGCTCCTTATTCAAGAATCACCCTGCAATTTCTTTCTACATCTTTTGTGTCAGGCATTTTAGGTCCAATTCTTGGTGGAATTAATGCTGCTATATCGGACATAGTTGGATTTTTCTTATTCCCTGCTCCCGTCCCAGCTCCATTTTTTCCTGGATTTACATTAAGTGCTTTATTATCTGGACTTATATATGGAGTGTTTTTGTTTAAGAAACCTAAAACACTTGTACGTATAACTCTATCAGTTCTAGTGGTTTCAATCTTTATTGATCTTGGAATTAATACTCTTTGGCTTTATTTATTGTACAGAGAAGCCTGGATACCGTTTTTCGCAGCAAGACTAATCAAAACAGCATTTATGATCCCAGTTCAGATCATTTTAATGCAACTTATGTTCAAATATATCGGTTCAAAGATTAAGTATGTTTCGACAATTGATCTTCCAGAATAGCATTTGCCTTAGGACTTCACCTTGGGTACTCTTTAGACCCAAATTCAAATTTCATTGTATATAAAACAGCCGTTTAGAAATCATCAAGATTAATGGCATAAGTAAACGAATCAAACGAGGATTTATCAGCTTCCGGATAAGTCCTTTTCTAATTCTCCCCTAACTCTGCGCTAGCTTTTGCAAGAAAAAGCAGGCTTATCCAGTAGTTTTTATTTTCAATAGTTGTTGCTGATTTGATCATTTCCTGACAATATGTTTCTGAAGCTTGCCATTCGTTTCGAACTAATCCAGTTTCAATGTTTTTATTAAACTCTTCAGCGACTTGCAGGCTCAAAATCTTATTTACACTTGCGATTTCAACTGCTTTTTCTTTAACAACATCAAATGATTCACCGCCAAAAGAATTGTCTTTATAATCAAAATTAATATTATAGACTTTCATTTCACCAGAAACATCCGCAGGCATAAATACCTCTTCTTCACTTGAGTTTGCAATATAAAGGTAATAAAAATTTGATGTTGTGTCCTTCTCTTTTCTTCTCAGTATTCTGCCAAGCCTTTGAATTCTTTGACGCGCACTCCCCGAAGATGATATAACAATCCCGACATCCGTTTGCGGAATATTCAGGCCCTCATCAAGTGAACGACAACTAACCATTATTCTAAATTCTGAACTTTCGTATTTTGCAAGTGAATTCTTTTTACCATAATCACTCATTAATGAATGATACTTCCCTACTTGTCCTTTGTATACTCGATTTAAAGAATCAAATAAATCATCCGCTGATTCTATTCTTTCACCGAAAATTATAATTCTCGAGTTTTCTGGTAATTTTTTGATTAATTCGATAATACAACGAATTCTGGAATCAGCTAGGTACACAATTTCTTTTCTTTTATAAAATAAATTCATAACAATCCTCGAAAGTTCAACCAAAACAATGTTTTCGGTCTTTTCTAAACCTTGCAAGGCTACAAAAAATTGATTACTCTTTAAGGATTTTAGATATGGGCACATTAAATAAAGTTTGCGCAATTGAATAATGATTTTATCGCTTAATTCTTCATAATGCTGTTTTTCTAGTGGATTAAATTCCAATTTGACATTGAAAATAGAGCAATTGCATATGATTTTCGCTTTTCTTGCTTTAGTAAAATCATATCTGTATATTTCATTTCCAAGAGCTGGAATTAAAGTGGTTTCGTAGTTGTTTGTTTTTGGTGTAGCTGACAATCCTAAAGATAAATAATTTGACTTATATTCGTTTATCATAGGTAAAAAATCAAAAATTCTAAAATTTTCTTTACTGCTATAATGATGACATTCATCACAAATCAGTAAGACCGTATCACCGTTTTTTAGATCGGAAATTACATGTCGCGCCAGAGTATAACGAGCTGAATTTACAACATAGATCATATATTTTTTACTTATCTTATCTTTATGCCCACCAAAATATGTTCCTATCTGGTCGTTTGTTTCACCAAGTTCCTTGCGTATCGCCTTTGTCCATTGTCCAATTAAAAATGTCTTAGGGACAACTATTTTTACCTTTAGTTTCCCTGGCACTATTAAATTATCGCTAAACTTCCTACTTTCAAGTCTATTAATAGCGCCTAAAGCCAGTATTGTTTTCCCGGCTCCGGTTACAACATTAACGATCCCTCTGCAATTATTCTCAAACCAAAGTTGAATACAGTTTTCCTGCCAATCAAACAACTTTTTCATTTTACAAATATCACTTCCTCTAATTTCAATTATACTGTACTAATTCATTTACATCAATTTATTAATTTTATATCATTCAATTAAATTTCTATAGATTTAAATATCATTCTATAGATTTTTTCTTGACACTTTGACTCTTGTTAAATATACTGGTTTTAATATATTTAGGAGGTGGGCTTTATTAATTACGAAGAATTATATACTGATATTCAGGCATGTCAGAAGGAAACGGGAGATTTACTAATAAGTTCTCAAAAAAGTTTTAAGAATCTTTGCAAAAATGCAGATGCCGGAGATTTGAAAAGTTTCACAAAAGACATAACTTTGCTCGAAAATTATTGCCAGGATTATGCCAATGTATTGGCTTTACTACGTGAAAAAGTCGAAAATTTCGATGCAAAAGAATACATCGAAAGCGGTGATTTTGCATCACAAATGGTAAGCTATTGCAGGGAATCGGGAGTTGATATAAAAGGAGAATCGCTGTCTTACGAAATATTCCCATATAAAATCAAAATTGATAATGAAAATCTTGATATTATGGTTGATAGGAAGAAGGTTTCAACATTCAGGCCTTTGAGTTTTGTTAACAATATTAAAATGTCGATTAACAAATTAATGAAAGTATCGTTTAATCCGTTACTTTTTGCAAATGAGCTTGCCGACGCCTATGATTTGGCATTGCTTAGACAAAGCGCAGGTAAGCCATACTCTAAAAACGCTGATTGTTATCTTACTAACTTGTACAAACATTTAACCCCAATGAAGCGTTTTAGAAAAGATTATGACATTCAAAGCTTTGCCTTTGATCTCGCCCGCTTATACTCTGCTGATTTAAAAAATATAGATGATGGACGTGCATTTCAGTTTGGACCAAGCAGAAACATTAACAAGGCTATCCGTGTTTTAGATAAAGATGGTCATGAACAATTCTTGTCAACAATTCGTTTTTATTAAATGGAGGCATTTATGCAAAACAATTTCGAAACTGCAATTTCTTTACTCAAGAAAGGCAAGGCTCCCGGCAATGATCAATTAATTGCTGAATTGACTGTTGGTGTTGATTTTTTATCGAATTTTTGGGTTGATAAATACCTTAGAGAGTATATAAGTGAAGGTGGCAGTAAAATAAAGTTTGTCACCGGCAATTCGGGTAGTGGCAAAACTCATTTCCTTGAGCTTTTCATGTCTCATGCTAAAAATGAAAACTTCATAACCATAAGTTTTTCAGCTAAAGATATTTGGATTCATGATTTCAAGGAAGTTTATCTCGAAATTTTAGAGAGATCAGATTTTCTCAATTGCCTTAAAAAATGCAGCGAACAAATCGTTCGGGATTTAGGCTTTTCGCCTGACGACATCCCTGAAGGAATGACTTTCGTGGATTATTTATCGAGTATTGGGCAAATGGATGTTATTACGAAACGAGAGATTCGTTTTTTGCTCAATAAAACTTTTTTACAAAATCCATTGATAGATACCAATTTCGCTCTTTGCTGCAGTTTGTTAACTGGCGGTATTCTTGGCCATCCAACTCTAGAAGATCATAACAAAGGTCTTTTAATGGGATGGTTGTCTTGTAGTAGAGAAGTTACAATTGCAGATATACGACGCCTTGGTTTTTCACCTAGCAAAATAACGAAGTACAATGCCCGCCACATGCTTCGCTCTTTGTCAGAAATTGTTAGAATCGCAGGATTTAATGGGATTGTTATTGCCATCGATGATCTTGACATTCTTACAAATACGAATAGTCTTGAAGAAATTAGATACACAAAAATGAGGCGTGAAGATGCATATGAGAGTATCCGTGAATTAATCGACGAAATTGACACTCTTAAAAATATTATGTTTATTTTTGCATTCGGCAGGAGTCTTATTGATGACGATTTCAGAGGTATTAAGTCTTACCAGGCTCTTTGGATGCGTATTCAAAATGAAATCGACAGCGAACGGTTTAATAGATTTACCGATATTGTTGACCTGGACAAATTAGCAATGCAAGAATATAACGTTAAAGTAATTTTGGAAATGTCTCAAAGACTTGCGAAAGTGTTGAATGTATGTCCAATAAATGAAGAATGCGCGCAAAATCTTATTGACAGAACTAATTTCGGGCAGATATCTTTGCCTCGTCAGGTTAATGAAGCCACTATAGGAGGAACAGCTAATGGTTGATTTTGAAGCAAGACGCATTATTGAAGCATTACGTTCAGGAATTTCATCTAAAGCCGTTGGTCAATATTTTTATTCTGCAAGACCGCAAATTATGGCTAGCATAAATCAGTCATTGAATGGTGTATGCGATGACAAAGTCTCTTCAGGGATTATTGTTTCCGGGAAATATGGAGAAGGAAAAACGCACCTACTTAACACGGTTTTCAATCTAGCTCACAGTAAAGATATGGTTGTAAGTTTAATATCTCTTGGCAAAGAATCTCCATTCGATAAGCTTTATCTCATATACCAAAAAATAGTTAACAACACTTATCTTCCGAACAGACTTCAGCCAGGGTTTTCTCATTTGTTTGATAATATTACATTGAATAGTCCTGTAGCAACTGAGATGTTGGCATATACCCAAAGCAATCCTGATATGAATAAGCTTACATATTTATTAAAAGCATACCTTTCTACAGAAAATTATGAAGAAAAGTTTATGTTACTTGCTGACCTTGAGGGGGACTTCATGGCAAATCCCGTGTTAAAACAGATTTACAAAAGAATTTATCCCGAAAAAGCCATCTATACAGCTAATTTCAACAAATCGAAAAACACAGGTGACTATGTTTCTTTTTTGAGTCATTTGTTTATTAGTTTAGGCTATAAAGGGTGGGTTATATTATTTGATGAAGCGGAATTAATAGGAAGATTAGGGAAAAAAGCTAGGATTAATGCTTACAAAAATATGTCATTATTTTTGAATTCTGATGTAAAATCAAAACTTGAATGCACATATAGTATATTTGCGATGAATGCTTCGTTTGTCGAAGATGTTATTGAAACAAAACACGAGTTTGACAATCTTGATTCCAATTTCATGGACATAAGTGAAAGAAACTCGGTCAAAAATGTTTTAAATCAAATGAGCTCTGCTCCTCAATTAATTCCACTTAATGACGACGAAATATTAACTATTTTTCTTAAACTTAAAGATTTTCACGCACGCGCTTACAACTGGAATCCGCAAATTAGTATTGACGAAATATTTAAAGTGACTCAAAACAAAGGATTTTTACTGAGAACCCGGATAAGAGCTGCTGTTGAAGTGCTTGACCAATTATATCAGTACGGACAAACGGGTAATATAAATTTGCACGAACTTGATACTAAAAACTTCGAAGAAGAAACACCTTCCCTTGAAGAATTGCTGTAATTTGCCAATTTACCATGAGGACTTCACCTTGGGGTTAGGAACCACGGTAAAATGTAACTTGTCTTTGTCTTTTTACTTCGGACTTCACCTTGGGGACAGGAACCACGGTAAAATGTAACTTGTCTTTGTCTTTTTACTTCGGACTTCACCTTGGGGTTAGGAACCTCAGTTAAAATGCAACTTGTCTTTGTCTTTTTACTTTGGTTCCTGTCCCCGAAGTAAAATCTTAATATTATCGCAACTTATTTTAATACTTTCGAACATATCACGAGTGAAAGCTTCTTGCTCTACAAAAATACCATTCCCAATTACGCCGTTCTTTCTGGCAACTTCAATTATCGCAGGGAAATCAATAATCCCATTCCCCACTTCAACATTGATTTCAGAACTCTTGATTTCTTGATAATTTGTGTTTATGTCTTTAAAGTGAAACGGACCTGCAAGATCTTTTTTGTTGTCAATAAACTCAACAGGATCAACTCCTGCATATTGTACCCAACAGGTATCAATCTCGGCATATACTTTGACCCCTTCATTGTTTTGTATAATCATATCAAAAATGTATTTCCCAAAAAACTTATCCAGTTCTCTATAATGATTATGATAAGCAACCCTGATTCCAAGCGGTTCAAGGTTTCGAGCCGCATTAGCAAGAATTGCAGAGATTTTAGCACAATCTTCGGGGGACTTTATTTCATATCCAGGGCACACAACCCATGATAGCCCAAGTTCTCTACTAAATTCGCAGACGTCATCAATCTTTTTGGATAGCATTTCATATCCAATATGTGCCGAAAAAGGAATAAGCCCAATCCTATCCATTTCGGATTTTATAAATGTTGCAGAATTTCCATAAAAATCTGCGAATTCAACAGCATTATATCCTGCTGCTTTAACTTTTTCTAAACTTCCTGAAAAGTCTTTCTTCATCTCATCTCTTATAGAATAAAGCTGTAGCCCTATTATTTGATCCATATTCACCCTCCACATTTATATTTAATCACGATATAGACCATAGTAAACAATCAAATTTAAAACCTCATATAATAAGAAGGTTCCAACCTTGCATTCTATCTTGCTCGCAAAAGCGAGAAGATCAGG
Source organism: Saccharofermentanales bacterium (assembly GCA_038326615.1). Lineage (GTDB taxonomy): Bacteria > Bacillota > Clostridia > Saccharofermentanales > UBA5734 > JBBQKF01. The sequence goes on along the minus strand of JBBQKF010000027.1, from coordinate 9,132 downwards.
AGGGAGATGAATTGCTACCCGTACTTTGACAATAACGATTTTAAACCAATAAAAACTGTTAATTATTTTGTTAATTGCGCATCATGCTAACAAACTCCTTTGCTAATGAAGGGTCAAATTGCGTTCCTGCATATTTTTCAATTTCAATCAGAGCCTCTTCATTACTTACAGGATTTTTATATGGTCGTCCGTTGGTCATAACATCGTATGCATCAATAATTGAGAGGACTCTGACCACCTTAGGGATACTGTCACCTTTTAGTCCCTGTGGATATCCTGAACCATCCCAATGTTCATGGTGACTCAAAATAAGATCGGATATTCTTGCAAGTTCGGTTATAGCCTGTGCAATTCTGTAACCAATTTCAGGGTGTTTCTTAACTTCAAACCATTCTTTAACTGAAAGAGCGCCTGCTTTATTTAAAATAGAATTTGATATCCCCATCTTTCCAATATCATGGAGCATTGTTAATAGATTCATTTCGTCCATTTCATGCTGAGACATAGAAAGATGGCTAGCCATCTTTGATGCAAGATCCATCATACGCATCGCATGCTCCTCAGTCTCACAACTCTTTTCGAACAATGCTTTCTGCAATGATGCTATAATCGAATTTCTTATGCTTTTACCCTCAACAAGCTTATGCGTATACATCCTGTTTTCGGCTTCACGGAAGGTATCGTTAAGATTTTCATTCATATTGGTTTTTATTGAAACTCCAAGTGATATGCTTGGGATTATTGACTCAAATTTAGTATTCTGACATTCTGCTTTTATATTATAAATAATCGCATTGGCTTGTTCCATCGAAGTATTGGGCGAAATAATTTTGAATTCATCGCCACCCCATCGAGATACAAAACTTTTATCGGGACAGGCTTTTACAAGAATGCTTGATATCTTCTTTAAAAGTTCATCGCCAATTTCATGCCCATATACGTCGTTAATAAGTTTTAGACCATTTATATCACCAAGAAGAACAGCGATTGGAAGATTAGGTTCTTGATCGATTTCAGGAAGCTTTTTAGTTATGAACGCACGATTATATAGCCCAGTTAAAATATCATGGAAACTGACAAACTTAACTTCTTCAAGATACTTTCTTTTTTCAGTTATATTATCAAAAAGTACACATACCTGATCTTTTTGTATTTTTAGAGCCTTAAATGAAAATACTGATTCTAAAATGTTTTGATCATTATAATCAAAGTCTTCTATTTCAATCGGGTTTCCCGTTCGAACAACTTCAGCGAATTTCGCAGGAATTTCGTTATTCCTAAGGCTTGGAAAAATTTCATCAATGTATTTGCCCACTATTTCTTCGCGTTTTACTCCAATAATTTTTGTTGATGCTTCATTTGCACTTATGAGACGCAAGGTTTTGTCATCGTTAAAATCCTCAAGTAAATAGATATATATACCAGTCTGCATCTTTTCTATAATTTCGGCGGATTGCTTAATGATTTGTTCAGACGCTTTCTTCTCGGTAACATCACGGAATACCATAACTACTCCGACTGTTTCGTTGTTCTGATTCTTTATTGGTGCAGCACTATCCGCTATATGATATATCTCTCCATTCTTTGAAGTAAGCATAGTGTGATTTTCTAATTCGCAAATGTTATTTGTTGATAAAACACAATTAATAGGGTTTTTTGATTTTTCACCAGTTGTTTCATTATTTATAACAAACACCTCTTCGAAAGCTCTACCACTAGCTTCACTATTAAGCCACCCAGTAAAATGTTCCGCACTTTTATTAAGAAATTTAACTTCCCCCTCAATATCAGTTGTTATTATTCCGTCCCCAATTGACTCAAAAGTTATTCTTAATCGCTCTTTTTCTTCGTATAGTGAAGATTCTAAATTTGACCTGTAATCGTCAAACAGCTTCCGTTCATGAATGTCTTGTATTGTTCCTATCATGTTAATCGGATTGCTATCGTTACTATAAAAAACTGTACCTTTGCCGTGAACCCAGCGACGTTCGCCAGAATTAACCTTCCTGATCATATACTCCTTATCAAAAGGCATGTGCTTTTCTAAAACGTCTTTTGTGAAGTAATCAATCATTATCTTCTGGTAATCAGGGTCAACAATGGCAAGCCACCCTTCAAGGTTTCTTTGATAATCCGTATCAATTCCAAATAATTCATCTAACGTTACAGTGGACGCCCACTTGTTTTCTATTATATTAAAATTGTAGAACCCAAGATTAGCAACAATCTGAGCCTGCTCAAGAAACCAGTTTAGCTCCTTTGCTTTATTCTCTAAATCGATTTTCACAGTTACATCCCGGGCAACGCTAAACCCCTCATTACCAATCATTCTGGTATTCCACTCAATTGACTTATATTCGCCATTCTTGCAACGATAGCGATTAACAAAATACTTAACATCAATGTTCTGTTTAAGTTCCCCCATTTTCTTTATTGTCGAAACAATGTCGTCAGGATGAACAAATTCAAGAAATTGATGCTCTTCTAATTCATCACGAGTATACCCAAGAGTCTTCTCCCATGAATTGCTAACTCTTATAATCTTTCCGGAATTATCAGATATACAGAGCATATCAATACTGATATCAAAAAAATCATCTACACTAATTGTTTTTTCATTAATGTCATTCATCTACTACTACCTCACATTTCAAACAAATTCCGATCAATTAGACAAGTTCATAATTATCCTATTGCGCCTTTGAATGTAACCCTGGGTTGTGTTTATTTGAGAAAAAAACTTTTGTAGGGGTTCTAAAAATAGTTTTAACATTTTATATTTGAAAATTTCTTTTTCGTTGATCTTTTTATTAAATTTGAATGACTCAATATTGTAAGGATTAAAAATTATTTTATATGGCAACTACTTATTGACATAACGCGCTTATAAGAACTAAATATTGGATAAATCTTTAAAAATATTGTTTTACTAATTTAGCTTAACAAATTCTTACTCTGCAACTAGTACCGACTACGATTTTACACTATTTTAATTCTATTTGCAAGAAATATTTTTTATAACTATCCAATAAATTTTTTATAATTATCCAATAATTTTCCGTTAATAATCCTATAATAATCAAATATCTATCTAAAGCTATCAGATAATTATCCAGTTTACTATCCGTTTACTATCCGTTTACTATCCGTTTACTATCCAGTTTACTATCCGTTTAGTATCCGTTTACTATCCGTTTACTATCCGTTTACTATCTGTTTACTATCCGTTTACTATCCAGTTTACTATCCGTTTACTATCCGTTTACTATCCGTTTACTATCCGTTTACTATCCAGTTTACTATCCAGTTTACTATCTGTTTACTATCCGTTTACTATCCGTTTACTATCCGTTTACTATCCGTTAATAATATGTTAACTAATAAATTACAATACAAGGATCTCTCATAAATAATTCATTTCTGATTAAAATTTTTTTATGTAATTTTTCTATTCGTCGTAAGCAAGAACCTTAATCCTTAAAGATAATCCAAGGTTTATAAGTGCAACTGCGGCTGCGACAAGAAATACATATTTGTAGCCAAAAGCAACCCACAACATTCCACCGAAAACCGGAATTGTCATTGAAACAATGTGGTCCAGACTTGTACCCGTTGCCAATGTATGGGTCACATCTGATGGATCAACAACAATCTTACGAAGGTAAGTTGACCTTGCCATTTCAACAGTGCTCATAGAGTTATCAAGTATATAACACACAATTATAATTCCAAGAGCAACCCCAGCACTAAAGAAATCCGCAGCATAGGCATACCCTATACAAATTACAAAAAGAACAACTGCTTCCAGAGATAGTATGAAACGTTCTCCCTTACTATCAATTGCCTTGCCAATAATGGTTCTTGTAAAGATACTAAGCAAAGCAATGGCTACCCCAAGCAAAGCAAAAGCTGGTACATCAAGATGAAACACCTGAATTAGAACCCAAGGCGCAAAGGTAAGAAATATCTGTTTTCGTGCACCATTTACAATACAAAGAATATAATATAACGTGTACCTTTTGCGAAATATTAATTTAAATTTAGTGTGATGTGGCTGCGATTTTTTCATTTTAGATAAAGTAATTCCTGCAAGAATATAAAATAGAGCTGCAATTAAAAATGCTGTTGTATAACTGAAATTGAAATTTTTAAAACCAAACCACACAAGTCCAAACCCCAGAATTGTAGCAACCAGGCAATAAGCATTGTACCTTCCAAGTCTTGCTCCATATTCCTCGCGATTTGACAAATTCATTCCAATGCTTGGAGCAATCGGCATGTATATATGCATACCCATACTCAAAATCATCATAAAAACAATCATAATTGGGAATGTTGGAGAAAAAAGCCCAAGTCCAATCATTCCAGCTGCAGCACAAATCATTCCAATCATTGCAACTTTAACATCTCCAAGAAAAGCAAGAGCTGCGAGTACAATAACAATGAGAAGACCCGGAAGCTCTCTTGGGACTTCTACAAATCCTCTTTGCGAGGCGGTTAAGTGGTAAACATCATTTAAAAAATTGTTGAAAATTGAGCCATTAATACCACTTGCAATTCCGCCCAAAAAACCTGCTATAATAAAGAGTGAAAAATCACGGTCATTTTCAAATGCAAGTTTTACACCATTAGATTGTTGTCTTATTTTTCTTTTAATTAAGGTTATCATCGGCACATCCTTTGAATTTATTTTAGATTTTGAAATAATCACAATTTTGGTTTTTAGTACTAGGAAAAACACGAGCTCTGTTTTTTCTAAAATATTGCTTGAATAATATAACAGATTATAGGTACGACAATAGTGCTTATTCCTAAAACCATTTCTTCTTTTTAAAATAATAAATCATTCCTACTACGGAAAGAACAATTGTTAATAAAACAGCTGGGTATCCAAATTTAGAACTTAATTCTGGCATGTAATGAAAATTCATACCATATAAACCGACAATAAATGTTATCGGAATAAATATCGTTGAAATTATTGTTAACACTTTCATAATTTCATTCATTCGATTGCTAACACTAGATAAATATATATCCATAAGACCTGAAAGTAGTTCTCTAAAAGTCTCAGTTGTGTCAAGTAGCTGAACTATATGGTCATAAACATCTCTAATATAAATTTGTGTTGGCTGATTTATAAGACTTGTTTCACTTCTTTCAAGCCAACTCATCACTTCTCTAAGCGGCCATAACGATTTGTGCATGAAAAGAAGTTCGCGTTTTAAATCTCTCATTTTAACTAGACCAAGCTTAGTCGGGCTAGTAAGAAATTCTTCTTCAACAACATCAATTTTGTCTCCAAGGGTTTCTAAAACAGCAAAATAGCCATCAACAACTGCATCCAGCAATGAATACGCAAGATAATCCGCTCCACTTTTCTTTATATGAAGACCATTTTTTCTTATCAAATCTCGCAACTGATCAAAAACGTCACCCTCTTTTTCACCAAAAGAAATAACATATCCTTTGCCGATAATAATACTTAATTGTTCATCAATCATTACATCTTTTTCGAAGTATATCATTTTAGTTATTATATATAGATAATCCGTATAGTCCTCAATTTTTGGGCGATGTCCTGTATTAAGAATATCCTCCATAACAAGTGGGTGGATACAATAAGCCTTGCAGACTCTTTCTATCGTATCCATCTTGTGAAGTCCATCGACATTAATCCACCTGATTGAATCTTTTGCCGGTTTTGGAAGAGCCTCAAATTCTTCAATTGCGTTTTTTATAAATTTATGTTCGGCGAATCCACTAGTGCTATATTCAAAAACCTCAATAGTTGTTTCCTCACTGAACTGATTCCCAAGATGGACAAGTGATCCAGGCGGCAATCCGGCTTTTCGTGAGTGTTTATTAGTAAATCTTGACATTATAAATTCTCCTTTTGTTTACTTTGTTTTGATTTGCTTTGCTTTTATTTTCTTATCATTGCTTAGCTAAAATAATATCTCATAAGTTCAAACGAAATTTACTTAATGAAATATTTCACCATATTGATAAATCAATTCATTCATAAAAACCATTATACTATTTTTTCCAAATTCATGACAATGATTTCTTGTAAAATACATTATTTCAATTTATTTTGTTAATTCCCAAAGTAAATTCCATTGTGGAAATGGTAGTAGTATTTAATCTGAAAAGAAAAAGGAGTAGAATTAAGATAGAGAATTTTCTTGCCATAGGAGAGGCGTAAAATGTCGAATTCAAAATCTATAAAAAATAAACACATGAATCTAGATGATCGAATCGAAATTCAAAACTGTTTAGATCAAGGAATGACCTTTAAAGCAATTGCAAAGAGAATTGCAAAAGATCAGACCACTGTATCTAAAGAAGTAAAAAAGCACATCGTAATTAACACCAACGATTTCCCGGTGAAAACTGACCATAATGGGAAATCAATTCCCACAACTCCATGTCCACAACTTTTAAGAGCACCTTTTGTTTGCAACGGATGTAAAAGACGACGTTCACGGTGTGCATTTCAAAAATGTTTGTATAATGCAAAAACTGCACAACAAGAATATGAATCACTGCTTAAGGAATCACGAGAGGGAATCCCTCTAAATAAAGACAAATTTTATGAAATAGATTCCGTTATCGCAGCGGGGTTCAAAAAAGGTCAGCATCTTTATCACATTATGAACACCCAGAATCTCGGTGTTTCTCAGGCTACAATTTACAGGCATTTACATAAAGGATACTTGTCTGTAAGTAAAATGGACTTTCCAAGAGTGGTTAAGTTTAAGCCACGCAAGCAATACCGCGAAGATACAATTCCAAAAGGTGTTAAGGTCGGTAGGCTGTATCAGGACTTTCTGTCCTATGTCGAAGAAAACGAAATTACAACGTGGACAGAAATGGATACCGTAATCGGGAGAGTCGGTGGGAAAACTATTATGACCTTTGATTTTACTTTCTGCAATTTTATGTTCGGTCTACTTTTGGAGAACAAGACTGCTGCCGAAGCTACACAAAAAATACGATTGCTGAAAGAAAAACTGTTCGAAAACGGGATTCGTTTTGGAGATATTGTACCCTTGCTGATTACAGACAACGGAGGCGAATTTGCAAATGTGTCTGCTTTTATTACTGATTTGGACGGGGAAATTGAAACAGCCCTATTTTTTTGTGATCCTTACCGCTCCTGTCAGAAACCCAGAGTCGAAAAGAATCACACACTTTTTCGAGACATCGTACCTAGTGGAGAATCTTTCGATTCTTTTGATCAAAAAACCGTTGATCTAATCTTTTCACACGTTAATAATGTAAAGCGAAAAAGTCTTAACGGAAAATCTCCCTATGAGATGTTTACATTTACTTTTGGAGAAAAAACGACTTCTATTTTGGGAATCCAACACATTCCACCTGAAAAAGTCGTTCAATCTCAAAAGCTTCTAACAAGATAATTATACTACAATTTTATAATATTTTCAGCAAGAAAATTCTTAAACTAACTTCATAATAAGTGGACTTTAATCTGAAAACACTGTTTTTTGGCTTGTTTACTATGCTACTTTTTTGTTGTTCACAATTTACTGAATCCTTTATTTATTGCTTTTCAACAATATTTTATCAATTTATCATAGTAAATTCACTGTTGTTTTAAGCCGTTTCTCTTGTTAAATTCCTCAATGGGATATACTGTGGAATTTACTTTGCGAATTTACGGGCTTATTTATTCCGTATACTAAAGTACTTTTTTCTATTCGCACTTTAAAAAATCCTATAAATCCCAGTTTCCCCTAAATTTTTAATTAGAACCTTGAACATTTAAAAGTGAAAATCAAATCGGCAACTATACAAATTCTATTATTTGCATAATTGCCGAACTAATTATTGGGCATATTGTCAGTGTGTAGTTTTGTATGGTAATCACTTTATTATTTTTCTTTAATAAAACACAAACTAGCATGTATTAAGCCAATGTGAATTAACCTATATAATTTAATAGCATGTTCTATTTAATTAATTTAAGTATTTCCACTATTGCTATTAAATATTTTTATCACATTATTTAGTTTAATTGTTGCTATTTTTAATATAATTTGAAAAATTTTTAATTGGTTACTAGCAACTACAATTTAGTATTTAATCACAAATAAATGAGTATCCCAACACTAATGTTTAATTAATAACTCACATTTATGTTAATTGCAATATCATTAATTTCTACCTTTCATACACCTTTTCCTTTTTACTCACCTCCTCTATTCCTTCATCCAACTCAACCTCCACAATCTCATGATCCTTCTGATCCATATTAAGTAGAATATTAAGTTCATCAAGTCTTGCTGATTTGCATTTTAATTCATCTTCCTGTGCGAACGGCTTTTCCACCTCTGCTTTTGCGTTTTCCAATTGTGCTATAACGTTTACTAGTTGTTCTTCACAAGCTTGTAGTTTAACATCAAACCCCTCCAGTAAATTATCTAACCTGGTTATATTTCCGTGAGCATCTGACCCGATAAAAATGCAGTGACTGAGCTCATTTTTAAGAGTGATTTTATATTCATGGCTAAAGCTTTCGAAGAAAAGCTCCATCATAAACCCACGATACTCACCGATTGTAATTGCAACCGGAGTAGTCATGGATTTACAAGCTTCAAGGATTGCGTTCCCGGCTTCACTTTTTTCAGTATAGTTTACTCCAAGCACAACCATAGGAGAGAATTTATCAGCATTTGGTTTGGTGTGCTTCAACAGGTGTGCCATGTCAGACTTATATCCTTTAATTCGTTCCTCATTTGATTTTATCTGCTGCGGAAACCACTTGATGATCTGGTCTTCCAAAGAATATCGCTGGCTTAAGTGATTTGCTTTAAGTAACCTTAGTCTTGCAACGCTTATATCCAGGTCCATCTTTTCCTTAATGTATATATTACCGGTAGCAAGGGCTTTTATCTCAGCATATGAAAGAGATGTTTCATCAATGTCTTCTGCAGAGCGAACGGGGGATTTTGATGTCATTATCTGTGATATGAATTTTTGCTTGTTTTCTACCAGCTGGAAAAGATAAGCGTCAAAGGTCTGTTCTGTAACATATCGGAAAATTTCAACTTCCGGATTAGTATTCCCCTGCCTAAGAATTCGACCCGAACGTTGTTCTAAATCAGC
>JBBQKF010000026.1:0-34067 GCA_038326615.1 Saccharofermentanales bacterium | reverse complement strand
GTAGGACTAAATTGTTCTTACAAATACTATCAAAGAAAGTGGCTTACATTAATTTATCCACAGTTCGATTTGTAATTGCTTATTTTTAGCATGATTCTACAGAGTTTTTCAACCTTTACTGAGTTAACGCTATAGCCATTTTTAATATTTAATTTCATGTTGTATTATACCAAAAACCTGACGGTACAAAAACTGCCAGGTTTTTTATCCATAATTTGAAAATTTAAGTATTTTGGTGGAGTGTCATAGATGAAAATAATCGAATTTCAATTATATTTTCAAAAATATAGTAAAATGACGAAAAGCATTATAAAATATTATTAAAAATCGGCATAAAACATGTGAAATCATGAAAATATTTAAATAATTCGTAATATAATTACTTATTTTCATATAAGATATATATAAAATCAATCTAAATAAATTTGTTAATCAAAATATATTATTTGACAATCAAAACAATAAGAGTTAAAATTAACATAATTAGAATTAAATATTGTATTAAACGATGAAAATGAACTGAAGATAGCCGCTTATATCAATATTATCCTAATAATCAATTTATATAAAGTGACCACATTATAAGAGAGTGCCACTATATGAGTATTGAATTTTGCCAGACAGACAGGAGATTTGTACAATAAATGAGTTTTAAAATACTTGGTACGGGGAAATGTGTGCCGGGAAAAATTGTTAGTAACAACGATCTTTCTCTTCTTGTCGATACAAATGATGAATGGATTGTTACAAGAACAGGAATTTCCAACCGCCATATATCAACTTGTGAAACAATGACGTTTTTGAGCATTGAAGCATCAAAACTTGCACTTGAGAATTCCGGGACGAAACCTGAAGAGCTTGACTTGATAATTTGCGCGACAATCCGGGGAGATTTCATGACACCTTCACAGGCATGTGTGATCCAACAAGGAATTGGAGCAAATTGTCCATCATACGATGTTAATGCGGCGTGTTCAGGATTTTTATATAGTCTTGACATTGCTGACAGTTATTTCAGAAGCGGTAAAGTAAAGAAAGTTCTTGTTGTAGCTTTCGAGATGATGTCAAAATTGGTTGACTGGACAGACCGTAATACATGTGTATTATTCGGTGATGGTGGCGGTGCCGTTGTCCTTGGCGAAGGCGATAGCCTTTTATCGATAAAAATTACAGCAAGCGGAAATTCAGATATTCTTTCAATTCCCAATACCAATGGGAATAGTCCATTTTCAGCAAATACGTTTAAAAGTCAAACTTTAAAAATGAATGGTAAAGAAGTTTTTAAGTTTGCAGTAAATTGCATTTTACAAGAAGTTGAAGCAGTTATTTCTATGGCAGGACTTGATAAAAACGATATAAATGTTGTTGTTTTGCATCAGGCCAATCAGAGAATAATTCAAGCAGCAAAAATGAAATTAAAAATGGAAAACGCGGAATTTTTCTCGAATCTTGATCAGTATGGCAATACATCTGCTGGGAGTATTCCGATTTTACTCGACGAGCTTAATCGCGATGGGAAACTTAAGAAGGGGCAGCTTATTGTTATGGTTGCATTCGGTGGGGGTCTTACAACAGGCGCATGTGTAATTAGGTGGGAAAAAGAATAAGATTTTAAACAAATAAAGAAATATGGATACTAATAATCAAAATATAAAGTAAATAAAACAATTTAGAATTTGTATACTAATAATCAAAATATACGGTATTTAAAGCAATTTGGAGTTTGTATTACAATAATCAAAATATAAGGTAAATAAAATAAAATAGATTTGTATTAAAGAAATGACTAATATTTAAAGTGAAATGATAAAATAATAATATTTACGAAAAAGGTAAAATATTTACCGTTGCAGGAGGAAAAACATTGATTACTACGAAATTATGCGAATTATTAGAGATTGAATATCCTATTATTCAAGGGGGTATGGCATGGGTAGCAAATGCCAGCTTAGCAAGTGCAGTCAGTAATGCTGGGGGTTTAGGACTGATTTCGGCGATGAATAGCAATGCTGATCAGCTTCGTGCTGAGATTCGCAAAGCTAAGGAAATGACAGACAAGGGATTTGGTGTGAATATCATGCTTCTTAGCCCTTTCGTCAATGAAGTAGCTCAGATTGTAATTGAAGAAAAAGTAAAATTTGTTACTACTGGTGCAGGTAACCCGGGGAAATTCATGAAAGCATGGAATGATGCCGGAATAAAAGTTATGCCTGTCGTACCATCTACTGCTTTTGCAAAATTAGCAGAACGTAACGGTGCTTTTGCTGTCATCGCAGAGGGCGGAGAATCCGGCGGACATGTCGGCGATCTGACAACTATGACATTGGTGCCTCAGGTAGTTGATTCAGTTCAGATTCCTGTTATTGCTGCTGGTGGTATCGCTGACGGAAGAGGAATTGCAGCAGCATTGATGCTTGGGGCTGTAGGGGTTCAAGTAGGAACACGTTTTCTGGTCGCAACGGAATGTACTATTAGCCAAACATATAAAGAAAGAGTTCTTCATGCTAGAGACATTGACACGATTGTTACAGGAAGAAAACTTGGACATCCGGTTCGTTCATTAAAGAGCACCTTCTCGAGAGAATTTGCACAATGTGAGAAAGACCCTTCTTATTCTAATGAAGATTTAGAAAAAATGGGTGGAGGCGCTCTTAGAGTAGCTGTTCTTGACGGCGATGAATTGAAAGGTTGTTTTATGGCCGGTCAGGTTGCGGCAATGGTTAAAAAAGAACAAACATCAAAGGAAATGATTTTGGAAATGTTTCAGGAAGCAGAGACTCTTTTAAGGGGAGCAAGTCAATGGGTAAAATAGCATTTGTTTTTGCAGGACAAGGCGCTCAATACCAAGGAATGGGTAAAGAGATTTACGAAAGCTCAAAAGCAGCCCGAGACGTTTTTGAAAGACTTGACAGTATTAGACCAGGGACATCAAATCAGTGCTTTAATGCAAACAAAGAGGAACTTTCAATAACAGAAAACACACAACCTTGTATTTTCGCAGTTGAAATGGCTTTAGCTGCTGCTATTGAAGAAAAAGGTATTTTGCCGGATGCTGTTGCTGGATTTTCTTTAGGTGAAATAGCTGCACTTACATATTCGGAGCTTTTCACACTGGAAGAATGGTTTGATTTTATAATGAAGCGTGGTGTGGCAATGAATAAAGCTGCGTCACTAAAAACAGGAAAAATGGCGGCTATTCTAAGACTTGACGCTAAGGAAATTGAGAAAATCTGTTCACGCTATGATCAGGTTTGGACTGTAAATTACAATTGCCCTGGACAGACGGTGATTTCAGGAATAGATGAATCTGTTAAGGCAGTTATGGAAGATTGCCAGACACTTGGATGTAAAGGCATTTTGCTCTCTGTAAGCGGTGCATTTCACAGTCCTTTGATGGAAATGGCTAGCAAAACAATAGAGCAGCTTATATCTGATAAGACTTTTTCGACACCTAAATTCCCAATATATTCCAATGTGACCGGAGAAATATTAGAAGAGAATCTCATCAGTCAAAGAATTGCTGAACAGGTCAAAAGTCCGGTTTTGTGGAGCAAAACTATTGAATCGATGAAACGGGATGGTGTGGAAGTATTTATTGAAATTGGTCCTGGTAGAGTTTTGTGCGGACTTATCAGGAAAATATTTCCAGAAGCAATCGTCGCAAATGTCGAGGATGAGAAATCCCTTCTCCAAACAGTTGAAATAATTCACAATTATCTTTCTAATTGTAAATAGAGCATAGATTATAAAAGTAATACAACAATACGTTGAGGGATAGGATATTACCACAACAAGAAACAAAAGGAGACGAAAAAATGTTAAAAGGAAAAACAGCATTAATTACAGGCGCCTCAAGAGGAATCGGATGTGCTATAGCAAAAAAATATGCATCTCAGGGAGCAAATATAGCAGTCGTTGATGTAGGAAACCCAGAAAATGCAGAGAAGACTAGAAGTGAAATCGAGGAACTAGGGGTTACTTGCAGAGTCTATTTCTGCGACATATCGGATTTTGCAAAAACTAAGGAACTTGTCGATCAGGTTATTTCAGATTTCGGCGGAATTGATATTCTCGTGAATAACGCAGGTATAACAAGAGATGGACTGATTCTTTCAATGAAAGAAGAGGATTTTAACCGCGTAATACAGATTAATCTTACCGGCGCATTTAATATGATTAAACACACTTATTCACATTTTATGAAGAAAAGAAGTGGAAGAATCATCAATATTTCGTCCGTTGTGGGATTGACAGGAAATGCCGGGCAGGCTAATTATTCAAGCGCAAAAGCAGGCCTTATTGGATTGACTAAGTCAGTTGCTAAGGAACTTGGCGGAAGAAATGTTTTGTGTAATGCAATAGCTCCTGGATTTATCCAAACCGATATGACAGGGCAGCTTAATGACAAGGTTAAAGAATCCTTTATGAACATGATTCCACTTAAGAGGCAGGGACTTCCTGAAGATATAGCAAATGTAGCTTTGTTTCTTGCAAGCGATTTGTCAAGCTATGTTACTGGCGAGGTCATCCGTGTGGATGGCGGACTTGCAATGTAATTAGAAAAATAGAAAAACTCTTAAAATATCGAGCAAGAGATAAATAATTAAACAATTAGTAATAAACGCAAAAAGCAAAGAAAGCGTGGGATAATTCAATGAGAAGAGTAGTAATAACTGGGATGGGCGCAGTAACGCCGGTAGGGAATGATTTAAATCAGACCTGGGATAGCCTGATTGCAGGAAAATGCGGAATCGGAGAACTTACACGATTTGACACGACCGATTATAAGGTTAAGATAGCTGCAGAAGTTAAAAATTTTGATCCGACGCTTTATATTGAGAAAAATCAGGTCAGAAAAATGGACCTTTACTGTCAATATGGAGTTGCAGCTGCGGCAATGGCAATGAAGGACAGTAAACTGGCAGATTTCTCTGACGGGTTTAAAGGAACTGTAACAATGCAAGGAGTTGATCCAGAGCGATTTGGTGTATATGTAGGCTCAGGGATTGGCGGAATGAACACTTTTGTCAACGAAACCGAAAAATTGCTGAAAGAGGGCCCTGCAAGGGTTTCACCGTTTTTTGTTCCGATGATGATTGGGAATATTGCAGCAGGTACCATTGCAATTCAGTATGATGCAAAAGGACCTTGTCTTCCAGTTGTTACTGCCTGTGCGACCGGAAGTCACGCAATCGGTGAAGCTTTTTTTGCTATCAAGGGAGACCGCGCAGATGTAATTATTGCTGGTGGATGTGAAGCCTCTATAACACCAATTTCTGTTGCCGGATTTACTAACTGCATGGCATTATCAAAACGAAATGATCCAACCTGTGCATCAATTCCTTTCGACAAAAGACGCGATGGATTTGTAATTGCAGAGGGTTCAGGTATCTTGATTCTAGAAGAACTTGAACACGCGAAAAATCGTGGTGCTACAATTTATGGAGAAATTGTGGGATATGGAAATACTTGTGATGCTTATCATATTACTGCTCCTGATCCGACAGCCCAGGGCGCTGCAAACTCAATAACTATTGCTTTGAATGATGCGTTTAAAGATGATAAAGAATACGAAAAATTGGTTAAAGCTAGTGGTGCTATTTATATTAATGCGCATGGAACAAGTACTCCATTAAACGACAAGACAGAAACTTTAGCAATAAAGAAAGCACTTGGAGATGAATTGGCATACAAGGTGATGATTAGTTCCACAAAATCCATGACAGGACATATGTTAGGAGCAGCGGGCGCTTTGGAGGTAATTGTTGCTACTAAGGCCATGTTGGAAGGCATTATACCACCCACCATTGGATACAAAGAAAAGGATGATGACTGCGACTTGGATTATACTCCGAATATTGCACGTCATATAGTTGTAGATATGGCTTTTTCAACTTCACTGGGCTTTGGCGGACACAATGCATGTATTGTAATCAAACCTGCAAGGTTAATAAAATAACGGAGGAAAAAACATGAATGTTGAACAAATTAAAGAACTGATTTCCATAGTTGAAAAATCAAATATCACCTCCTTCGAACTAGAAGAATCCGGATATCGTATCCGAATAGGTAAAGACGATGTCACAAGGAGTCGCCAGCATAATTTTTATGACCCAATGATACAATCATCTGGCTCAACACAATTGAGTTCGGATCAATCGAGATCAATCCAGTCTGGCAATTCAACAAACACAGGATTAGAGCGTGTTTCGGAAAATGGCGCTGGCATTGTTGATACATCTGCTCTAGACAAATCAGAAAAAAAGAACGAAACAGGGTGGAGTGAAATTAAATCGCCTATGCTTGGAGTTTATTACACTGCTCCGGCGCCTGATGCTGAAGTTTTTGTAAAAGTCGGTGACCGGGTAAAAAAAGGTCAGGTTCTTTGCATAATCGAAGCTATGAAACTAATGAACGAAATCTTAGCAGAAAAAGAAGGCGAAGTTGCAGAAATTTGCGTTGAAAACGGTCAAATAGTTGAATTTGCGCAAGTTATGTTTAAGTTAAAATAAAACTAAAAGCCTACTAGGAAAGGGATTTAATATGAACAGAGAAGAAATTAAACAAATAATACCACATAGAGAACCAATGTTATTAGTTGATGAAGCGACTGTAACCGACGAAAAAACAGCTATTGGAAAGTACCATGTAAGAGGAGATGAATTCTTTTTGCAGGGTCATTTTCCAGGCAATCCAGTCGTTCCGGGTGTTATTCTTTGTGAAATGATGGCGCAAACCGGCGCAGTTATTTTGGCGAATCGGATCAAAGGTGCAACTCCTTATTTTACGGGACTTAATATGGTTAAATTTCGTCAGAAAGTCGTTCCCGGAGACACACTTGATATCGAATGCCAGATGGTAAGAGAGCGTGGGAATTTCTTTTTTGCCAAAGCAACCGGCAAAGTTAACGGAAAGCTCGCAGTCAGTGCAGAATTTTCTTTTGCATTGGTACCTGCACAGGCCTGATTATTTTAAATAAATAGCGGAGGATCTATTCATGTTTTCAAAAATATTGATCGCTAACCGTGGAGAAATTGCAGTCCGAATTATACGTGCTTGTAAAGAAATGGGAATAGAAACTGTTGCCATTTATTCACAGGCTGATAAAAACGCTATGCATGTAAGCATGGCAGACGAAAGTTATTGTATCGGTGGCCCGAAAGTCGTGGATAGTTATTTGAATATGGGCGCAATATTGACAGCTGCTGTTGCAACAAAATCACAGGCAATACACCCAGGCTATGGCCTTTTATCAGAAAATTCAACGTTTGCATCATTATGCGAAAAATGCAATATCGAATTTATTGGTCCTTCATCAGAAATTATATCCCGAATGGGAGATAAGAATATAGCCCGTAAGACAATGATTGAAGCGGGTGTACCTGTTATTCCAGGAAGTGAAGTCATACTTGACAGAGCACAGGCGAAAGAAAAAGCAATTGAAATCGGATTTCCTTTGCTTATTAAAGCTCGCAGTGGCGGGGGTGGACGGGGTATTAGACTTGTAAATGCGCCGGAAGAGTTTGATCATGCATTTTCTACAGCTTCTCAGGAAGCCTTAAGTGCTTTTGGAGATGGCGCCGTGTACATGGAAAAATATCTCTCTCCTGTTAAACATATTGAAATGCAGATTTTGGCAGATAAACACGGAAATGTTGTTTGCCTTGGCGAACGTGAATGCTCGGTACAGCGAAAGAATCAAAAGCTTATCGAAGAGAGCCCTTCGCCAGCAATTTCTGAAGAAACAAGAGCAAGAATGATTGATGTTGCAACAAAAGCTGTATTAGCTACAAAATATACAAATGCTGGAACAATCGAATTTCTTTATGACTTAACTGGCAATTTCTATTTCATGGAAATGAACACAAGGCTTCAAGTCGAGCATCCTGTTACAGAAATGGTTACAGGAATTGATCTTGTGCAGTGGCAGATACGCGTTGCTTTCGGCCTTCCATTACCTTTTAAACAAGAGGACATCCACATGTCAGGACATGCTATTGAATGCCGTATAAATGCTGAGGATCCTAATTTTAACTTCCGTCCACAAAGTGGTTCAATAAATCTTTTACACGTCCCTGGTGGCCCTGGAGTAAGATTTGATTCGGCAATATTTCAAGGATATGTAATTCCTCCTTTTTATGACTCAATGATTGGGAAGCTTATAGTTTATTCTAAAACAAGAGGCGAAGCTATTAGAAAAATGCAAGCTGCACTTTGTGAGCTAGTTATTGAAGGTGTCACACATAACCGCGAATTACAAAGAAAAATTCTTAAGGATAAAAGATTCCTTTCAGGCAAATACGACACAGGATTCATGAATGAAATACTTGAACAAATGATTCAAAGTGAAAAGAAACACGAAATTTCATAATGACTATCAAGTAAAAGAAAGGAAGTTTTTCGGATGTTAAATAAGAATTCATTTAAAAAGCCAGATTTGTGGCTTGAGGCGCATAACAAGAATAAACTGATTGGCAAAAAAGCACATGAAGAACCAAGCATACCTGATGAATTGTGGAAATCCTGCCCTGACTGCAAAAAAGCGTCCCTTGCGAGCGATATAAAAGGCAACAATCAGGTTTGTCCGAATTGCAATTATCATTTTAGACTGACCGCACGTGAGCGGATTTCTCTTGTTACAGATGAAAGAAGTTTTGTTGAATTTGACAAGGCAATGACTTCTAAAAATAGAATTTCTTTCCCTAATTATGATGGTAAGCTTGAGAGTGCAAAAAAATCCACTGGCGAATTGGAAGCTGTAATTACTGGTAAATGCCTAATTAATGATATGTCAGCAGTAATATGTGTTATGGAAGCTGCTTTTATTATGGGCAGTATGGGATGTGTTGTTGGTGAAAAGATAACAAGAGCTTTTGAATACGCTCTTGAAGAGAACCTTCCTGTAATTGTATTTTGCGTTTCTGGTGGAGCTCGTATGCAAGAAGGTATACTTTCTTTGATGCAGATGGCTAAGACAAGTGGTGCAGTAAAACTTCATAGCGATGCAGGACTTTTATATATTGCTGTTCTCACAAATCCCACGACTGGTGGCGTTACAGCTAGTTTTGCGATGGAAGGTGACATAATAATTTCCGAACCAAAAGCACTAATAGGATTTGCTGGGCCACGAGTTATTGAACAAACTATTAAACAGACTTTACCAGAAGGCTTTCAGTCGGCAGAGTTTTTAATAGAAAAAGGGTTTCTTGATGCAATTGTTGACAGGGGCGATATGAAAGAATATCTCGCACGTGTTTTACTGCTTCACAAAAATTAGTAAAGGAGAAAGAGTCTGATTACAGTCAGGCTTTGTGCAGATAATGAAAATTAGCGCATACGAAAAAGTTAAAATTGCAAGAGCAAAGGACAGACCAACCAGCATTGCATATATAAAGGAACTTTTTGATGGATTTCTTACGTTTGCTGGAGACAGAAGATATGGCGATGATAAGGCTATAATATCTGGAATAGCTTCATTTGAAGGGATTCCATGTACTGTTATCGGTCTTGAAAAAGGTACAGATACCAAAGACAAAATTTTAAGAAATTTTGGATCTGCTCATCCCGAAGGATACAGAAAAGCACTTAGATTAATGAAGCAAGCCGAAAAATTTAAACGTCCGGTAATATGTTTTATTGACACCTCTGGCGCATTTTGTGGAATTGGTGCTGAAGAAAGAGGTCAGGGACAAGCCATTGCAGAAAATTTAATGGAAATGATGACCCTTAAAACCCCTGTTCTCTCAATTCTTATAGGAGAAGGTGGTAGCGGTGGCGCTCTTGCTTTAGCAGTTGCAGATCAAGTATGGATGATGGAAAACTCAGTCTATTCTGTAATTTCCCCAGAAGGTTGCGCAAGTATCTTATGGAAAGATTCTGGTAAAAACGCCGAAGCTGCTGAATGCTTAAAGATTACCGATGAAGATTTACTAGGAATGGATGTTATAGAAAAAATTATTCCTTTTGGTAAAAGCCTTGAGAAAAGTGAAGTCGCAAATAAAGAAACTGAGGATGCTTCGCAAAAGAGCACTGAAAAAAAAGAAAATGCAAATTTGAAAAGTGATGATCAGAATGACGATGGCGACGAGATTACAAGCCTTAGTACAAAAAGCATGTTTGCAGGTCAGGAATTATCTGATTCATTTGCTCCATTGAGATCTGAAATTCGCAAATTTCTCGATGTTCAAATTAAAAAACAACCGAGTGAACTCGTTCGCGAAAGGTACATGAGATTTCGCAAAATAGGGAATTGAAAAAGAGAAATTGAGAAATTGAGAAATTGAAAAATAGAAAAATAGAAAAATAGAATTAGATATAAAAAGAGAAAACACAAACACAAATTAAAAATAAAAACCATATACCTAAATTTAAGACAGGGGTATATGGTTTTTTCATAATCTAATATGATGAAGATGAAATCAATGGAATAGAAATAAAATAATAAAACCATATACCTAAATTGATAATAAAGTATATGGTTTTTGCATAATCTAATATGATTAAAATAAAATCTTAATATCTACTAGATTTCGATAAGCGAAACAATAACAATTGGTCTTCTTCTTGTGCGGTCAAACAAGAAATCCCTTAACTGGTCACGCAAAGCATTTGACCTAATCATCGGAAGTAAGGGCTTGTTTGCAGCTTCACATTTACGAATAAATACATAAATCTTATTTGTGCTCTCTTCGATTATTCTCTCAGCCTCGGTCTCATATATAAATCCGCGAGCCTGAATGTTCGGTTCACCAAGAAGTGTGCCGGATTCTTTGTCTATTGCAAGAGAAACACTGATTACTCCATCGTCTGCCAAAAGCTTACGATCTCTCAAAACCAAATTTCCAATATCTCCCATACTTGATCCATCAATCAACACGCCATCAGCAGGAATATATCCTGAAATCTTAGCAGAATTAGCAGTCAACTCCAAAACATCGCCGTTACTAAGCAAGAATGAATTTTCTTTCGGTAAACCCATTTTCTCCGCGAGTTGAACATGCTGGAAAAGCATGCGGTATTCACCGTGGATTGGTGCAAAAAACTTCGGGCGAACAAGCTGGTGCATTAGCTTTAGTTCTTCCTGACAGGCATGACCTGATGCGTGCACTTCAGCAAGCGCTGCATAGATGACATTGGCACCTCGTAAGAAAAGTTCGTTGATGACTCTATAAATCGGCTTCTCATTACCAGGAATTGGACTTGCGGATATTATTACAGTGTCACCGGTATGAATTTCAATCTTCTGGTGCTCGTTAAAAGCCATTCTCGTAAGGGCAGATAATGGCTCGCCTTGGCTACCTGTAGATATTATTACTAATTGTTCAGGGGGAATAGACTTTATCTGGTTTACATCAACAAGCGTCCCTGGCTTCATTGTCATATAACCGAGTGCATTAGCCGCTTTAAAGACATTTACTATACTTCTTCCAATAAGACAAACTTTACGATTATATCTTTCTGCCGCGGTAAATATCTGTTGCATACGATAAATATTTGATGAAAATGTAGCTACAAAAATTCTTCCTGCTGCCTTTTCGAAAATATTCATGAAAGATTCACCAACCTTGCTTTCGGACATTGAAAACCCGGGCTTTTCTACGTTGGTACTTTCACAAAGCAGAAGTAACGGCTTTTCTTGCCCAATTGATGCAATTCTCGGAATTGAAATTGGGTCTCCGTTAATGGGTGTGTAATCTATTTTAAAATCTCCAGTATGAACCACGATTCCGACAGGTGTTCTGATGGCAAGAAGATTAGCATCAGCAATACTGTGATTTGTATGAATAAATTCGACAGAAAAAACACCGGCTTTAATAATATCCCCGTCTTCGATTGTATGCAGGTCGACATGTTTTGGTGTACCACCGCGATCCTCCATTTTGAGTCTAACAAGTGAAATTGTAAGCTTGCTACCATAAACAGGTGCATTAACTTCTTTTAAAAGCCATGAAACCGCTCCAATATGATCTTCGTGTCCATGTGTAAAGAAAACTCCTCGAACCTTTGATTTGTTTTGAAAAACATAACTCATATCGGGTATGACAACATCGATGCCCGGCATGTTTTCTTCAGGAAAACCTATTCCACAATCAACTATTATTATGTCATTACCAAATTCTAGAACAAACATATTTTTGCCGACTTCTCTTAATCCTCCTAATGCAATAACTTTTAGGGTCGGACCCGATTGCTGAGGTTGAATGATTTTTTGCCTGGCAACTTTTTGTTTTAGAGCAGGATTTATAGATACAACACGATTAGAAGATGGTGTTCTATTGTTAACGAAACCTTGGTTAGTAGTTTGAGTGTTATTACTACCTGATAACGTGTTAGCAGACTGGAGCCTGCGATTGATAGCATTTGGGTTTCTATTAGGATTCTTTTGTTGATTCAATGCAGGTCCTGCAACAGAATCGCGATTTTGATTTGAGATGTTTGAACTTGTTGGATTCTTAGCAGGAGTAACAACAGAACTTCTTGGTACGTTACGCTGTTGCCCTAGTGAAGGGGCTTTTTGCATATTGTGTTGTTGGCCTGCACCAGAATTTTTCGGCGAAGTTTGGGTTGATTTTATGTTTCTATTTGAACCTGCTAGAATATCAGTTTCATTCGTGTTAGCATTGGAGTTAGGGTAAGAATTGGTTTTTAAAGTAGGATTAATATTAAAATTAAGATTAAGATTAGGATTAGGATTAGGATTGGAATTAGAACTAGCATAAGGATTTGAATTAGTTTTATTGTTAGGGGTATTAGAATTAATTTTAGTATTGACATTAGTATTTGGTTTTACATTAGAATTAACATTAGAACTCGCATTTGAATTGGTTTTTGCATTAGTATTAGTATTAGCATTAGTTTTAGTATTAGCATTAGTTTTAGTATTAGTATTAGTATTAATGTCAAAGTTATTAGTCGTATCAGGGTTACTGCCCTTCTCTGACAGAACTTCTTTAATAACCTCTCGAATTTCTTCGTCGTACTCTGATAATATGGCATCATTCTTGAGGGGAGCCTGTCTAGACTTCCCGAAACGCCTCGGATTAATGAATGAATTTTGCATTTGATCTCCTTTTAAAATTTATTTAATGAATTAAGCATGGTTTAAATGAAAATTTCCACATAAGAAATGATTTCTCAAAAAATTAGAGAATAACATAACAAAAAGCTCATACTTGTAATCATATGATGAGCAGTTCAGATTATTGAAAATATCCACTTTATTTTTACGAAACTGGCAATTATATGCCGCTTCGGTTCAATCAATTTAATAATACACTGCTATGATAACACATAAATCAAAGTTTGTGTAGTATTTCTTAAGGAAAGACAACAAAAAGACTTGCTTTTAGTATCTAAAGTGTGTTAGAATATCGCAGTGTTTCGAAGATGTTAAAGGGAAGCAGGAGGTGATAGTTATGCCTAATATAAAATCAGCAATTAAGAGAGTTAAAACAACAGAGAAGAAAACCGTTGCTAATAAAATTACAAAAAGTGCAATCCGTACTTCAGTAAAGAAAGCAAAAGTTGCATTAGAAAGCTCAGCAGCAGATGCAGATAGCATTGTAAAACAAGCAGTTATCAGTATTGATAAAGCAGCTGCTAAGGGATATATGCATAAGAATACTGCAGCACGTAAGAAGTCAAGATTAGCAAAAGCTGTAAATGCTTTAAAGTAAAATTATTTTTGTTGCTTTAATTGAGCGTTCCTTTATTAAGGAGCGCTTTTTGACGTATTTTGAACAATTCTTTTTAACAATATGAAAAGACCTCCCGAAAATCAGTTCTCGGAAGGTCTTTACTTTTAAATACTAATTGCAAATATTATAAAAAACCATTCTATTTGTAAAGTAATCTTAGAAATTAATAAAATAATTATTTAAATGGCTATAGCGTTAACTCAGTAAAGGTTTTAAAACTCTGAAGAATTATGCTAAAAACAAACAATTACAATTCGAACTGTGGATAAATAAATGGAATCCACTTTCTTTGATAGTATTTGTAAGAGCAACATAGTACTACTGAGTAAACGCTATAGTCTTAATTATTTATGAGGGCTTCGAATCAAACCAAATCAAATAACTAATGATGGCGGCATATACATGCGGGCTGCAAGTTCGGTGTCAAGAAGGTAAAGTCCTTTGCCATCTTTGCCGAATAGTTCGTATTTTTGTATCAAATCTTCAGAATTTTTTTCTTCTTCACCTTGCTCTTTAATAAACCAGTCTAAAAATTGCATGGTCCGAAATTCCTTGAGCGACATAGCACTTGCATAAATGTTGTTTATTGATGCTGTTACTATTCTCTCATGATCTAAAGTTGCTTGAAGTGGTCGTCCGAAATCAGCGTATTTTTCTGTTCCAGCTTTAATGTCTGCTAAAACAACCTCTTCTGCGTTGTTCATAAGATATTTTACAAAAAGCATTGCATGATCGCGCTCTTCTTGAGCTTGAACCAAAAACCAGTTTGCAAATCCGTTAAGATTTTTTGAGGTGTAATAACTGCTGATTCCAAGGTACAAATACGCAGAATAGAATTCTTTGTTGATCTGTTCGTTTATTAGTTTGGTAATTTCTTTGTTTAACATGATATTCACATCCTCTCTTTTATTTGACAACAATACTTTAATACATTTAATACCTTTAATTCATTGATTCAAAAAGTTGTTGTCTTTATTTGAGATTACATCAAATTTGGGTTTTTTGCAAGTGGAAATTTGAATATTGACTAATATAAATTTTATTTTTTTTAACTATTATTTAACTTCATTATTGTTGCACTTGCTTATAAATTTGCACATCCAATACATACATACATTACATATAATCCTATTTAAGTCTTTATACTATTTTTTGCATGAGAGAGTATAAACAAATTTTCAGCTTTTACTCAATAGATATTTTGCATCAATTCATCTCCACCTAATTTTCTTGCTGTCGCGAGCAAGGTGAATTTGAGGAGGGAGACTTCTTGCTGCATAGATGTTAAAATTTTGTTTGGGAATTTATCTGAGCAGCTAACAGAAGAAATTTAATTTTATGAATCATTTCTATAAAAACCGACAAAGATCGCTCTATAAGGAATTCAATCTATATCGGTAAAATACAACAAGGTGTTGGCAGGTACATTATAAAAGTGCGAAATTAATTTACAAACCGATAAAAACGCGATATAATACAATATAATGTGAAAAATATCACATATAATTCAATAATAACGTGATGGTGGCGGGGTTGTATTATGGAACGACTGATACAAAAAAAATTAGTAGAATGGAAAAATAGCAATAACAGAAAGCCGTTAATTTTAAGCGGCGCCCGTCAGGTTGGCAAAACCTGGGTTTTAAAAGAATTCGGCAAAAGAAATTACAAAAATACTGCCGTTTTCAACTTTGATGAGAATCCGGAATACAAACAATTTTTTGACAGCACAAAAGATGTCGACCGGATTTTGCAAAATCTTATGATGGCAAGCGGGCAAACAATTGTTGCTGGTGAAACTCTGATTTTTTTTGATGAAATTCAGGAATGCAAAAACGCTTTGAACACATTGAAATATTTTAAAGAAAGTGCTCCACAGTACCATGTTGTATGTGCAGGTTCTCTCCTCGGTATAGCTCTGGCCGGCGCATCTTTTCCGGTTGGAATGGTGAATTTTCTTGATCTTGGACCTATGTGTTTTAAGGAGTTTCTTCTGGCAAACGGTGACAAAAACCTTGTAGATTATATGAACTCAATTAATGAAATAGCTACTATACCGGATGCTTTTTTTAATCCGTTATATGAAAAATTGAAAATGTACTACGTAATGGGAGGTATGCCGGAATCTGTCAAAGTATGGACGCAAGAGCGAAAGATTGACGAAATTCAGGCAGTTTTATCCGACATTTTGCGTGGATACGAACGGGATTTTGCAAAACATGCAGATGTTAAGGAGTTTAAGAAGATTTCGATTATCTGGAAATCCGTCTCTTCGCAGCTTGCGAGGGAAAACAAAAAATTTCTTTATAGTGCAGCAAAAGATGGCGCGCGGGCAAGAGAATATGAGA
The DNA here is from genome assembly GCA_038326615.1 of Saccharofermentanales bacterium. Lineage (GTDB taxonomy): Bacteria > Bacillota > Clostridia > Saccharofermentanales > UBA5734 > JBBQKF01. The sequence goes on along the minus strand of JBBQKF010000026.1, from coordinate 18,022 downwards.
ATGCGTTGCAATGGCTTTGCGACGCAGGTCTGCTTACAAAAGTATATCGAATAACCAAACCCGGCCTTCCTATAAGTTCATATGATGATATTTCAGCATTTAAGGTCTATTCGCTTGATATCGGGCTGCTGCGCCGGCAGTCCTTATTGGCACCAACTGCTTTTGCTGAAGGTAACAGACTTTTTTCGGAGTTTAAAGGTGCATTAAGTGAGAACTATGTTTTTCAGGCACTCATTGGCCAATTTGAAGGCATGCTCAGATATTGGACTACTGAAAATCCGCGATATGAGGTTGATTTTATAGCACAAATGGAAAATTATATTATTCCGATTGAGGTAAAGTCCGAATCAAATTTGACCAGCAAAAGCTTAAAAAAATATAAGGAAATTTATGGAGATGATGTAAAAATCAGAGTGCGGTTTTCACTAAATAATCTTAGACTCGATAATGATGTTTTGAATATTCCTCTTTTTTTGGCTGATGATGCCGAAAAACTTATCCGAATTGCAGTCAAGCATATGGAAAATAAGTCTTGATAGTCTTGCTCTATTCTAAAGGCTCCCTGGTGTAATGTTCAGAAGCATCTGATGGAATATACAACGGCATATGGACTTGTGAATAATGAAATCTGTTGTAAACAGTGGCAAGATATAGTAAAGTTTATAGAAGAAGATAAAATGTTGGCGATAGGAGTTATATATCAATGAATAATACACAAGGAGAAATTAATGCCAGTGAAGCGATTCGTTTGCGCAGGAGCATACGGAAATTTAAACCTGGTGCGTCAGTTTCAGAAAAAGAAGTAAGGGTGTTACTTGAAGCCGCCATGATGGCGCCATCCGCTTGTAATACAAGACCCTGGGAATTTATTGTTGTTCGTGACCGTGAAAAATTGAACGAACTATCTGTTGCTCACCCGTATGCTGGGATGTTGAAAACGGCATCACTTGCGATAATTGTCTGTGCCGTTCCGGATGCACAAAATGATGATGTCTCTTCAAAATATTTTCCACAGGATTGCGCAGCCGCGACTCAGAACATCTTGATCCAGGCTGTCGCTCTGGGATTTGGCAGTTGCTGGTGCGGAGTCTATCCGAAAGAACAACGGATTGCTGAAACACGGGAGGTGCTAGGTATTTCAGGAAGGCAGGGAATCATACCATTCAACATCATCGCCATAGGGGTTCCGGATTGTTGCCCGGACGCCCGCGGATTTTACGACGAGAGCAAGGTCACATTTATCTAAAAACTATCTTTATATACATTTCTATATATTTTGATTTTGAAGGAAGTGCAATATCATATATAAAGTCAATTAATCGGTGTGCTTGTTGCGGACTGTTGCGCTTCAAGGACGCAGTCAATTGCCAATACTAAAGCAACTGCCGATATTTCGTCAGCTCCATCAGCGATGTCTAATTCATAGCTGTCTCCCCAAGTAAACCAAGCTTTTGAAATAGATGCAACAATACCGGAATTACTGGTAATAGTATAATCATGACTCCAAAGCTCGTCATCTACCACCAGCACTTTCGCCTCTAAACCCGCAAAACCCTGATTTCATTAGCACCTATCACACATTAAGACATGTATCAAATTCGTATACTAGATATAAGTTTTGCTCTATGTTAAACGCTCGCCGGATTTAATGGGGGGCAGTAATTGATTTAAAATTATTGTAATCAGTGGCGTGATACTGTAAGATTTAAGGAATAAGAGAAAACTGGTGGTGGTGAGTATGGATATAAGAATTGCAAGTGATGATAATGATTCGAAGTCAGCAAGTTTCATATATGCAATGAGTTGGAAATCGGGCTACAAAGGTATATTTACCGAGAAGTTGCTTGCAGACATCCCGTTGAATTTTTGGATAGACACATTTAATAACAACTATAATACACACCGATTTGAAATTGCGATAATGAGGGATGATGAGGAAGATGTTGGTGCTGGCGGATATGGACTTTCCCGTGATTACAACGATTTTGCTGTAGGTGAAGTAACATCCATATACTTTCTTGAAAAAACATGGGGAAAAGGATATGCAAAACAACTTATGGATTTTATGATAAATAAGCTCAGAGAAATGGGTTGTAAAAAAATTCACATTTGGGTTTTGGAAGGTAATGTTCGAGCGCAACGCTTTTACGAAAAATATGGATTTAAGAAAACTGGAAATGAAAAATTAATTACATTCAAGGGTGAAAGTAAAACAGATGTCGAGTATGCGATACAAACATAATCGTAATTTGAACTCCCGCCCTCCAACCCCGGCAAACCTTTGCCACATACTTGCATCAAATTAGTCTAACCGATATTCCAACAAACGCAGAGAATGTAGTATTTGGAGGTGGATTTATGAACGAAAATAACAAAAAGGAAAAAGAATTTTTCAAAATAATTGCTCCATTCTATGGCTTGTTTTATGATATTCAAAAAAGACGGTATAATGTAATTTTAGATAGAGCTCAAAGCAAATTGGATTTCTCCTTATACAAAACTATCATTGACATTGGTTGTGGTACCGGTGCTTTGTGCTCTGTTCTTAATCAAAGAGGGTTTGTTGTTACGGGAATAGATCAGGTTCGAAAGATGCTCAACATTGCTATAAAAAAACAAGAAAACAAGAAAATTGATTTTAAACAAGCAAGCGCCCTTGAAAGATTGCCCTTTGAAGACAAAAGCTTTGACATTTCAATTGCATCTTATGTGGCTCATGGTTTAAAAGAAAATGAAAGAAAAATCATGTATGCAGAAATGAGTAGGATTACAAAACATTTTGTTATTATTTATGATTACAATGAGACAAGATCAGTTTTTATAAGCTTAGTCGAATGGTTCGAAGGAGGAGATTATTTCAATTTTATTAAAAATACTAAGCTTGAGATGAAAGAGAACTTTCGGGATGTTCGAGTAATAGATGTTAATTTGCGAGCCGCTTGGTATATTTGCGAGCCGTTATAATTTTTCATATGTAAGATAATACCATTGTAATTAGTAACACTATATAGTAAAATTTATTAAGTGACAAAAGATTTCCGGAGGTGTGTATGTTAAAAAAGATAGCAATAATATCAGGTGGCATTTTAATCGCTTTAGTTCTTGCGGTTAGTGTTCAAATTCTTATTATAATGCTCAATCAAAAACCAGTGGGAATTGCTGACAAAACAAGCAATATCAATGTAATGCTAACACGACCAGATAACTGGAAAAAGATAATCGTCGCCCCTATTATAAACGAGAATGATATGGCAATCATAGATGGGTCAACAGCAACTATTCCTATTACTGCTGAAATATTTCGACAGTTTTATGATTTTACTGATAGTCAAGTAGAACAAAGTTCAGTTGTCTTTCATTCTACTACGCACTCCGCTTATTTGAATTTGATTGATGGTGTATATAAGGGAGAAAACACCACAAATGAGACCAGCTTAATATTAGTCACACCACCTTCTGAAGAAGAAAAGCTGTATGCTAAAAATAGAAATGTGGAGCTTGATTTAACCCCAATTGCAAAAGATGGATTTGTATTTATTACACACAAAAATAATCCAGTCGATTCGTTGACTGTAACTCAGATACAAGATATTTATACTGGGAAAATTACTAACTGGAATCAAGTTGGTGGTGAGGATTTAGAAATTAAAGCTTATCAGCGTGAGCAAAACTCTGGCAGTCAAACTGTGATGGAGCAAATGGTAATGAAGGGAAAGCAGATGTTATCGCCAATTGACGCGAAAATACACATTGGTATGGGAATGCTAGTAGATGCAGTCGCAGAATATAAAAATGGACCGGTAAGCATAGGATATACTTATTACTACTATATAAACAATCTTTATAAGAATGATAATATAAAAGTAATAAAAATCAACGGTATAGCACCAATAAATGAAAATCTTATTAGCGGTGCATATCCATTTTCCTCAAATTATTATGCAATTATACGCAAGGATGAACCGCAGGATTCACCTGCGAGAATACTTAGAGATTATTTAGTCACTAAAGAAGGGCAGGAATTGATTGCTATGGCTGGATATTGTAAGGCGGTGAAATGAATTGAACGAAATTAAAGTGCGAAATATTTCCTTGATAGTGATTTCTTTTGAGGCAATTATTGCGTTTGGGCTATTTGGTTTTATGGTTTTAGGAACATATCTTCCATTGATATCAATACAAGGTAACAATCTGCCTTTGGGAGTAGTGATGTTTTTGCTTATTTTCCTATTAATAGGTATATTCATTATTCTTAGTGTATTTTCAAAATTCGTTTTTTATATTTTCACGGTAGTTGAAGTTGCGTTTATAATTTATATAATTTTTGTTTCATCTTTCAATATAATATGCATTTTGTTTTCTATTGCGATTATTGCTCCGCAAATTTTTTATTATGTAGCAAAAAAATCTGGATAAATCATGTTTTATATATGAAAATATCAAACTTTCGCAGATAAATGGTATCAGCAGAATTTAGTTATCTTTTTTAAAAAAAAGATGAACAAAAGATATATCTTCGAGGGTTGAAGATCAAATAACAATGGCGGTAGAGCTGACAGAAAATATTTTCAAGCCGAAATTGCTGGTTGGTCTAGAATATATTGATGTTCAATGTTACAATAACGATGTTAAATTATTAAATGAATCATGGAGGTATCGAAATGAAGGTAATATTATTGCAGGACGTAAAATCAGTAGGGAAAGCAGAAGACATTGTTGAGGTAAGCACAGGGTATGCCAACAACATGCTATTTAAGAAGAATCTGGCACTGGAAGCTACGCCTTCAAACCTTAATTCTATTAAAATAAAGAAAAAGGCTGAGGCTGCAAGAACACAAAGGGAACTTGAAGCAGCAATAGCCATGGGTAAAGAAATGCAGGGGAAGGTTATCACTTTGCCAATGAAATGTGGTGAAGGCGGAAGACTTTATGGTGCTGTTACAAGTATGGATGTTGCTGATGCAATTGGTAAAGCTGGCTATAAAGTAGACAAAAGAGGTATAACTATTCCTGTTCATATTAAAAATGTTGGAGAATTTGAAGTTGAAGTAAAGCTACACACACAAGTTTCAACAAAAATAAAAATTAAAGTTACCGAATTAAACAAATAAATCTAGAAATCTTACGGAGGAATTATGGCGAACAAGGAGTCATCTCAATTATTTACAGGTAAAGTACCGCCAAACCATATCCAGGCTGAACAGTCTGTACTTGGTTGTGCTATGTCAAACGACAGAGCACTTGCTGAAGTTACCGCTATCCTTAAAATTGAAGACTTCTACCGTCCTGACCATCGCTTGATTTACGAAGCTATTTGTGAACTTTATCTTACAAGTAAACCCGTAGATATTATTACTGTCTCGGATGCCCTTGAAAATAAGGCTTTACTGGAAAAGGCAGGCGGAATTTTATATATTAGTACTCTTCCTGACCTAGTGCCATTTATGGCAAATACAGCACAATATGCCGAACTAGTAAGACAGAAAGCAATACTAAGAAAACTAATAGCCTCGATGGATGAAGTTAATGCAATGTGTTATGAAGACGCGCAGGACGCCAATGAGCTTTTGAGTATTGCGGCAAAGAGAATCTATGAAATCAGGGAAAATCGTGACGTATCTGGATTTGAAAGTCTTAAAGATATTATGGGGAGAACAATCAATGAGATAAGTGAACTCGCAAGAGGAAAAGCTTCCGAGAGATCTATTAAGAGTGGATTTTCTCGTTTGGATAGAGCATTAGGTGGAATGGGACATGGTGCATTGATTATAATTGCAGCAAGACCTGCGATGGGAAAGACTGCTTTTGCGTTAAATATTGCACAGAAAGCTGCCATGCTATATAAAGTACCAGCAGCTATTTTTAGCCTTGAAATGTCAAAAGAAGAAGTTGGAAACCGTATGCTTAGCGCACAGGCTCTTGTTAATTCAAGAACACTTCGTTCAGGAGAGCTAAAACCTGATGACTGGGAAAAAATATCTAAGGCTCTTCCTTTGTTATATAACACAGAAGTTTATATTGACGACCGTTCTGGAACCAATGTTATCGAAATGATGTCAAAATGCCGTCAGCTTAAGCTCGAAGGCCGCCTCGGATTAATAGTTATTGACTATCTTCAGCTTATGAGTGGAAATAATGGCAACAGAAACGAAAGCAGGCAGCAAGAAATTTCTGACATATCAAGATCTCTTAAAATAATGGCAAAGGAACTGCATGTTCCGATTATTGCCTTATCTCAGTTAAGCCGTGCATGCGAAGCTCGTAATGACAAAAGACCGATGCTCTCTGACCTTAGAGATTCTGGTGCAATTGAGCAGGATGCTGACGTTGTAATGTTTTTATACCGTGACCATTATTATGATCAGGATCAGATGCAACTTGAGATTGAAGATGCTGAAGTTATCATAGCCAAAAACCGTTCTGGACAGACAGGAACAGTTAAAATGAGCTGGTGGCCCAAATATACTATGTTTTTTGAACCTGAAGATTCAAGTATGCCAACTGATCCAAATTCTTCAGGAAGGTAGAGTAATACTATTATTATGAATCCTGAAAGTGATAAAATTAATAAAATTAATAAAATTAATAAAATTAATAAAATTAATAAAATTAATAAAATTAATAAAATTAATAAAATTAATAAAATTAATAAAATTAATAAAATTAATGATTCCTTGCCTTGCAAAGTAATAAATACCATTAAAGAACATGGTTTGCTAGAAGATGGCGACTGTGTTCTTTTAGCTGTGTCCGGAGGGTCTGATTCAATGTGCCTTCTGGAGGTTTTTCGAGAACTTTCGAAGATTTATGATTATAAAATTGAAGCTGCTCATGTGAACCATAACTTAAGAGGTGAAGAATCCAATAAAGATCAGACTTTTATTATGTCCTACTGCAAAATCCATAATATACCCTTTCATGCAACATCTTATGATGTCAAAGAGTACTGCACACAAACAGGCCTTGGAACGGAAGAGGGCGCACGCATTCTTAGATATGATTATTTAAATACAATCGCAGATGAAAATAATATGAAAATTGTTGTCGCGCATCACATGCAAGATCAATCTGAGACGATAATTCTTAATCTGATCCGCGGATGTGGCATCGAAGGACTAACGGGCATGGATTATAAATATGGTAATATAATAAGACCTATGCTTGATGTTCCCAAGAAAGATGTCTTGGAGTATCTTGATTCGAATTCAATTGCTTATAGAAATGACCACACTAACAATGAACTTTTTGCTGATCGAAATAAAGTAAGAATTGAACTAGTACCTATTATCGATAAGCTTTTTGGAAGGGACTTCACAGCTTCAATTAATAGAACTGGTAAATTGTGCAAAATTGATTCTGACTTTCTTGATAATCTAGCGCAACAGAAATTTGATGAAATTGCGAACAAAACCTTTGATGATTCTGATTTAAGACAATTTGATGAGACTGCTTGCAGTACAATTAATAAAGTGACCTGTAGCGCAGTTGACAAATTAGAGTGTAGTGCACCTGAAGTAATGACATCCAGCACAAACGGTGAAATTGAAAACAGAATAGGCGGCGAAATTGAAAACAAAATAAGCGGTGAAATTGAAAACAGAATAAGCGGCGAAATTGAATACAGAATAAATGATGAAATCGAAAACATGACGACCGACGAAAAACAAAAAGACGTTACAGTATTTTCGTTGCCTCGTATTCTTGCCCTGGAATCAGGTGATGCCTTACTTACAAGACTTATTCGCATTTTATATTCAAAAGTGAAAGGCGATATGCGAAATCTTTCATACACACAGACACAATCAATCGTGAGTCTTTTAGAAAAAGGAAAAAATTACTCCTGCATTCACTTATCGGATAACTTGTGCGCGTGCATAATAGAAAACAATCTTTTTGTAAAAAACAAAGACGACTGGAATGCTATTTTAAATTTGAAGAAAACGACAATAGAGAAGAACAAATCCATACAAATTCCACTGAAAACTAATGAATCCGTATATGAAAATGAAATAAAATTATTTATCTGTGCAAAATTCGTTGAGAATCCGAATGAAGTAGTTTATAATGCTATGGCAAGGTGTTTTCCTGCAAATCGTCTTGCACAAGCTGTGTGGCGCTATCGCAGGGAGGGTGATTTCATTATACCTGATAATAAGGGGTCTAAGAAAACACTAAAGAAATACCTAAACGAGAAGAAAATTCCGAGTAGCAAAAGACATGATTTAATTATGTTAGCTGATGGTCAGGAAATAATCTGGATACCGGAGCTTAAAATTCCCGCGATTTGGGAATTTGCGCCGACTGGAAATCAAGATAATGACTATGTTATGATAAATATTGAATATCGTTCATAGTTCGGTAAAAATTAAAACATCTTGATTGCTAAATTGAGTGGTAGTATGTAGTTTTATAGGAGGTTCTATGTCAAAATATGTTAAAGGAATTTTGATAAGTAAAAAAGAAATCGCAGAATTTGTAAAGAGAATCGGGAAACAAATTTCAAGCGATTATGCTGGGAAGGAAATTTTGATGGTATGTGTGCTTAAAGGCGCATTTATCTTTATGGCTGATCTTGTCAGGGAAATAACAATTCCAGTTCAGGTTGATTTTATGTCGGTTTCGAGTTATGGAAACGGAACATCAACAAGCGGAGTTGTAAGAATATTAAGGGATCTTGATTCAGATATTACAGGTAAACATGTAATAATTGTTGAAGATATTATTGATTCAGGATTGACACTTAAACACCTTAAGGAATTGCTTGCGACAAGAAATCCAGCAAGTATTGCAATTTGTACAGCATTTGACAAACCCGAAAGACGCAAAGTTGATGTTTTAGTTAATTATATTGGTCAAAGAATTCCTGATGAGTTTATTGTCGGATATGGACTTGATTTTGATGGAGACTACAGGCATCTAGCAGACGTAAGCATTTTAGGAGATGATGGAGGAAATAACACATGAAAAAACCGAGCCGTATAAGTGGGATGTCTTTTTATGCAATCATGTTGGTTGTCATAATTGCGCTGTCCATTTTAGTATCACAAAATTCCGGCAAGAAACCGGTAACCGTATCATTTGTAATATCACAGATTGAAGCGGGCAAGATTTCAGAAGTGACTGTTAATGGTTACTCATTAATTGCTAAGCCAAAAGCACCTGCTGCAGGGGAACCGAAAGAAATAATTGTCAGGGTATCTGCTTTTTGGATGCAGAAAATTTATGAAACACTTGAAGCGACGAAAGCTAAGGACGCTACATTTATTTACGATTATAAGGAACCTGCTGATTTTTCAACATGGATTAACCTTATTTTCATAATATTGATGTTTGGCGGAATTGCATTTTTCTTCTGGTTTACATATAACAGACAGAATTCTGATGGCAAGAATGCGATGAGCTTTGGAAGAAGCCGCGCAAGGCTTAATGACCCAACTAAAAATCAGGTAACTTTTAAAGATGTTGCTGGTGCTGATGAAGAAAAAGAGGAGCTTACAGAAATTGTTGACTTCCTCAAAAATCCTGCAAAGTACATTGAACTTGGAGCAAAAATTCCAAAAGGTGTTTTGCTAGTTGGTGCTCCTGGTACAGGTAAAACATTACTTGCTAAAGCAGTTGCTGGTGAAGCAGGCGTTCCTTTCTATTCAATTTCCGGATCAGACTTCGTCGAAATGTTTGTTGGTGTCGGTGCTTCAAGAGTCCGAGATCTTTTTGAAACTGCTAAGAAGAAATCTCCATGTATTGTTTTTATAGACGAAATTGATGCTGTTGGCAGACACCGTGGAGCTGGCATGGGTGGCGGACATGATGAACGCGAGCAGACACTAAACCAACTACTTGTCGAAATGGATGGATTCGGACCTAATGAAGGAGTCATTGTAATGGCTGCAACAAACCGTCCTGACATTCTTGACCCTGCACTTTTAAGACCAGGTCGTTTTGACCGTCGTATTGCAGTAACAAGACCTGATATTCGTGGGCGTGAAGAAATCCTTAAAGTTCATGCTCGTAATAAACCACTTGATACATCTGTTGACCTAAAAGAGATTGCTAAGATGACTCCTGGATTCACCGGTGCAGATCTTGCTAATCTTCTTAACGAAGCGGCTCTTCTTGCAGCCCGCAGGAATGCAAAGAAAATTATTTATGAAGATATTTCAGAAGCTGTATTTAAAATCATGGTAGGTCCAGAGAAGAAAAGCAGACTTATTAGCGAAAAAGAAAAGAAACTTACAGCATATCACGAAGCTGGCCATGCAATAGTTTTACGTGCTCTATCAGAAACCAACAAAGTTGAAAGAGTTTCAATAATTCCATCAGGTGCTGCCGGCGGTTACACAGCTCACAAGCCTCACGAAGATATGTATTACACGACCAAACATAATCTTATGGTTGAAATAATGGTTTCTCTTGGTGGACGAGCATCTGAACAAATTATTCTAGGCGAAATCAGCACTGGCGCATCTTCTGACTTACAGGCATGTAATACTGTTGCTAGAGATATGATAACCAAGTACGGTATGAGCGATAAACTTCCGAACCTCGTTTTTGCTTCTGAGGGCGAAGTTTTCCTCGGAAAAGATTACGGACATATAAGAGATTACAGTGATAAACTTGCTGCAATTATCGATGACGAAATAAAAGTAATCATTGACAGTGCATACGAACAGGTACTAGCTTTGCTTAAAGAGAAAATTGATACTCTTCATAACCTTGCTGCTAAGCTGCTCGAAAAAGAAAAAATCGATGGACCTGAGTTCGAAGCAGTTTACCTTGGCATTCCTTATGTCGAAAGTGAATCCACTAAACATCATGTTCCAGAAAATTCAGAACCAGGAACTATTGTTGCTCCTCCGGAAATTGAACCAGGAACAACTAATTCACCTCAAGCATAATCAATTGAAACTATTTATACTCTTAATAAAATTTTGAATTACACCCTGCATATAACTATAAATTGTATGTGGGGTGTTTTTTTATCAATTTTGGCGTTATAATGGTTAAAACAGAATAAACAGTAGAAAAACGTTAAAAAAAGAGCATGATTCTGGGATTGTATTTCAAATCATTTAAAGGTATCATTTTTGTACAATCACAAATCATAATTAATGAAAAAAGAAAAGGAGGTATTATCATGCAAGACAAAAAATCAATCAGAATTTTTGACACAACTCTTAGAGATGGAGAACAAGCTCCAGGGTGTAGTATGAATCTACAAGAAAAATTAGAGGTTGCAATTGCGCTAGAAGCTATGAAAGTGGATGTAATTGAGGCAGGTTTTGCTATTGCCTCCCAGGGTGATTTCCAGTCGGTTAGTGAAGTTTCCAGAATCATTAAAAATGCAAGAGTGGCAAGTCTTTCTCGTGCAACAACAGGAGACATTGACCGTGCATGGGAAGCGGTTAAAAATGCAGTTTCCCCTGTTATTCATACATTTATTGCGACATCACCAATTCATATGGATTATAAACTTAGAATGACTCCTGATCAGGTTCTCGAAAGAGCAACAAGTATGGTAAAGTATGCAAAGTCTTTTTGTCCAGAAGTAGAATTTTCTGCAGAAGATGCTAGCAGAAGCGACAAAGATTTTCTTTGCAAAATATTTTCAGCAGTTATTGCCGCCGGAGCCACAACAATTAACGTGCCAGACACAGTAGGGTATTCATCTCCACTAGAAATGGCAAGTCTTATTGAATACATTATGAAAAATACAAGTGGAATAGAAAAGGCGATTATTTCAGTTCATTGTCACAACGACCTTGGAATGGCAGTTGCAAATTCACTTGCTTCCGTTAAAGCAGGTGCAACTCAGATTGAGTGTACAATTAACGGACTTGGTGAACGTGCGGGTAACGCAGCTTTAGAGGAAGTCGTTATGGCGCTTAAGACAAGAACAGATTATTTCGGCTGTGATACAAATATTGATACAAAGAAAATATTTAGAGCAAGCAGACTCGTGTCAGCAGTTACAGGTACAACGATTCAGATTAATAAAGCTGTTGTTGGACAAAATGCATTTGCACATGAATCTGGAATACATCAGCACGGTGTAATGGCAAATCCGCTCACATATGAAATAATGACACCCGAAGAAGTTGGAATTCCTACGAAACAGATGGTTTTAGGCAAACATTCTGGCCGTCATGCATTTGATGATCGTCTTAAGAACTTAGGATTTGCAGGATCAGCTGAAGAACGTGATTTATTATTTAGTAAATTCAAAGAACTTGCTGACCGTAAGAAGATTGTTCATGATAAAGACATTGAAGTGCTTATGGGTGTTCAACGTAAAGAAGAAGAAATAAATGGGCTTTACAAGCTTGACAGGTTCGTGGTTAATACTGGAAATACAATAACAGCAACTGCATCGGTTCGCCTTGATAAGCAAGGTGTATTAGCTGAACAAGTGGCTGTTGGAGATGGCCCCGTATATGCGATGTTTACAGCTATAAATAAAATTGCGGGAGTTAAACCTACTCTTGATGATTATTCGATACAGGCAGTTACTGAAGGACAGGACGCACAAGGTGAAGTTAGAGTGAGAATTCGTAACGGAAGCGAGTTCTATAAAGGAAGAGCTGTTAGCACAGATATTTTGGAGTCATCAGCAAAAGCATATATAAATGCAATAAACCAACTTGTTGACGATTTAAGCAAAACAGCAGACGAAAAAAAATAGGGAGGGCAATGTAATGAAACCAGATTCAATCGAAATTTTAGATACTACCCTTCGTGATGGCGCACAATCTGAAGGTATTTCGTTTTCGGTAAATGACAAGTTTAAGATTGCTGATTTATTGTCTTCAATTGGAATCGGCTTCATTGAAGCTGGTAATCCTGGATCAAACCCTAAGGATCGTGAGTTTTTTGCAGAATTCAACAATAAATGCCAGCTTAAGGAGTGTAGCAAACTTACAGCTTTTGGAAGTACCAGACGTAAAGGTGTTTTGTCTTCACAAGATGAGGGAATTGCAAATCTTGTAGCGGCTAATACTGAGACCGTTGTAATTTTTGGCAAGGTCTGGGATACAGAAGTAAGAGACATTTTAGGATGCTCACTTAAAGAAAATCAGGAAATGCTAAAAGATTCAGTCGAATATCTTGTCAGCTTAGGCAAGCAGGTAATTTTTGATGCAGAACATTACTTCGAGGCATATTCATCAAATTCCGAATATTCGATTGAGTGCCTTAAAGCTGCTGGAGAGGGTGGCGCATATGCAGTTGTTCTTTGCGATACAAACGGAGCTACAATGCCTGAATTGATTGAAAAATGCGTTAAAGAGGCAGTGGAATTTCTTGATTGCAAAATTGGAATACATTGTCATAATGACTCTGGACTTGCGGTTGCTAATTCACTTGTTGCAATCCTTGCTGGGGCAACTCATCTTCAGGGTACATTTAACGGAATCGGAGAAAGATGCGGAAATGCAAACCTTTCAACTTTGATTCCTAATCTTCAGCTGAAATATAAGATTAAGTGCATACCAGAAGATTCGATGGAAGATATTACAAGAGTTGCAAGAACAATGGCAGAAATTGCAAACATTAAACTTACAGGACAAGAGCCATATATTGGATTATCGGCATTTTCACACAAAGCTGGTATGCATGTTGATGGGGTAAAGAAAAATCCTTCAACTTTTGAGCATATTTCTCCTGAGATGGTCGGGAACAACAGAAGGTTTTTGATGTCTGAAATTTCCGGACGAAGTGCATTACTTGATGTTATTAGAAAATATAAGCCGGAACTTGATAAAAGCGCTCCCGAAGTTCCTAAAATTCTTGCAAAACTTAAAGAACTTGAGCATAAAGGTTATCATTTCGAAGGTGCGGAGGCTTCTCAGGAACTTCTGATTTGCAAAGAATTAAAACTTTACAATCCTTTTTTTGAATTAGAAAAGATGAGAATTTCCGGCGAACTTCCATGGTCAGGTGAATACAGCGCTAGTGCTTTCATAAAAATAAACGTTGAAGGAATAAGCGAAGTTACTGCAAGTGAAGGCGATGGGCCAGTTCATGCAATGGATAGAGCACTTAGAAAAGCGTTGGAAGTGTTTTATCCGATACTTAAGCAAATAAGACTGACGGATTATAAAGTTCGTGTTCTCGATACTCAAGCTACTGCCTCTCAAGTCAGAGTTTTAATTGAATCTACTGATGGCAAAGACATATGGAGTACCATTGGAGTTTCTACGGACATATTAGAAGCATCGTGGATTGCACTTGTGGATTCGGTGGAATATAAGTTAATGCGAGATAAGATTAATAGAGAGAAATAATGAATTAATTCTGGTGAATTATAAAACAAATCAAATAAGACAGCGCTATTTCAAATTTCAGAGTATTATTATTTTTTAAATTTATGCACTGGAATAAAGTAAATTTAAACAAATATTATTGGTTTGTAAGAACTTTTAAATGCTTGCCTTAAGAATATCGTATAGGATAGTTGATAATTATTTTAATCGTAAAAAGAGAAAGGAATAAATAATATGGGAATGACCATGACACAAAAAATTCTAGCAAAACACGCAGGCCTTGAAAGTGTGGTTGCTGGGCAATTAATTGAAGCAAAATTAGATTTAGTGCTCGGAAATGATATTACAACACCACCGGCAATCAAAGAATTCAAGAAAACATGCATGTGCGAGGTTTTTGACAAAAATAAAATCGCAATTGTACCTGACCATTTCACGCCAAACAAAGACATTCAATCTGCGGAGCAATGCAAAACAATCCGTGAGTTTGCAAAGGAACAGGGGATTGTAAACTATTTTGAACAAGGCGAGAAAAGAATGGGCGTTGAGCACGTAATTCTTCCCGAAAACGGCCTTACACTTCCAGGGGATGTAATAATCGGAGCTGATTCGCACACATGTACATATGGCGCAGTTGGCGCTTTTTCTACTGGCGTTGGAAGTACAGATATGGCATGTGCTATGGCAACAGGGCAGACATGGTTTCGTATTCCTGAAGCAATTAAATTTGTACTTAACAATAAATTTAAGCCTGGTATAACTGGCAAAGATTTAATTCTCCATATAATTGGAATGATTGGTGTTGATGGAGCATTATATGAATCAATGGAGTTTACTGGTGAAGGCGTTAAAACATTAACAATGGATGACCGTTTTACAATAGCTAATATGGCGATTGAGGCCGGTGCCAAAAATGGGATTTTTCCAGTTGATGAAACAACAATTGAATACATCAAGGAATTTGCACCTATCAGATATAATGCAGGTCAATACGATGTTGTTGTTGCAGATGATGACGCAAAATACGAAAGAACAATCGAAATAGACCTTTCAAAAATCGATTATACCGTTTCGTTTCCTCATCTCCCCGAAAATGCGAAGGTTGTTGGCACCTTCGGAAAAGTAATAATTGACCAGGCTGTTATTGGTTCATGTACTAATGGACGTATGAGCGATATGAGAGTTGCTGCAAACATTCTTAAGGGTCGCTCAGTTGCTAAAGGTATTCGCTGTATAATATTGCCGGGTTCTCAGAGAATTTATCTTCAAAGTCTTAGAGAAGGTCTTCTTGAAATTTTTGTTGAAGCAGGAGCAGTCGTAAGTGCACCTACATGCGGACCTTGTCTTGGGGGACACATGGGAATCCTTGCTGCAGGCGAAAAATGCGTCAGTACAACAAACCGTAATTTTGTTGGACGTATGGGTCATGTAGAATCTGAAGTTTACCTTGCGTCTCCAGCGGTTGCAGCTGCATCTGCGATTTTAGGATATATTGCAAAGCCAGAGGATCTTTAATTTGCAAATTTATAGATTATAGATTGTATTTACAATTATTAGAACAAATTAAGAACGTATAATTAATAGAAGAGATAAAAAATTTGATTAAAACACGTGATGAAAATATTTAATAAAAGGTTTTGAGTAAAAAATATTTAACAAAAAATATTTAACAAAAAATATTTAACAAAAAAATTAGTGAACAACATAACAAATTGAAATTATCAGTGCTATTAAACAGGAGGATAAAATGGAAGCAAAAGGAAAAGTTTTTAAATACGGAGCAAATGTAGATACAGACGTTATAATTCCAGCAAGATACCTAAACCAGTCGGATCCTAAATTTCTTGCATTGCATTGCATGGAAGATATTGATAAGACTTTTGTTGAGAGAGTAAAAGAAGGAGACATTATTGTAGCAGGACCAAACTTTGGTTGTGGTTCTTCGCGTGAGCATGCACCTGTTGCTATTAAAGTAAGTGGAATATCATGTGTTATAGCACCTTCATTTGCAAGAATTTTCTACAGAAATGCAATCAATATTGGGCTTCCAATAATGGAATCTGCAAAAGCTGTAGAAGGAATTAACGATGGGGATGAGGTTCATGTTGATTTTGATACTGGTAAAATAGAAAATCTTACTACGGGCGAATCATGGCAGGCAATGCCTTTTCCTGAATTTATTAAGAAAATAATTGAAAAAGAAGGCCTTCTGGGATATATTGCGAGTAAAAAATAATTTTAAATAAATAATAGTTTATTTAAAAAGATTTATAGAAACAAGAATAGACTCAGAGAAATTAGGATATAAACTTAACTCGATTTTGAGAAATTAGTACATAAACTTGGCTCAATTTGATGAAATTAAGAAAAAACTAATTCGACTTTAAGAAATTAAAATTATGAATGGATTGAATTATAGTTATTTAAATAACGACTCGATTGATTTATAGAAAAAAAATAGAAAACGTTAGATTTGATTGTTAGGTTTAAAGGCTAGGTTTATAGAAAGATTTGATTAATTCGAATTTAGGGGGATAATATGAGTAAATTTAAAATTGCCATGATACCAGGAGATGGGATTGGTCCTGAAGTAACAAATGCAACGAGGGCAGTCCTTGATGTAATTGCCAAAAAATATTCACATGAATTTACTTATGACGAATTGCTTGCAGGTGGAATAGCCATAGATGTAACAGGATCTCCACTTCCTGCTGTAACAGTTGCCGCCTGTAAGAAAAGTGATGCAGTAATACTAGGAGCTGTCGGGGGACCGCAATGGGACAATCTTCCCGGAGACAAAAGACCCGAAAGAGCATTACTTGGGTTAAGATCAGAACTTGGACTTTATGCAAATATTCGCCCAGCGATACTACATAGTGCTCTTGCAAGTGCTTGCCCATTGCATCCTGAAACGGCAGCTAAAGGTATTGATATATGTTTTGTCAGAGAACTAACAGGTGGCATGTATTTCGGAGATCGTGGCAGAAATGATGGACCAAATGGCCAGGAAGCATATGATACAGAGCGTTATAGCGTAATGGAAGTTGAAAGAATTGCAAAATGTGCTTTTGAAATAGCAATGAAAAGGGACAAAAGAGTAACGAGCGTTGACAAAGCAAATGTTTTAGAAAGCTCAAGATTATGGAGAGAAGTAGTAATAAAAGTAGCAAAGGATTATCCTGAAGTAACTCTTGATCATATGTATGTTGATAATGCCTCAATGCAATTAATAAAAAGACCAGGTGATTTTGATGTTGTTGTTACAACAAATATGTTTGGTGACATTCTTTCAGACGAAGCAGCAATGATTACAGGTTCAATTGGTATGCTGCCTTCTGCATCAATAGGCCAACAAGGGAAACCTGGAATGTACGAACCTATTCATGGTTCAGCTCCAGATATTGCAGGTAAAAACATCGCAAATCCGCTTGCAACAATACTTTCAGCGGCTATGATGCTCAGAATGTCTTTTAGTCTAGAAAAGGAAGCTGCAGCGATTGAAATGGCAATTGCAAAAACGCTTGAAGCTGGATATAGAACAGCTGATATTTCTTTTGACAAAGCTGATACTACTAAAAAAGTTATCGGAACTAAAGAAATGACTCAGAAAGTCGTAGAAAATTTAAACCTAATCTGATAGAATATAGTACTATTGAATTAAACTTATATTATTATTAGAATCATTAGTAGTAGTAGTAGTAGTAGTAGTAGTAGTAGTAGTAGTAGTAGTAGTAGTAGTAGTAGTAGTAGTAGTAGTAGTAGTG
>JBBQKF010000025.1:0-34715 GCA_038326615.1 Saccharofermentanales bacterium | reverse complement strand
CTTGTTGTCTTTCGCCTTGTTGTCTTTCGCCTTGTTGTCTTTCGCCTTGTTGTCTTTCGCCTTGTTGTCTTTCGCCTTGTTGTCTTTCGCCTTGTTGTCTTTCGCCTTGTTGTCTTTCGCCTTGTTGTCTTTCGCCTTGCTTTCTTTCGCCTTGTTGTCTTTCGGCTTGCTTTCTTTCGCCTTGCTTTCTTTCGCCTTGTTGTCTTTCGCCTTGCTTTCTTTCGCCTTGCTTTTTATCATCTTGTCTTCTATCTTTCTTGAAAGCAGGTCTTGACTTTGTGCTGGTACCTCTGATTATTTCCGCCGCATGCTTTTCGTCTGAAGCAGAGCGGCCAATGGTGATTTCGTTTTCGCTTTCGTTCTCGTTTTCATTATCGGCACTATTCCTATTCTTTCTTTTTGCGCGATAAGGAGACAGAAGACAATCCGGTCCATACCCTACGAGGTCCTGTCGCTTTGAAATTGCAAGAGCTCTTTCAACAACAGAACGGTTTTCGGGCTTTGAAAATTGAAGCAAAGCTCTTTGCATTGTCTTTTCGTTTTCGTCCGGTACATGAACAGTAGCAAAAGTAATTGGATTTATTCCCGTATAATACATAGTTGTCGAAATTGTTCCTGGAGTTGGATAAAAATCCTGAACCTGCTCAGGCATAACTCTATTTTTCTTTATATAAAGTGCAAGCTCAATCGCATCTTTTAATGTACAACCTGGATGTCCGGAAATTAAATATGGTACAAGAAATTGGTTTTTGTCAATTCTCTTGTTAATTGTCTGGTATGCTTCCTTAAATTCTTCGTAGACTTCATTCCTAGGTTTACCCATGGCATTAAGAACACTGCTGCAAATATGCTCTGGCGCAACTTTTAACTGTCCGCTTACATGATTTTTACATAGTTCGTCGAGAAAATTTGTCTTATGGTCAGCCATTACATAATCAAAACGTATTCCTGAGCGAATGAAAACTTTTTTGACACCATCAACAGCACGGACTTTCTTAAGTACATCGAGATAATCCGTATGGTCGACCTTCAACGAAGGACACATAACTGGATGCAAACAAGACTTGTTTTTGCATACAGCGCCTTTCTTTTGCTTATCACATGCAGGATTATAAAAATTCGCTGTTGGTCCGCCAACATCATGGATATAACCTTTAAATTCTTTATCCTGAGTAATAATTTTTGCTTCTTCAACTAGTGATTCCGGGCTTCTATGCTGAATTATGCGACCCTGATGGAATGTTATAGCGCAAAAATGGCAACCGCCAAAGCACCCCCGCTGGCTCGTGAGACTAAATTTAACTTCCTCAATAGAAGGCACTCCGCCAGATTCTAAATACATCGGATGGAAATTTCTCTCAAATGGCAACGCGTAAATGGCATCCATTTCTTTCGTTGTCATTGGGGTTTGCGGTGGATTTTGAATTACAACTCGCTCAGAATGCTTTTGGATAAGAATCTTTCCACAAGCAGGGTCCTGTTCTTCATATTGCGCCTTAAATGCAACCGCATATGCTGTCTTATTTTCGGATACTTCATCGAAAGATGGTAACAGCAAGTATTTATCATCCTGAGGTAAAACACTCCTTTTGAGCTGATCAATCGTATACTCTTTATTATTAAATTTATAATCATCGAAAGGCTCGAGAAATTGTATAATTGATTTAGAGAAGTTTTCTTTTTTTAAAAATACACATGTGCCTCTAATAGCAGCAAGTTTCCTTGGATTAACGCCCTTCGCAAGATAAGATGCTATTTCATTGATTGGCTTTTCGCCCATACCATAAACCAGAATATCTGCACGAGTATCCTGTAAAATTGAACGCCTGACCTTATTATCCCAGTAATCATAATGCGCAAAACGTCTAAGACTTGCCTCAACCCCACCTATTACAAGAGGTATCTCTCCAAATTGCTCTCTTACCATATTGCAGTATCTTATAAGTGCGCGGTCTGGACGTTTGCCGCCAACTCCACCTGCTGAATATTTATCGTCTTGTCTTTTTCTTTTTCCTGCTGTATAGTTGTCAACCATAGAGTCAACAACACCAGATGAAACAAAAACGCCGAACCTTGGGGTTCCCATTATCTTAAGTGAATCCTTATCATTTATATTAGGTTGTGCACAAACACCCACCTTATATCCGTTCTTCTCGAGCAGTCTTGTCAGTATTGCTGTTCCAAAGCTTGGGTGATCTACATATGCGTCTCCTGTAATGAAAAGAAAATCAATTTCATCCCATCCTCTTTGCTCCATATCTTTTGAATTAACAGGCAAAAATGCCATTAAAATCTCCATTCCGCCGCTCATCTTTCTGATAATACGGTCTTATAATAATTATGTTAAATTTCTATTTATTATCTCAATAGTTTACTGATATTGTCTTTATAGATTTCTTTACTAATCTCATCTAAAAATTTTTAGTACCCCTCTCTTACCTTGTATTCCGCCCATTGTTGAGGTGAAATTAAAACTTTACGCGGTTTGCTTCCTTCAAAAACACCTACATAGCCTTTTTCTTGCATACGGTCGATAAGTCTTGCCGCTCTTGGATATCCAATATTCATACGTCTTTGCAAAAGCGAAATTGACGCATATCCAGCTTCAACAATAATTGATACTGCGCTGATTAGAAGCTCATCCTCCTCTTTTTCGTCATCGTGATTCTCAGCACTTGACGAAGTAGATGCAGTGTTTATTGCTTCGCCCATTTCTTTGTCATAGCCTTGTGTATTCTGGTTTTTGAGGAAAGCTGTTACTCGCTCTACCTCTTTGTCAGTAACAAAAGCACCTTGCGCGCGAATTGGTTTGGATGAACCAATAGGAGAGTAAAGCATATCACCTTTCCCGAGTAACTTTTCGCCGCCTCCACAATCAAGAATCGTTCTTGAGTCTACCTGTGAGGAAACTGCAAACGCAATTCTAGAAGGCACATTTGCCTTAATTACACCAGTTATTACATCGACAGAAGGCCTTTGTGTAGCAATAATTAGATGAATTCCTGCCGCACGCGCCATCGCTGTAAGTCTTGCAATAGCATCTTCAACTTCTGTAGGTGTCGTTGCCATTAGGTCAGAGAGCTCGTCTATAACAAGTAAAATTAGTGGCAATTTTTCGTAACCTTCTGCTTTTGCAGACCCATTATACGCCTGCACATCTCTTACAGATCTTTCAGCAAAAAGTGCATAGCGTTTCGTCATCTCATTAACAGCCCATATTAGTGTATTTGCAGCTTTCTTAGGATTAGTTACAACAGGTGCAAGTAAATGCGGAATTCCATTATAAACACTTAACTCAACCACTTTTGGGTCAATCATAAGCAATTTAACATCCTCAGGGGATGCTTTGTATAAAATACTAATTAATATGGAATTAATACAAACGGATTTACCTGATCCGGTAGCTCCAGCAATAAGCAAATGAGGCATCTTTGCAAGATCGCAAATAACGGGATTACCAGGAATATCTCTGCCAAGAATTGCGGATAAAGGTGACGTAGAATTCTTAAATTCAGGAGATTCAATTAGCCTTCTTAAAGTTACTGGAGAAATTTCTTTGTTTGGAATTTCTATGCCAATTGCTGATTTACCAGGAATTGGAGCTTCGATTCTAACGCCTGTTGCAGCTAAATTTAGCGCTATATCGTCTGAAAGTGCAACTATTTTACTTACCTTTACACCCGGTCCAGGGGATAGCTCAAATCTTGTTATAACTGGCCCATTAGTAATATTTACAACTTTTGCTGCTATTCCAAAACTTGCAATGGTTTCTTCAAGTTTCTTACCAAGGGCTTGAATCGTAAACAAATCGTTCTTCGCAAGCTTTCCGCCTTCTGTGTTTAAAAGTTCGATTGAAGGCATTATGTATGGTCTTGGAGGATAAGATGTTCCGCTTGAATCATCATCTTTAGTCGCTGTCCCTCTTTCGTTGTTGGCATCATTTGGCAATAAAAACTTCCTTACAGCGTGACTATCTTCGTGTGAAGTCGTGCTGGAATTCGTATCAACCCTTTTAATTCCTGCAGGTAAATCAACTGACTCATCACCTGCGAAATCTGTGTATGAATCAATTGAAACAGGTCTAATTTCCGGAATTTGTTCATCGCTTTCTTCATCACTGTTCTTATCATCAGCCTCTTTCCCATTTTTCTTTTTATTGTCGCCTTTTAAAAATTCTGGAATATTAAAGAATCCAGCTTTAGTCTCTTCTTTTTTCTCGCCGATAACAATATCATAATTTGCCTTGCGATTTTGTGCATTCTCTTTAATATTTACAACACCTTGGCGTAGAACGTTATCAACCTTATCTTTAGTCTGAGAAATCGCTCTTGAAACTGAAATATTAAAAACAAGAATGATTTCAGAAATGGCAATCGCAATAAGTATTATTGCTGCTCCGACTTTATTTGCAATTGCTACAAGCCCGAATGCAACACTTCCGCCTAAAAATCCACCTGTCCAGATTGTTGTTTTATCTTTGAATGGGAACCCTTCGATTCCGAATTTCCACAAATTAAGCAATGCAACTCTTGCAGAGGATTTGCCAGTATCATCCAGGCTAAGGTTTTTGAATGAGTCATATGGTATCGAAAAAACCTGAATGATTGCAGCTGAAGTTATTAAAAGAATCGTTATATAAAGGAATCTTTTACGTGTTATTTTAGACTCTCTTTCGAGAAAATAATCCATTGCCATATAAAAAAGTATTACTGGAATAGCATAAGCTGCAACGCCAATAAAGCCAAATCCAATATCTCTAACAAATTTACCAATCAGACCAGTTGCATCACCAAGATAATATGCAACGGCAAAAATCAGCGAAGCAGCCAAATATAATATTCCGTTGATTTCTTTTTTCTTATCGACTTGGTTAGACGCCATATGCATTACCGATATTCTTTATCACTAGTTGCAACAAAAAATTCCTTTCGTTTAATTGAGTTTAATGTTTTAAAGGACCTAAATCCCAAATTTCCTTGCAGCTCTTAAGATTGCGATGACTGATTTTGAATCGTTTATTTCTCCTCTTTCAATCTTCAAAATGCATTCGGATAGCGGAACTTTCTCACATGAAAGGAATTCATCATAATCCAGATTCATCCTTCCAGGTGACAGATGAGTTGCAAGATACAAATAAAGTTTCTCATCACAAAACCCAGGTGTTGTTAAAATATATCCCAAAGACTCAATTTCGCCAGCACTAACACCAGTTTCTTCTTTTAACTCTCTTACTGCGCAAAAATAAGGGTCTTCCCCGATTTCAAGTTTGCCTGCAGGAATTTCTAATGTTTCAATATCAAAAGGTTTGCGAAACTGCCTAACTAGATAAACATTAAAATCCTCATCAATTGCAACAATTGCAGCTCCACCATTATGGCGAACAATTTCTCTTTTTGCAACTTTACCATTTTCGAGTTCAACGGTTTGCTCAAAAACCGTAAAAACTCTGCCGCGATAAATCTCTTTATTTTCCAGTGTCTTTTCAAAATGCATTTTCTATTTCCGTCCAATCAATGTCATATTATTTACCAGTAATTATTATACCAAATTACCAGCATTATTTCTTGAAAATTTATTCGGCCTTTATGTCCGTTTTTCCGTTGTTTTGCTTAATTTCCAAAACAGCAAGTTTGTCACAGCGGTTATTATATGGATGATCTGAATGTCCTTTTACTTTTTCCCACTTTATTTTGTGTGTATTGGAAAGTTCATCAAGGATAACCCATAAGTCCATATTGCTAACCGGAGCTTTCGATGCGTTTTTCCATCCATTCATTTTCCAGTTCGAAATCCAATTAAGTATAAAAGCATTTACCAAATAGGAGCTGTCGCTGAACAATGTAACATTGCAAGGTATTTTAAGCGCTTTTAATCCTTCGATTGCAGCTGTAAGCTCCATTCGATTATTTGTAGCCACTTCGCAAAACCCACTCAATTCCTTTTCGGTTCCCTTTGCAACAAGTATTGCCGCCCAGCCTCCAGGCCCTGGATTCCCCGAACATGCTCCGTCAGTATAAATTTCTACGTTCATTTTTACCTCAAATTATATTTTCTAATTCTTATATTCTGCTAATCCTCATATTTTTTCTTATAGCCTATGTGACCTACTCTCACCACCTATAGAGGTGGGAGCTTCTTGGGAAGTACAAACTAATGTTCGCATTATTACCAAGCTATCTTTGTCGGACCGACGGTTCTTTATATTTTCATAGTATACAACAAGATTGAGTATCAGGCTATCCCTAAAATTCTCAAGCCCTTCTGTCAACTTCCTTCAGATACTCGTGATCAACTTTGAAACTAGCCGGAGTTTTCGGCTTTTGACTTTCGAATACTCCTGATCCAAGTTTAGATTGTTCGTATAGTTTAATACTGTTCTCCAGTAAAAGGTTATACACCTTCCTGACACAACCAAAGGTCCTGGCAATAATTTTTAGGTATTGCTATTCAATAGGTTTCATGCCCCGCTACCTTTTTCAAAGAAATATTGAGTACAGCGCAATAAACTCGTATACCATTGGTATCGCAATTCGTCAAGCTTAGTTGTATAATAATTGTCAAGGTACAAGTAGCAATTCATCTCCCACCAATTCTTCTCGCATTCGCGAGTAAGGTTGAATAGAGGAGGGAGAATTCTTGCTACATGAGGTTAAATCATGAATCAAATGCACTTAAAATCACCTGTAAAATGGTGATTTTTTGCTTAAATTTCAGAAACAATAATGTTCAACTAAAGACGATATTGGATATAGTCTCAAATAGTGGTGTAAATTGCCAAATATTATGTGTAATTAGTGTAAGGTGGCGGTGCATCATTTTGTAGAAAAATTATAAAATTATAAAATTTTCGAACTAAAAACATTAAAGTGATTGTAATCAGGTTAATGATGAAGTAAAATTGAGAGAAGAAACGAAATTGTTGGTGATAAACGAAAAATCAGATAATTGCGAGTGGAGGCAGGTTGTTATGGCAAATACAAAAAGCAATATTTCTAGTCCCATAAAAGAAAAACGTAAACTGAATAATCTGATCGTCTCTCTTCGATTTGATGAAGAAAAAGCCTGGATTCAGGCACTAAAGATTACAAGTATTTACTTTTTGATTGGTTCTTTATGGATTGTCTTGTCTGACCGGATTGCCGGTCAGTTGGTCACCGATACGGAAATGCTTGTCAGAATCAATATCGCGAAGGGTTGGTTTTATGTAATAGTAACTTCGACAATCCTCTTTCGATTAGTTTTTGCGAAGATCGAAAAGATAATTAATGCGAAAATAAGGACAGATCAAGCTAACATTAAACTCGAAGAATCGAATATGTTATTTTCCGCGATTTTGGAAAGTTCGCCTGAAATCATGGTCTTTGCTATTGATAAAAATTATTCATATACTGCATTTAATAACAGACACAGACATTCAATGCTAAGGCGCTGGCAACATGAAATCCAACCTGGCGAGAATATTTTAGACGTGATTCAAGCAGCTGAAACAAAAGAACAAACCAAAGAGAATTTTGACCGTGCTATGTCCGGTGAATGCTTTTCACTTTTAGAGGATTTCAGTGACGATAAGAACCTGCATGAGTATTGGCAAAATTATTTTTCGCCAATTCTGGCACAAGATAAGGATGTCATAGGATTAACCTGCTTTGTACTGAATGTTACACTTCTCAAAAAAGCACAGGAACAAAATCAGTATCTCAGTTATCACGATACACTAACAGGACTATATAACCGAAGATATTATGAAGAATCCCTGTATCGAATCGACAAGGCAGCAAATCTTCCGGTTTCTATAATCATAGGTGACTTAAACGGATTGAAACTTGTCAATGATGCTTTCGGGCATAAAATTGGAGACGAACTACTGAAAAAAGCTGCGGACGCTCTCCAAGCTGCCTGTCGTCCGGGTGACATCCTTGCAAGATGGGGCGGTGACGAATTCATTATCCTACTGCCGAAGACCAACTGGCTGCAAGCTCAGGAAATCTTAGAAAAGACGAAGTCAATGAGCTCCAATATGAAAGTGAGCTCTATTAATGTCGATATCTCCTTTGGGTGGGCCACGAAAACGAATATCGAAGAAGATATCCAAATCGGAATCAAAGATGCCGAGGACTTAATGTACAAGAATAAGCTAATCGAAAGCAAGAGCATGAGAAGTCATACCATTAAGACTATTATGAACACATTGCATGAGAAAAACCGACGCGAAGAAGAACATTCCAAGCGCGTCGGTGAGATTTGTCGTAATATTGGATTGGCTCTTCATTGGTCAGATGCTAATGTCAGCACATTAAACTTGGTTGGATTTCTTCATGATATTGGCAAAATCGCCATCGAAGAAAGAATTTTGAACAAACCGGGCAGACTTACAGAACCAGAATTTGAAACAATTAAACAGCACCCCGAAATTGGCTGCAGGATTATCCGTTCCTCCTACGAGATTGCGCAGGTTGCCGATGCAATCCTGTCACATCATGAGAAATGGGATGGTACCGGATATCCTAAAGGATTAAAGGGTACTGAAATACCTTTATTTGCACGAGTTATCTGTATTGCGGATAGCTTTGATGCAATGACAAGCGAACGCACTTATCGTGAAACATGGACGAAAGAAAAGGCAGCCGAAGAAATCAATCGATGTGCTGGCAAACAATATGATCCGGAAATCGCAAAGGTTTTTGTTGAAGACGTACTTGGTTTCAAATGGGATCAGCCTAATGAAGGCTTTTGGAGAGAGCATTAAATTGAATGGGCATCCTGATAAAAGGCTTCCTAACACATTGAATGTAAGTTTTATTGGATATAATGGATATGAGATTTTAGAGCAACTCAAGGACATAACGGCTTCTACGGGTTCTGCATGCTCTTTTTTAAAATAACCACAATATATAGAAAACTTCACGAAGGGCAGGATATCGATTATAAACCAAACTACATTCCCTATTCGAACAATTTGTCTAACAAACCTGAATAAAGATACACAAAATTTCTTACATTAGAAATATTTAGTGTAATTTTTTAACTCAGATGAATTCTACATAATATCTTCATAAAAAAATGTTATTGTAATGAAGTTAGTGGATAATATTAAACATTAGAAATATTAAATATTAGATTGGAGATCGACTGATAAAATTAGTAATTCAGCTATACTGAAAGCTAAAAATCAAGGGAAGGACCAATTGGTTGTCGTAGGGAATCAATAGTATAATCAATAATGAATTGATGATTGGATATACTCCAATAAATCAAAAAAGGGAGAATATGATTATGAAACAAATAAGCACATTCACAAAAAACAACCTAAATAAGCAAGGGTTCGAAAAACTCAATGATGAGACCAAAGCCTGTTATGCTTTGCCACTGCGGTTCACACCCGGAGTCAGTCTCGTCCTTATTGTGATCGGGCTGGTCCTACAATCGCCTATCTGGATTGGCGCAATGGCACTTGTAGCTTTAAGCGGAGCTATATTTCCAAGAGGCATGGTTATTGATTTTGTATATAACATTGGCGTCCGTCATTTGTTTCGTGCGCCATTACTGCCTGCGACGCCGCACCCGCGACGGTTTTCATACCTGCTTTCCACAACCTTTTTAACTGGTTCGGCATTGTCCTTCCACTTTGGAATATCGGTGCTGGGATTTATTCTAGGCGGGCTGGTTGCTGCGGGAGCCACGATACTTGCAACTTCGCTATGGTGCATCGGGTCATGGTATTATAGGCTATTTTTCGGACATAAAACAAATAAAAGTTAAATTTGGTGAAACACCGTTTCTGACTCGTTGTTGAGATAACTTTTTTGAAAAACTAATTGGTAATCAGGGGGTTACAAGAATGCAATTTACTCTCCGATTTACTTCTAAATGCACAAAAAGGGAAATATTGAAAAGAACATCAATTTTGCGGAAATCATAAACTTTATGAGATTTCGTTGCAAAAGCTACAAAGTGGTTGTATTATTGTAATTATAATAAGAAAATATATATGGATTTATCTGGATTCTAATGGTTTTTGGGGACTTGATAGTAATTAGAATTATCGCATTGATCATTTGTTTGACATTCCTAAATGTAACTTTATAAGGAGGACAATCGTATGAATCAAAACGGAAAAACAACGGAAAATCAGCATGAGCACGAAGCTCACAAAAAACAGGAACATGTCGATCACCAGGACAACATGGACAACATGGACAGCATGGACAACATGGACAACATGAACAGCATGAAACATAAATCCGCTTCAAATCATCAAGGAACAAATCCTTCCAAACATGATGGACACAAATCTGGTGTTCACCATGATCATCATGCTATGATGGTAGCTGATTTTAGAAGAAGATTTTTCATTTCGTTAGTCCTCATGGTGCCAATCCTGACTCTTTCTCCTATGATACAGATGTTTTTGGGTGTCGATTTGCGATTCACAGGTGATTCGTTCCTATTATTTGGCTTGTCAACAGTGTTGTTTATATACGGCGGTTGGCCGTTTCTCAAGGGTGCTAAGGACGAGATCAAAACAAAGTCACCAGCAATGATGACATTGATAGCATTAGCAATTGTTGTCGCATATGTCTACAGTTTTCTAACTGTGTTCTTCATTAAGGGAAATGACTTCTTCTGGGAACTCGCAACACTACTTGTCGTTATGCTGCTTGGTCACTGGATTGAGATGCGCTCGGTCATGGGGGCTTCGCGTGCGCTTGATGAATTAGTGAAGCTGATGCCGGAAGAGGCTCATGTTATACAGGAGGATAATTCAACCAAGGATTACCCAGTATCTGGCTTAAAAAAAGGTGAGCGGGTTCTAGTAAAACCAGGAGAGAAAATACCAATCGATGGTGTGGTCTTTGCAGGCAGTTCATCTGTCAATGAATCCATGGTAACTGGCGAAGTGACCCCAACAGAAAAGGCTACGGGAGATGAGATCATTGGCGGGTCAATCAATGGCGATGGTATTTTACAATTTTCAATCAGCAAGACTGGTGATGATACTTTCATTTCACAAGTAATCATACTAGTGAAAGAGGCTCAGGATTCAAAATCAAAAACACAGCGATTAGCGGATATAGCTGCCAAATGGCTGTTTTACATTGCCATTATATCTGGAACGATTACATTTACAGCTTGGATGTTCATCAAAGGAGATCTTGGCTTTGCCATGGAGCGAGCTGTTACTGTTATAATTATTTCCTGCCCACATGCCCTTGGACTGGCGATCCCTTTAGTCACCGCCATTTCAACTGGCATCGGTGCCAAAAAGGGGCTTTTAATTCGAAATCGGGCGGCCTTTGAAAATGCCCGTAAAATTAATGTGGTCATTTTCGATAAGACAGGGACATTGACTGAGGGTCAGTTCGGTGTGACAGATATATCAGCTATCGGAATTTCTGAAGATGAACTTTTAGCAATCGATTATGCAATAGAGTTCAATTCAGAACATCCAATTGCCAAAGGCATTGTTAAAGAAGCAAAAAAACGGAGCATTACACTTAAGCCAGTCACCGATTTTGAAAATGTGACAGGTCATGGACTTAAAGGCAAAATTGACGGACGCGAAATTCTTGTTGGCAGTCCCGGATATATGAGGTCTGAAAATATCATCATTGACGAGACCGAGTTTGAGAGACTATCAGGTGAAGGGAAAACAGTTACATATATACTAGCAGACGGTATTTTGCTTGGTTCAATTGCTCTATCTGACATTGTTCGGGAAAGTGCACGACCCGCAATCGATGCTTTGAATGCGATGGAGATCGAGTCCTACTTAGTTACAGGGGATAACCAGAAAGCTGCATCTTTTGTTGCAAGTAAGCTTGGAATTGAACAAGTTTTTGCCGAGGTTTTACCTGCTGATAAGGCTCTGAAAGTCGATGAAATCCACAAACTCGGCAAAAAGGTCGCCATGACAGGAGATGGTATCAATGATGCACCAGCTCTAGCTAAGGCGGACTTGGGTATTGCAATAGGAGCAGGCACTGATGTCGCAATTGAAACTGCTGACGTCATTTTAGTTAAGAGCAACCCACAGGATGTTGTCAATATAATTAAGCTGTCTAAGGCGACCTATCGAAAGATGGTTCAAAACCTAATCTGGGCGACTGCATATAACGCTATTGCTCTGCCATTGGCTGCTGGTGTTCTCTACAATCAAGGCGTAATAATAACGCCTGCACTAGGTGCTGTGCTGATGTCCGCGAGCACCATCATTGTGTCAATTAATGCAAGACTTCTTAAGATAGACTAGCCAAAATAGACTAGACCACATGGACTAGCCCAAAAAGGTAATCGTAAGGATTGGAGTTAAATCTGAATAAATTCAGATTTAAGCAAAAATTACTTGTCTGCGATGGTAACGAAATTTTTATGAAAGGATGATGATTTATCCAATGCATTTTGTGACGTATAAATCATGGATACAAAAATGAACAAATCAGATAAAAAAACTACACCGTTTGTACTCGCGTTAATTGTATCGGTTCTTGCACTCTTTGCGACCGGAACATTTTTGGTTTACAATTTTTTATTACCACGAGTTCAGAATAGCGGACAGAAGGGGAACATGTTAAAAATCCCTGCTTTGTTGCAAGATAAGAACCCTGATCCCAATATTGCAGATTACATTTTGGAAGCACAATCTGGCCAAACCAATTTCATCGGCAAGAAACTGACACAAACGCTAGGTTATAATGGTTCCTATCTCGGACCAGTTCTTCGCATCAGGAAAGGGGAGAAAGTCAATATTCGTGTCAACAATCAAATGAGTTATCCGACAACACTCCACTGGCACGGGCTGGTGGTTGATGGAGAACAAGATGGCGGCCCACATCAAGGGATTCAACCAGAAGAAAGTTGGAGTTCATCCTTTACGGTTGATCAAGCTGCTGCCACGTTGTGGTATCACCCCCATTTTATGGGCGATACAGCGAATCAGGTTTATTATGGCCTGGCAGGACTTATCTATATTGATGACGAAAATTCTGAACAGTTGAATATACCAAAAGAGTATGGTGTCAATGACATTCCATTGATTGTCCAGGATCGTAGCTTTAATAGCGATGGAAGTTTTGCCTACCGCACATCGATGATGGGGGTGGTGGCCGGTGACACCATCTTGATTAATGGGACCACCAACCCATTACTTAATGTCAATAAGGGCAATGTTCGATTTCGGATTCTTAATGCTTCCAATTCACAAAACTTCGAATTCAGTTTAAGTGATAAGAGTGCCTTTCAACAAATCGCCTCTGATGGCGGATTTCTTGAAGCGCCGCTACCCCATCAATCAATTTTATTAGCACCTGGTGAGCGAGTTGAAGTCATTGTTGATTTTTCAAAAACTAAGCACAGTAAAGTATCACTCATGTTAGGAAACAGTCCAATCATGATGATTAATTTAAACAGTGCTAACACTGATAGGACAGAAATTCCGAATTCCTTGACCAAAATTACGCCAATTCCATCGGGAAACAGTCCAAAAACAAGAGTCTTCGAATTGCAAAGTATGGGGATTAGTGGGACTATTAATGGGAAATCTTTTGATATGAATCGTATCGATGAAGAGGTAAATCTGAGTGAAACCGAAATCTGGATTGTTAGGAATAGGGGAGGCATGATGCAAAATAGTGGACATCCTTTCCATATACACGGAACTCAGTTTCAGGTTATCTCCAGAAATGGTCAAGCACCACCTCTTCAGGAACAAGGCTTCAAGGATACAGTATTTGTCAACACAGGGGAAGAAGTTACAATCCGAATCCGATTCAGTCATCCAGGGGTTTTCATGTACCATTGCCACATACTTGAACATGAAGACAGTGGTATGATGGGACAGTTCACGGTCTCATAATTATCATAATTAGTCTCAGATGAATTTAATTTACCTATCTCGTGTTGCTGAAATTTTAACCGGAGTAGGATTTGTAAGATTGTCACTTACAGGGCACCTTAACTCTATAGCCTTTACCCATTTGCTTATTGTAGCATCATCTGCGTCTGTATCAGCTTTTATTTTGACTCTAATCTCACTATATCCTGCTCTGGTATCTGCTTTGTGGCCCATAAATTTTGCAGGATCCAGGTCACCATCAATGTCAATACTGATTCCCTTGACTTCAAATCCCATTTCTTTGGCTATTAGGTGCCCAACTACGTTGAGACATCCCGCTAGAGCTGCAAGTACATATTCTACAGGATTAGCCCCATCATCTGTTCCGCCTAGATTCTGCGGTTCATCAACAATCATTTTGAAGTTTCGTGCCTCAACAATAGTTTTTGTAGGATTTTCGCTTTTTGCTTTGATACTAAAATTTAAGTTTGACATAATATCATCCCCCTTTTTAAAAAATTATAATACAAAAATAGATTTGTTCCGGATACCTATGTTACATAAGGATAACAAAATGAGAAGGCGTGGAAATAAATGGCATAAGCAAAAGTGTCGAAAATTATGAATATAAGCACAATTGATTTCAACCTTTGTGTTTCTGTGCGACGTAGAATCATAAAAATTGAAATTTTCGCATAATAAAAATACGTAATTGGTTCAGCACACAAATTTCCTAATTAACTCGCACACATTTCAGATATGCAGAATTCTTGACTGTGGCTAATTCATAAATATTTGTCCAACAGTCTTACAAACTGCATATAATGTGTTGACAATTCCAATAATTTTACGTATAATGATAATCGTTATCAAAATAATTGTTAAAACTGTATGATGTTACATTGAAAAATAATTTTAAATGATAGATATTATCATTTTACAGAAAAGAAGGTGATTTATATTAATGAAGATAATAAAGAAACAAATATTTCAAAAAATAGAAAATTGATATTAACTGTTTTGAAGAAAAATTGTTGTAGGCATTTAACAGCAGAAGAAATTTATGAGTTGTTCTCCGAAATTGATAGCAAAATTGGTATTGCTACTGTATATAGAAATTTGAAGTTTCTTGAAGATAACGGATACATAAAAAGAGCGTATGTTTCTGAAAACTTATCGGCATGCTATGAATTACAAAAAGAAAATGATAAACATTCTCATCATCATTTAATTTGTAAATCTTGCGGAAATGTCATTGATTTTGAAGGCGATTTGTTGGATGCAATAGAGAAAATTGTTAATTTAACAACTGGATTTGACATTTATGACCACAGCTTAGTGTTTTATGGAAAATGTAAAAATTGTAAGAGGAGTGAATAATTATGAATAATATTTTACCTGGATTAATAATGGGATTTCGCGAGGGACTTGAAGCCTTTTTGATAATTGTTATAATTTTAAGATTTCTTGACAAGGTGAATAAAAAGGAATTAAAAAAAAATGTAATTTTAGGCGTTGGCTTAGGGCTTCTTCTATCTTTGATTGCCGGTGGCATCTTATACTTGATTTCAAATGCAATAGGCAATATTGAAAGAATAGCTAAGCTTTGGGAAAGTGGTGCAAGCTTAATTGCACTTGCTTTGGTAACAACCTTTATTATTTGGATGATAAAGCATGGGGCGAATATGACAGAGCAAGTTGAAAACTCGGCATCTAAAAGCTTATCAAAGGTTGGAATTGTCCTCATATCAGCAATGATGGTAGCTAGAGAAGGCGTGGAAATTGCCATTTTTACTTTTGCAGGCCAATATAACCTTATTTCAATTATCTCCGGAATATTATTATCGCTTATATTCACATTACTCATTTTTTATTCATTGTTAAAGGTAAATATTAAAACAATATTCAATGTAACACTTATTTATCTTATAATACAAGCAGGGTTTTTGCTTGGATATGGTATTCACGAAGGCTTATCAGCACTTAAAGATATCGGGTATATTGCAAAAGATAGTATATTTTTATCAAAAGCTTTTGATTTGTCTAATACCATACTATATCACAAAGAGGGTGTTTTAGGGTTGCCCTTATATGTTTTATTTGGTTGGTACTCAAAGCCTGAGTGGGTCCAGTTTATAGCTCAATATGGATATACTTTTTTGATGCTATTGTTATGGTATAAAACAAGAAAAATAAACAAAAATAAAAACTTAGTAAAATGACATTAATGTGCAGCCGTAAACGAAAGTGGTGTGTTGTTCAAGCAGTTCAATTAAAATTTTTTACACAATATACTTAAGAAAATCTTCGGACTAATTTTAATATTTTGCCCATTTAATTATTTCTATAATTAACCGATATTACTTGTTAAAAGATATATCGAAACTTGGATTTATACTAAAAGTCCTACCAGACAAATATGAAAGCATATCACCCTTTGGCATTGTAAGAAAATGCAATGAAGTCGCATATAATTGCTGATATCTCAGTTTGCCTTTCTTGCCGTCAAAAAAGCGATTGTAAGCGTTTCGCCCATATTTTCCATCACCTAGTAAAGGGTGTCCTATGTGTGCAAAATGTGCCCTTATTTGATGTGTTCTTCCGGTAACCAATTCGACTTCAAGCTCGCTGACATCCTCGTTATCTGGACCAACTTCTTTGTATAAAGTGAGAATTCGGTATCTAGTAATAATATCTAGGTCACCCTCTTCGGCTTCATCGTGAATATAGACATCACCTTTACCTGTTGGCTTTTCAAGGAAAGCAGTCATTTCTTTCATTTTTACACCATCTTCGCAAATGATGTTTTCTCCAAAATCAGGAGTGCCTCTTACAAGACAACGATAACGCTTGCGGATAAGCTTCTCATCCATCGCGTTTATTATTCTGGCAAGTGCTGCTTTATTTCTTGCAAGTAACAACAATCCGCCGGTATTCATATCAATTCGGTGGCAAAGTGTTATTTCGTTATTACCTAAATCTTGCCTTATGAGTTCGATTAATGAAGTACCTTCCGTTTTATCGCCAGGATGAACTGCAATTCCTGGTTTTTTGTTTACAACCAGCATGTTTTCGTCCTGATAAACAATGGAATAAAAAGGAACTTGTTTATGTACCGTTTTCTCTTTTTCGATGCTTAAAGCGTCAGTTCCATCCAGTATTTCATCATCAATATAGACGCTGATTTCTTCCCCATGACATACAATTTCGTCGGTTTTCGTGCGTTTGCCATTAATCCTTATGTCCTTGTTTTTCAACGCTTTCTGGACATAGGAAACAGTCACCTTCGGAAATTCGGTGCATATTGCGCGAACAAGTCGCTTGCCTTGTGTTTTTTCGTTAATTTTAAATGTTTTCATGGTTCATATCATATCCTAAAATTGTAAAACAGTAAAGAGAAAAAGTATGGCAAAATAGCCAAAAATCGCCCCACATAGCCGAATAACTCAATTATTCCGCAACAACAGATTTATTTTTGCCAATCTTGTATGCAAGAACTAGTCCTGATACAAAGAGCAGGATGGAGAAACCTATTTCGATAAAGGTAAGTGAAGGTTTATATATTGATTTATTATTCAATAGTGTAAAAACCGAACCCATCATGAGCCCGAGCATAGAAAAATATGTCGCTGTATAATGTTTGTTCAGCAGGTATGCCATTAACTTAGATATTAATATCATCCCAACAATCATACCAAGGATTATTGGAATCAACGTAATTGCTGCACGAGAAAATGAAACCATATCTGCAAAGTGAACAATATTGGCATTCGCTTCTATTGAAGTATGATAGGCCCCGAACATAAGCATTACAATAGCACTACTTGAACCTGGCAAAACCATTGCTGCACTGGAAGTAGCCGATGCAATAAAAAGCCAAATGAAAGTTCGTACTGACATTGTTGTTTCAATCTGTGTTGATCCAACCCCGTTTGCTAAAGAAATCAATACAATTCCTATAAAGCAAGCTGCACACGGTATATAGTACCTTTTCTTAATTCTGCTTTTCTTAGCTTTATTATAAATCATCGGAACGCTGCCAAAAATTAATCCGCTAAATAACATCGAAGTGGCAAGTGGGAATTTATAGAGCACAAGCGTAATAAAATTCGAAAATCCGACGGCGCCAACAGCCGTTCCTGTAAATAATGCAATAAGAAATGGAACATGTTTTTTAGGATTTTCACGGATATGATTTATGGCGAGAATCATTGGTTTAAATATTTTTAAAATCAACAATGTCGTTCCGCTGCTAACACCTGGCAGAACATTTGACAATCCATAAAGGATTCCTTTTAGAAATATTTTAAAATAATACAAAGTCTGCTCTCCTTTTACCAAAAAACTCTTCTCTAACTTTTTTCAAAAAAGATAAATTTCAAAATATTGACAATACACTAGTGCCTTGTAACATCTAAATATTATAAATGGATATCGTGTTAACTCAGTAAAGGTTGAAACTCCGTAGAATCATACAAAATTTAAGCAATTACAAATCGGACTGTTGAAAAGCTAATGGAAGCCACTTTCCTTGATAGTATTTGTAAGAAACAATTTAGTCCTACTGAGTAAACGCTATAGTCTTAATATTATATATAATGACGCCCTATTTTCCGCAATACTTCGTTGTCCTCAAGATGTTACAACGCACTTGTTAAATTAATAATGTTTTATGCACTTGATAAATATACCACACCAATTACAAATTTACCACGTTAATAAACGTTTCGAGATTGTTAATGGAGTTTCACTTTCGATGATTTTATGATAGAATTAATACATCGATTTTAGCGGTTGACTTAATAAGCTGTGACTATTTTTATTATAAAGATTCGTAATTGAATGGCTGGATAAAAATTGAAACTAAATAAAAGCATTTTGATTTTATAAAATTTAGTAAATTTGCAAGATCTAGTCATTGACTAATAATTGGTAATTATTTATTATAGTCAAGTAATACCAATATGAATATGATGTTAAGCATAAATTTAATAAACGCATAAACAGAGAGTTAATTGCTAAATATAATAAATAAATAAATAAATAAATAAATAAATAAATAAATAAATAAATGAATAAATGAATAAATGAATAAATGAATAAATGAATGAATAAATGAATAAATGAATAAATGAATAAATGAACAAGTGAATAAATGAACAAGTGAATAAGTGAATAAAAGCATAAAGAAGAGTTTAATAAAAAAACATATAAAAAGAAGAGTTAATTTTACAAAAATAAAATGCAGGTAACATTAAAATCAGAAAGAAGAGGAAATTATATGATAGCAATAGGAAGTGATCATGCAGCGTTTGCATTCAAGAAAGAGATTCTCGAATACCTTTTAGAGAAAGGTTATGAATGTAAGGACCTAGGAGCTGATGGTAAGGTGAAATCGGAATACCCAGAATACGCAAAGCTTGTAGGCAAATCAATCCAGTCTGGCGAATGCGACAGAGGATTACTTTTTTGTGGAACTGGAATAGGAATGAGCATTACCGCAAACAAAATGAAAGGTATCCGTGCTGCTGTTTGTATGGAATCTTTTGGTGCAGAATTATCAAGGCGCCATAATAATACAAACGTTCTTTGCCTTGGCGCGAGGGTTCTTGGTATGGAGCTTGCCAAAAAAATTGTTGATGTGTGGCTTTGTGCTGAATTTGAAGGTGGCAGACATCAGATGAGAGTTGACATGATTACTGAAATTGAAGCTGAGGCAGGAAGAGAATAATGCAAATTGATTATCCGATTATTGACTGCCATACACATGTTTTTCCTGAGAAAATAGCTCAGAAAGCCGTACAGTCAATAGGCGAGTTTTATGGCATACAAATGACAAGAACTGGTTCAATGGACGAACTTTATGATGAGGCAAGAAGTTTTGGCGTGACTAAAATGCTTATAACCTCTACTGCGACTAAATCAGAGCAGGTTATGCCCATTAATGATTTCCTTAAAGAATCTGCGGACTCATATGAAGGATTTTTTGCATTCGGCACTTTATATCCTGAGATGAGTCAATATGAGATGGAATCCGAAATTGACCGACTTGTTGGGATGGGGTTTTATGGTGTTAAATTGCATCCGGATTTTCAAAGAGTAAAAGCAGATAGCGAAGGGATGAAACTAATAGCAAAACTTGTTGCGGGTAAGTTGCCTGTGCTTATTCATGCTGGTGATTACAGGTTTGACCATTCAAATCCGGATCGAATACGAAACCTGATCGAAAGTGCCCCTTTTAATTTTACTCTTATCGCTGCCCATATGGGAGGGTTCAGTGTCTGGGATGAGGCTTGCAAAAAACTTGCCGGATATGACAATTTATTTGTGGATACATGTAGCAGTCTTCATTTTCTTGAACCTGAAAGAGCAGTTGAGCTGATTGGTATTTATGGAGAAGACAAAGTCCTATTCGGAACAGACTACCCAATGTGGAATTACAAAGACGAATTTGAAAGAATTGACCGCCTTAACCTTGCACCTGGGGTTTTAAAGAAAATTTTATTTGAAAATGCAAACAAACTGTTCTTCACTTAAAATGATAATAAAATAAAGAAGCATCTTAAACATTAATTTCATTTTTTTTAAATTAGATTTAATGGATATAAAATCAAATGACCGAAGAAAACAAAGAAAACAAAGAAAACAAAGAAAACAAAGAAAACAAAGAAAACAAAGAAAACAAAGAAAACAAAGAAAACAAAGAAAACAAAGAAAACGAAGAAAACAAAGAAAACAAAGAAAACAAAGAAAACAAAGAAAACAAAGAAAACAAAGAAAACAAAGAAAACGAAGAAAAAAAATTGAAAAAATTGAAAAGAAAATAGGAAATAAATTCTTTATTAATGTTAGCATTTTGGAATACTGATTCAAAAAGAAATTAACAATTCGAGTTTATAGAAATTAGAAAATAGGAATTAGATTGTAGTATGCTGGCAAAATATATTATAATTCTGGTAATGTAGAACGGTAGGAGGTATTTAATGTATTGGAACGAACAAATTGAAACTATGCCAAGAGAAGAACTTCGTAAACTTCAAGGAGAAAGACTTAAGGATGCAATCACCCGTGTTTATGATAATGTTCCTTATTTTTCAAAGAAAATGAAGGAGATGGGAATTGCCCCAGACGACATAAACACCATTGATGATTTGTCAAAACTTCCATTTACCCTTAAGACAGATTTGAGAGCTAACTATCCATTTAATACTTTTGCCGTTCCTATGGATCAGGTTGTAAGAATTCACGCATCATCTGGTACTACTGGCAAGCAAACGGTTGTTGGTTACACTAAAAATGATATTGAACTTTGGACGGATTGCGTTGCCAGATGTCTTATGAATGCTGGCGTTACCAAAAAGGATGTTATTCACATCGCGTATGGCTACGGCCTTTTTACAGGTGGACTAGGACTTCATTATGGTGCAGAAAGAATTGGAGCATCAACAATTCCAGTTTCCGGAGGCAATACCAAAAGACAAATAGAGCTTCTTGTAGATTTTCAATCAACAGTTCTTGCGTGTACTCCATCATACGCTTTGCATTTAGCAGATGAGATGCAGGCAATGGGCGTTACTAAAGACATGCTAAATCTTCGTGTTGGGATTTTTGGCGCTGAGCCTTGGACCGAGGAAATGCGAATTCAGATTGAAGAAAAACTTGGGCTTAAAGCATATGATATATATGGGCTTTCAGAAACTATGGGACCTGGCGTATCAATGAATTGCGATTATAATTGCGGTTTACATGTTCAGGAAGATCATTTTGTGCCAGAAATAATTGATCCTGAGACAGGGGTTGTTCTTCCTGATGGAAGTGTGGGTGAATTAGTTTTCACATGCATAACAAAAGAAGCACTGCCTCTTATACGCTATCGGACGAGAGATTTAACAAGGCTTTTCTACGAAAAATGTGAGTGTGGAAGAACATTAGTTAGAATGGACAAAATAAAGGGAAGATCGGACGATATGCTTATTATAAGGGGTGTTAACGTATTTCCATCTCAAATCGAAGCTGCACTTCTTAAATTTGGCGAAGTCGAGCCGCATTATGTGATTTATGTGGATAGAGTAGATAATCTTGATCATATGGAAATTCAAATAGAGATGACAAATAAAATTTTCTCTGACTCAATTAAAGATATCGAAAGAATTGAACATAAATTGCGTAACGAGATTCAATCTGCAATTGGTGTTGGCGCAAAAATCACACTTGTGGAACCACGATCAATCCCAAGAAGTGAAGGAAAAGCAAAGCGTGTTTTTGACCGTAGAGCGATTTATTGAGTTAGTGATTTAGTATTAATACGAAGTTTGCTTGAAAATTCTATTAATTATAATATGTAACGGAAAATGTAGAATTAATAACTAACAAATAATATATTTTAGACTTCCTATAAATTAGAAATAAAGTAAATTTCGAAATTCTACCATTATGTAATGCAATCAAACAAATTTCTAAATATGAAAACAGAGACTACCTGATAAGCGGTCTCTGTTTTTTAAAATTCAAAGATAAAACGTCGCTGAACTTTTAACGATTACCCCTTTACTTCAATGATATAAATGCTGCTATTCTGAAAAATGATTTTACCCAAAGATTTCAATTTTGGCTCGTTTAAAGATGGGAATTTCGTTTTCTCAAGCGAGCTTACAACGATATATTCGACTTTGTATTTTTTAAACAATGCTTTTGCTGATGAATCATTTTTGAATTCATACATAGCCTGAACATCATTTTGACGAGGCTTAACAATCTGGTTATAGCCATCAGTTACAACTTTACTTGTACGCCACAGCCATTCGTGTGTTTGCCAGCCCATTACAGTAGAAAGACCTGTGTACGCAGTTATCTGATTATATTCGGTGTAACTATCGCCATAGGATTCAAGAAGAACATGAGAACCAGTTATGTTTTTGTTAATCCACTTTACTGTTTCGAGTCTGTCTTTGTCGGACAATCCTTCAATTCCATTAAGTCCCTGATAATTTTTAATTTTGAAATCTCCGAGCCATTGTTTGGTTGCAACAGATGGATAATATGCTGGAATTATTAGTAAAAGAATCATAAAAACGGAAACATAAGACCATCTTCTATCAACTTTTGATGCATTACTTCTTGTCATGGCAATTCGCATTACGGCATATCCAATCACAAGAGAAAGCATCACAAATGCCTGATATGTAAACTTAAACATTGTGTTTGCTCTTTTGTAATCACCACTATAAATATCTACCACATATACAAATTCAGGCAACAAGACAAATATAAAGCCACAAACAAAAAGACCACAAACAAAAAGATCTGCAGGATTAAGCCCGGAAATGAATTGAGCTATTTTACCCCTAGAGTGAACAGCAGAAGCATTTATATCAGTTTTTTCGACGATTCTTCGACGAATAATAAAGATTATAAATAGGAATCCTATTAAAAGGTGAGTTCCCCACATAATTGCCAATTGAAAGACAGGAGTGTGATTTAATGACAGGGCAAGAGATTTTGCCATCGGCTGGAAATTAAGATTGAATGGTAATGTTACCAGATGACTTATAAAAAATAACAAAGAAATCTGAGCTCCGGTTATTGTGAATGCATCACCAGTAAGAAGTAATAATCCAAAGCACATTATTGATGCAATTCCAAAGCCAATAAGTGCAAAAATAGGATTAGAAATAAGCAAGAATGGTATCATCATTAATATAATTTGAAAAAAGAAAACAGGAGCGGTTTCCCATGAACCTAATTTGCCATATCCACGGATATTGGCAATAAGTAAAGCCATTGATATTACGACAAGATAAATTGCAAAATCCCAGAAATTACACATCATAAATATTCCAAGGAGCAATCCGCAAAGTAGAAATACTGGATAACTAGCCATTGTCTTTAGTAAAGTGATGGATGTAAATAGCTCCTTTTTGAACCAGTGCTTATCATTGTTTCGTAATAATAGCGAATCTGTTCTCCAAAAACTTGTGGCAACAGTCATTAGTTTGTTTGAATTAAGCAATACCACAAGAAGTGCCAAAAAAAGCAGAACAAATGCAAGATTAATTAAATGTGCATGAAGATCAGCTACAAGAAATGAATAGTATGGGAATTCATGAATTGTTTTATCGTGTGTTGTAGGATTATAACCAATGTATCTTGTGGAATTGGCAAACCAGAAGTCTGTAATATTTACACCCTTATATTCAGCATCTTTAATCATATCTTTAGCAACGGGCAATAATTTTTCGAGCCAGCCTTTGCCCATAAGAAACTTTAAAAACCCGTTTCCAGGATGCCCGCTCCCATAGAAAAATGAATGCGAATTCCCCGCGATTGTTACAAAAAAAGCACCAATGGCTCCGCCTGTTGCAGGTGCGATTGAAAAAAGTTTCGAACCTTTTTTCATTGAAAAAGCCAAAAGAAAGTAACACAATGCAAACGATAATGACAGGGTCATTGCAAAAGTTGCGCCCATTGAAAGATTATATGAAATATCGGGCTGTAAACCTGCAAGTTTAGTCATAAAAGTATATACATACTGACCAAAATAATAGTAATTGATGTTACCTTGTGAAAACCACATATCCTTTGCAGGCAAAAAATCCGTTCGCATCATGCTCATCATGAAACCAAAATCCATTGGTTTCTCGAGGCTGTCAAGCAACGGTTTCAGTCCTCGCGCAAATGTCCAAAAAAGTAGGGATGCTGCAAAAATTGTCTCTTCGATTGCCATTAGTCTTATGCTTTTTGGCTCATTCAAAGCTGCCATGAAAGATTTTCGAGGCCTTTTGAAATAAATAAAACAACCTGCAAAAACTGCAATTATAAAAACTATTGCAAACATTCGGAAGGGTAATATATGTAAGTATGACAATGTCCACATTGTAAAGGATGTTAAAGCTATTGATAAAGGCTTAGCAAAAAGATAACCAGAATCGCGACTTCCTTTGAAAATCATAGCCGAAAAAGGTAAAAAAACAATTCCTAAAACGAAAAATGAAACCCACCACTGTATAAATGAGATGGCGTCTTTTCCCAGAAAAACAAACGACGAACAAACTGCTAAAATCGGTAAAATCCAATAAAGCCAAATTAATTTTTTACGCATCCTCTATAAACCACCTTTTTCGAAAAATTTAATTGTTTCTGAACTAACCTCATTTGCAAGCCTGATCGCATAGTTCATCCCACGGTCTTCAGGATATATCTGTGCCATCCCTGCAAGGAAAAGCCCATCTTCAGGTGTTTTCATTGCTGGCATCAAAGTAGAATAATGCTTCCCGATAACAGGCTGGGCGTAACGCGTTCTTGTGAGCCGCCAGTCCTTAATGTCAGAAATAGAAAAATCAGGGTACATCTCCTCCAGGCCTTTGCAAAAAAGTTTAAAAATTTCACTGTCTGATTGTGTCCATAATGGATCCGTGATGTCTAGATAACGTGAAAGATATACAACGTGACCACCGTATTTACGAAGCGATGTAAGATTAGTATGTTCTACAACAACTACAAAAGGAAGCGGGTCACAAACTGTTGTCCAATAATAAGGCGAAAGACTTTTTTTGAGCCTCAATACCATACATAAATCGCCCTTATATTTAACATTTATGTTCTTTGATACATATTCAGAAGGAAGATCCAATTCTCTGGTCATGTTTGCAAAAC
This sequence comes from Saccharofermentanales bacterium, assembly GCA_038326615.1. Classification (GTDB taxonomy): domain Bacteria; phylum Bacillota; class Clostridia; order Saccharofermentanales; family UBA5734; genus JBBQKF01. The sequence continues at coordinate 9,232 of JBBQKF010000025.1, read as the reverse complement.
GAGCACCGGAAAGAGTTGATATTACACTTTCTGCGCTAATGTAAGTCGATGAACTGTCATCAAGTATACAAGAGACTTGGAATGTTTTTTTAATCAGCTCCTTCGAGTACGTTTTTGATATATTTAATGCAGTGTATCCGTATAATATCGTGCCACCTTTAGATTCAATTCCTTTAATCAATGCATCTATTAAGGTCCCGAATCCGCCATTCATGTACCCCAAAGACTCCTTGCTTACAGATTTGCCTCGTGAATTACCACGAAGCTTAAACTTGTTCCATATCCATACGGCAGAAATCTTGTCAGTATCATCATCAAATTTTGAGCGAAGCAAAGGATTCCAAAGAGAATCATAAGCATTTTGCCCACTTTCATTTATAAGCCATTCTTTAGCAGTCATTGATTCAAGTTTCTCTATGCTATTTACACTTTTTGCCTTTAGTACCGAAAGTCCAGTTCTAATTCGTTCAATAAAAGGGATAGGTTTAAACTTTATTAGATCAAGAGGGGATGTGAAAGGATAAAGATTTTTATTAATGAATAGTGCATCTTTAGGCTCAAGCCACTGCATCTGGTCTTCCACGTTTAGCTCTTCAGCAAGACCTGTAACATAATTGTCGGATGTAAAAATATGGTGGTATATATGTTCTATCTTTTCTAAACCCATCTGAAAAGTAGATACCATTCCACCTGCGTAATTATTCGACTCAATAACAGTGACACTATATCCTTCACATGCAAGGCGATATGCTGCAGTAAGGCCTGTTAGGCCTGCACCAATAATACAAACTTTTTTTTCGTGGTCAGTAAGAATAACGCTTACATTTTTCTTCTCATTTTCATTATCAATCGCAAAGGTTCTAGTGTCATTTGAATAATTCATAATTGTTTACATGGTTAATTCATAACGATTAGTAAAGAATTAACATCCTTCCTTTTTTAAAATGAGTAAAATCAAATCTTTATGAAACAATAAGTTTACACTCAAGGTAATATCTTTTCTCAAATGCCTCTCCCATGGAAAATGTTTTTCTTGGAAGAACTCGTTCCTTAGAAATCATCTCAAAAAATGATTCTTTCGATACCGGAGGGAAAAGCATTCCTATATTCTCTGAAGAAAGTTCAAATACAGTTTCTTCTCCATGAATATAATCAACTTTACCGCCAGTATCCGAAAGATATATATCAATAAGCATTTGCATTGAACCGGCTGCAAGATTGCTTGGAGGATTCGTAAATGTAAAAACAACAGCTTCTTTACCACGAAAAATGGGAATGGGTTGTACTTCGGAATCTATCGTCTGAGCCATTAGCACGGCATTATCAATAGACATTTTCTCACTAATCATAACTCCCGAATCTGGTAAAATTGAATGGCTTTTCAATATAAAATCATCGAAGTCTACATTAAAAAGCACACGGTGAATTGGTTCAAATTTTAGCCCATCATCATGAATATTTATTATTTCAACTAACGCATATCTTGCCGGATGCTCTGATGAAACATTAGACTTAATCGAATCCCAGTGAGCTTTTGCGGTTGCAAGAGAGTGGTTTCCATCGCCGACCGCAAAAAGAAGTCCTTCATTTTTTAGGGAAGCAAGTGAATTAAGTGCATTTATGATCTGTGAAATTGCATCATTATCTTTCGGAATACGATAACCTTTTACGTGTCCACCACCAGCCATTAACTCGATATCATAAACCATTTCAAAAAGGCCTTCGTTACATTGATTATATAAAGGCGCATGTATTGAAAAATCAGGATCATCAACTAATAATTGTACATGAGGTGATTCAAGCAGTGCATCTTTACGAATCTTCAGACGCGGGGGAATTCTGTCAAGGACAGTACCTTCAGTAGCCCTGATTAGATTTTTCTTCTCGGGGTCATAATCATATTTTTCAAGATCAATTGCCATTACGAGCCCTAGGCGCGAATTTGCAAGAGGTGTTTGCCTGTCAACAAGAATCATGCACTCGCCAATACTCATTAGAATGCCTTCGCTTAAATAATTTTCCATATTTAAATTAATTTCGTTTATTCTCTCAGATGTACTCTTTGAGCCAGGATGCTCAAGATAAAGTTCAGGTAATACTATATGTAATGTTGATGGGGAATTGCCAACTTTTCTTTCGATGTCATCCCAATAATTAGGCTGGGATGTATATTGGTCACAAGCTATGACAGACCATAAACCACGTTCTATTTCTGCACTTGGTAAAAGAATTTCAGGTGCCTTTACACCCAAATATGTTGCTATAGAAAAAATATCATGCATAGATGTTTCCGAATCCATTTTATCTTCCATTATATAAAAGCCTCCTTGATTGCTATCACTGCCTTTTCAGAACAGAAAAGTCCTTTTATTTTACCACAAAAAATATAGGATTGCACCAAAAATTATGAAAGAAGGGGTGCAAAAATTATGATATCATTCTTTGGTAGATTCATTTCAGAAAAATTTCTTATAATTCATTAAATGATTATCGCGTTTACTCAGTAAGTATTATAAATCCATTATTCTATTGAAATAACTGAAAAATCATTATTTCTACAATGTTAATTTGGGTAGTTACAGTGCATACTTTATATAATCAAGAATATCTGGTTATACTGAGTAAACGCTATAGTCTTGATTCATTATTAGCTGATAAGCCAAAAGTAATTTTACTGAATGATAGTATTCATATTATTTGCCGAATATGGGAAATCGATATATCCCAGAGAAATCATTCGGCCCATTATAATGATGCTGGTAGTATTAATATAAAACAAAAAAGTTTCATAATCGAATCAAATTGCAAGAGATTACTTTGACTTACCAATAAAACGTGCAATGTGAAAACTTGTATCCCTTATAATACAATAATCACTGATAAAAATTGTTTTTTAAAAAATTTTGAAAAAACAGTAGAAAAATAAAATAATTGTGGTAAAATAGGTAATTGTAACTAAGCTTATTCTCTGTTACAAGCCTAGTTGAAGAAAAGAAGCAGTGTTGTTTCGATTTTTAATAAGAGAAAGAAAGGTGTTATTATTATGAACAAAAGTGAATTAGTCGATGCAGTTGCATCAAAGAGCGAGTTTTCAAAGAAAGATGCCGAGAAAGCAATCAATTCTGTATTTGCAGCAATTAAAGAAGCACTCGAAGCAGGAGAAAAAGTACAATTAGTTGGATTTGGTACATTTGAAGTACGTAACCGTAGTGCAAGAACAGGCCTTAATCCACAGACAAAGCAAGCTATTAGCATTGCTGCAACTAAAGTTCCTGCATTCAAAGCGGGTAAAGCATTGAAAGACGCTATTGCTAAATAAAAAAAAAAGCTAATCACATTTCTACGATAAATAGAAAAGAAAATTAGTGCGTTTCGCATATTAATATGTGTCGCGTACTTTTTTTGTTTCTCTTGACATCGTTTCTTTTCTATAGTATTATTTCAGATGTTACTAGTAATCTGATGAGACATACGTATTGTGACTGATAGTGAGGGTACGCGTCCATCTTCGAGAGAGGTGAAAAATATGAAAGATTCTATCCATCCAAAATACGGCAAAGCAGTCATTAAATGTGCTTGTGGCGAAACATTCGAAACAGGTTCAGTCAAACCATCATTACACGCTGATGTTTGCTCAAAGTGCCATCCATTTTATACTGGTCGTCAGAAGTTAACAGATACAGGCGGACGTGTTGACAAGTTTAAGAAAAGAATGGAACAGAAATAATAAACAAAGTGAAAAGAAATGCAGTTTAACAACTGCATTTTTTATTATGAAATTTTTGTCAAACACTATGTACTAAATGGAACTAATTAGTAAATTCATTAACAAATTTATCCATTAAGTTTACAAATATGGTAAAATATACTTCTTTATATACAAAAACGCATTTTTATATGCAGGAAGATAGACGGGTTTTCGAAGATGAAAAAAAACAGAACCTTAGACGAAATTAAACAACCAAAAAAAATGACAAGTATTGGTGGGCAGGCTTTGATGGAAGGACTTATGATGATTGGACCCGTGAATATGGCAATGGCAGTCAGGCTCCCTGACGGACAAATCCATGTTGAAACAGCTCTTATTGGTAAATCATCAAAAGCGGCTAAAATTCCTTTTATTCGTGGAAGTGTCAAAATTTTCCGTCAGATGGTAACCGGTACAAGATACCTTATGCGTTCAGCATCCTTCATTGAGGAGGATATTAGAAATGACGACATTTCCGAAAATGAAAAACTGCCGACAGAAATCAATTCAGCAAATTCTATGCAAAATGAAATCGAAGGTATGAATCATGGAGTGGAAAGTGAAATTCATGAATTTGATTCTTCTGATATGCCGGAAATTCGAACTGAAAATGATTCTATTGTGGAAGATAACAGTAGTACAAGAAACAGTAATGACAATATCAGTAATGACAGTATCAGTAATGACAATATCAGTAATGACAATATCAATAATGTTAGCTTCAATAACAATAACAACAATAACAACAATAACAGCAGCAATAGTAGCATTAGTAGTGATAATAATAATAACAATAGCAATAACAAAAACAAAAACAATGACAAAAACAGCAACACTAGCAATAATGCAATTCACGAGGAATCTGCCGATTCTTTATTGACTGAAACCTTTGAAACTATGGATATTGCAAGTATGTCGATCATAGGCAAAAATTCAAAGAAGCAACATAAAAAGAAGGAAAAGGAGAACAAAGGTCCTGGCAAAATTGAGCAATATTTAATGAAACATACTGAAGTATTGCTATATTTATCAGCAATCTTTGGTATATTTTTAAGTGTAGGGCTATTTATTTTGCTGCCTAATCTTATAACCAATCTCACAGTTGGTCTTTTTATAGACAAGAACCTGAACATTACAAACAGAGTAATTTACTCATTGGTTGAAGGTGTTTTAAGAATAACTATTTTTATTGTATATCTAGCATTTGCATCAAAGCTTAAGGAAATCAGGCGTGTATGGATGTACCATGGCGCAGAACATAAGACGATAGCCTGTTACGAGAGCGGGCTTCCATTAACCATAGAAAATGCAAGATCTTTTTCAAAACATCACCCGAGGTGTGGAACCGCATTTATGTTTATTATACTTATAATTAGTATTATAATATTTTCATTTGTTCCTAAGATTAATATAATTGTAGATCTCCTAATAAGACTTGCATGTGTTCCTTTATTGGCGAGTCTTTCGTATGAGGTTATACATTGGGCGGCTAGACATGATAATCCATTTACTAGAGGACTTTCATGGCCTGGGCTTATGCTACAAAGGCTTACAACAAAAGAACCTGACGATGACATGCTAGAAGTTGCAATTGCTGCAATGATTCCTGTAATTCCAGCTGGCGAAAGAGGGGATGAGTGGTAATGCCTCCTTCAATGGATGTGTCATTAATTTCTGTCATTAAGGAAGGCGAAGTAATCCTTGCTCCAATTTTTGACAAAAATTCTACAAACGAAGTCCGCAATATTATTGCGGACTATTTTGATTGTTCATTAGCAAAAGTAAAACTCGAATTCCGCGACAAAAAAATATCTTCAGAAGATAGGCAAGAAATATTGAATAGATTTGAGCGGAGGTCCAGAAGAGAGCCATCACAATACATTGCGGGATACACTTACTTTTATGGCGAGAAATTTTATGTCGGGGAAGGGGTTCTAATTCCTCGAAATGATACGGAAATTATTGTTTCTGAAGCAATCTCGATTGTGAGCAAATACCTTGCAGATAAAAAAGCAAAACCAGACTTGATGATAAGTGAAAGTAAAATCATAGAAAGTGAGACTTCGAAAAATGAAAGTGGCATTGCGAAGAAAAAAGAATTTGTTATAAAAAATGACAAAGTACACGAAAAAATTAATCAGATAAAATTTCTTGAATTGTGCACAGGTAGTGGTTGCATTTCAATTTCGTTAATAAATCAAATGAACATAAGAAAACATAATCCCGAAAACATTGATGTTAAAGGCATTGCGACGGATATATCTAAAGCTGCACTATCTTTTGCAATCAAAAACATAGCATTTCATAAATGCGAAGATAAAATAAAACTTATCTTACATGACATTAGTAAGAGCTCTGTCAAGGATTTGTTATCTAACAATTTAAGTGAAAGTAAATTTAACCCAATTAATCTTCTTGAAAAAGATATTTATGATTCAACATATATTCCAGATACAGGCACTTCTGATCCAACAAATCTCTGTGAAAAGGGCATTTCTGTTCCAACAAATCTCTGTGAAAAGGGCATTTCTGTTCCAACAAATCTCTGTGAAAAGGGCATTTCTGATCCAACAAATCTCTCTGAAACAGGCATTTCTGATCTAGAAACGAAAATCGAATCTCAAAAAATCTTTGATGAAGAAAAAGAATTAGTGTCAGAAGATGAAAAATATAAAGATTCTGAATTGCAATTTGATATGATTATCTCAAATCCACCGTACATCAAAAAAGATATTATTGGGGATCTTGAAGCTGATGTTAGTGAATTTGAGCCACATATTGCATTGGATGGAGGACGGGATGGATTGGATTTTTATAGAAAAATAACCAATGCAGCACAAATGTTATTAAGAAGAGATGGATGGCTTCTTTTTGAAATTGGTTATGATCAGGAAAAACAAGTTACAGAGATTTTGAAAGAATCAGAAATATTTGACAGCATTTATACAAAAAAAGATTACGGCGGTAATCCGAGAATTGTTGTTGCGAAAAGGAGTGACGTTTAAAATGGCAGGCAAATTTGAATTGTATCCATTTAAAATCGGAGAAGTTCTTAACCTTAAAAAATTACATCCTTGCGGAAACTCAATCTGGACAATCGAGAGAGTAGGGCAGGAAATCGGCATTCGTTGCAAAAAGTGCAACCATTTTATTCTGATTGCAAGGAAAACATTAGAAAAGTCAATAAAGGAAATTGTTGAGTAACAAACAAAATATTACACAAATTTCTCAATATCCAAAAATATTTACCAAATATTATGGTGTTATCATTACTATAAACCAAACATGACGGTATTGTCATTATTATAGCTTTCTTGCGCTGTCAACAATTGTTTGTCGTGCTAGCATGTGACCTGCCAAATTAAGATGGATGCCATCAGAACATATTAGCTGCTTATAATTCTTATCTTCAAGAAATGCTTTTCGTATATCAATGACAGTACACGATGTTGCACTGGCCACTTCCCAAACTGCGCTGTTGTAGCGCTCATGCCATTGATAAATATATTCTACATTTCCACAAAGCCACTTCATAATATTGTCTTTATCAGGATTTCCTTTGCTAATCCACTTATAATAAGAATCCGCAGCTATTGGTGGAAGTGTAAGAATTACTGGCCTGATTTGCTTGCTTCTAAGGGCTTCTATTATTTGTTTATATATCTTAATGAATTCATCAATCGGCGTTTTGGGCAGATGTATTTCTTCAGGAGATTTAGAAATTTCTTGCCAGTCAAAATCACAGTCATTCCCACCAAATTCAAGAAGGGCATAATCAATCGGTGGATTCTTTGCTTCACTACTTAAAATCCTGGTTACTATTTCCTGACCTTTTTTAATTGTACATCCAAATCTGGCTTTATTATCAAGTATAACACCAAGGGCCTGTGCGGCAGTTGTTGCAAAACTTGCTTTTCCAATAGAGTATCTGCCAGAATCCTCGTCAAGGATAATTCCTTTTGCAATTGAATCTCCAAAAAGACAAACACTTTTCAAATTTAGATCCATTTTTCCCTCCTTGATTTATTCGGATTTTCATCTATGACTAATTCAAATAGCATCAAATAAATTCAAATAACATTAAATAAATTTCCATACCGTGAAACTAATCAGTCAAAATCCTTTTCGTAAATTATTTTCTATAAATAGTATCAAATTTATAAAATCCGTCTTAGCAATGTGTTATTTTACTTTACTGGGTATAGTCTTATATTACATTCAAGTGATTTATATTGCGTTACACTCAAGTGCATAATCTATTGTACTCTTACATTATATCACTAATTGTGTTAAACAGTAAATAAAACTATATTAAGTAATGTAAACAAATATATATGATAAATGAAACCATTTATAAGCATTATTACAACTGCATTACGAAGAATTCATTTAAGCATTAAGAGTAAAAATAACCGGATTGTAGAATGATAAAAAATATGTTAGAATTGTCTCCAAGAATCTTAAATATTATTTATGAATAAAGTGTGTGAATATCATTTATGAATGTCATGAATATGAATAATTTATATTAATAATAAGTTGGATTAATATTATTGAAAGCAGGAAAATTGTATGTCAGAAAATAAAAACAAATTAGTTAAATCATCCACAGAAAGCGAATTAGTAAACGTCGCCACTTTGAAAGATTTCGTTAGTGACTGGACTTTGAAATTTGCTGAACAAAAACCTCTTACATGGGACAGGCTTCCTGATATTGATCTTTATATGGATCAGGTTGTAACTTTTCTTGACAGACAATTAGCGCTGCATCGAAGAAATGAAGAAGACAAAATAATAACACCATCAATGATAAATAATTATACAAAGGATCATGTTATTCCGAGAGCGGAATCAAAGAAGTATTCAAGAGAACATATTGCATTGTTGTTGGTTGTATGTTCACTCAAGAAGGTAATGTCCATGCCTGATCTATCTGATTTGCTGAAGGATTTCAAAGTTAATGAGGACAATAGGATAGAAAAATTCTATGAACTTTTCAGGGATGTTCAGGAACTTGCAGCAGTAAAGACTTCTGAAACAATAACAGAAGCAATGAAGAATATTAATAAGGAAAGTGATAATGAGAATGAAATACTACGTAATCTTGCTCTCAGATTAGCAGCTGAAGCTCAAACCCGCTGTATTGCAGCAGAACAGATATTGCAAATGCTCGCAAATAAAGAGAAGTAATATAGTCGACGGACTACTCGTATATGTCTTTTCTATGGCCTAGGCTGACTATGGTAATGAGAATATTTGTATCTTCTAAAAAAGTTTCTATTAAGCATTCATTGGGCAGAATATACTCTTGCAATTCGGAAATTTTAAAAATTTTAAAAATTCCGTAAATTCGCAAAGTAAATTCCACAGTATATCCCATTGAGGAATTTAACATGAGAAACGGCTTAAAACAACAGAGAATTTACTATGAGAAATTGATAAAATATTATTTAAAAGCAGTAAATAAAGGATTTTGTCAATTAT
>JBBQKF010000024.1:0-34973 GCA_038326615.1 Saccharofermentanales bacterium | reverse complement strand
ACAGCTCCTTCAAAAGGCAGAAAGCCACTTAAAAGCGGCTTTCTGATTTGCTTAGATTTGTATTTTAGGTCAACCGCGTTAATTAATCTGCATTATTGGATCAATATTAAGAAGATGTTTTTTGACTTTAAGCAAATCGATTATTGTAACCGTTCCGGCACCAGAAACATTACTTAATGTCTTAATATCACCTGCAGTTAAGTATGCATTAACCAAGAATGTTTTCTTTAATAAGTGATTCTTAACAGCTGCAAAATCTGTTATGTCAATTAATCCATCGCCTGATACATCTCCATAAATAATTACAGCAAAATTAAGATTTGTTGAATTGTCATTTAAATCTTTGACTATTAAAGTGTAATCACCTGTTTTGTTTATTTCTGTACCAGAAGTATACGAATTATCATTAAGTCTTGCGATACCTTCAGTAAATGTTGCTGTTTTCTTGCCGCCTGTAGTATTGTTTGTGACACCCGTAACAGTGGGGGCAATTGAATCAGAGTCAGCAATCATTGTGCCCATTACTTCAAGTTCAGCTATGATTCCAGTTGTGCCTGTCGCAAAGGATTTGACATCAATCATAATAAATCGTGCATTAAGTGGAGTTGGTAAAGTATAGTTTGTTTTGGTGTTCCATACGGGAACTAGATCAGTTAATACCGGTGCCCATGTAACCCCATCATTTGATGCCATAATATCACACAAGGTTATTTCAGAAACCCAAATGTTGCTAATCGAAATATCTGTTATATTGGTGGATATTGCTTTCAAATTGACAACTAAGTTCCATGGTGTATTAGTATCTAATCCTTCAGCCCATGTACCAGCACTGCCATCAACTGCTTTAAATGCTTCGTTCTCATAATTAAATTGCTCTGTAGTCCCATTATCTTTTACCATATATGCCGGTTTGTTAAGAGCAATATTACTTGAAACTTCTGGTATCATTGTTCCTATAACTTCAAATTCGGCAACAGTCCCCTGTGCTCCTGCTGCAAATAATGTTGTATCCAGCATAATAAATTTACAATTCAATGTCGAAGGTAAATCAAAAACAGTTCTCGTGTTAAATGTTGGCGCAATATTTGTTAGAATTGTTGTCCAGTTTACTCCATCGTTCGAGGATTTTATATTGCAGGTTTTGATATCACCTGCCCAGAAATTTGAAATTGCAACTTTCGTAATAGCAGTTGAAGTAGCTTTTAAATTTACAATTAAATTCCACGGTAAATCTACATCCGCACCCTGCGCAAATGTCCCCGCGTTACCGTCAACAGCATTTGCTGCAACATTTCCCCATGCATCTAGTTCAATCGATCCGTCATCCTTTTTCATAGTTACAGGTTTATTTAGAGCTATGTTTGTTTCTGGCTCAGAAATCGCAATACCCATAACCGCAAAGTCCCCTAATGTACCTTGTGTTGCAGGTGCAAATTCAGTTACATCGAGCAAAACAAATTTACCTTCAGCAGGTGTTACAAGATCAAATATTGTTGTAGTATTATATGCAGGAACTGCGTTTGACAAAATAGTTGTCCATGTAATCCCATCGCTTGATATCTTAACATCAAATTTTCTGACTTCATTTATCCAAAAATTTTGAATTACAATTTTACTAATTCTAGAAAATGATGCAAGATCAACTTTAAGATTCCAGGCAACCCCTACATCTGCGCCTTGTGCCACTGTTCCCGCACTTCCATCGACAGCATTTGCTGCAACTTGTCCCCATGCATCAGGTTCTATGGTGCCATCATCTTTTAGCATGTATGCAGGCCTGTTTAAAGCAAGATTAGATAAAGCTTCCAAGGACTTCCCCATAATTTGCATTTCCCATATCGCATACCCAAATCCATCTGTACCATATTCTCCGCCACCAACTGTGTCAAGAGCATCAATCATCACTTTTTGACAATTTACTTCTGCAAAGTTTGTGACAGTTTCAGTTCCGCCCACATTACCTGTCACGGTTGCAACCGTTGTCCATGTTGTTCCATTAGTTGTTACTTTAATGTCATAATCTGTTGCATAATTAGTTCCATCCCAAGAGATTTTTACAGAATCAATTGTACAATTGCCATTGAGATCAATTATTAAGTTATATGGTCCATTTAATGCGCCTTGTGCAACTGTTCCTGCATTGCCATCAATTGCATTGCCAGCAACATTTCCCCAGGCTGCTTCAACGACTCCACCTAGATCGTTTCTAAACTCCGCTAATTTACCAAGAGCAATGTTTGTAAATGTTGCATCTGCACTTGTAACGGTTCCCGAAATACAAATGCTAATCAAAATAGAGACTACCAATGTAAAAACCAGTGATTTCTTTGAAAATTTTCTTATTGTTGCTTTTTTCATTTAAAATCCTCCACTCTTTTAATAATCTTAGTTTATAGTGAAATCTTTAACAATTCAATTTCATAATTTTAATATTAGTTGCTTATTATTAATATTTTGTATATTCTTTTTAATTATTTCAATAATTTGCACAAATTTTTGTTGCATTTTTATGTAACTATTTATTTGCACAAAAGACTAGTCAGAAATCTTTAATCCCAAGAATTTGTTTTTTGATCGTTATGATATCACTTATCGAAATTCCATCTTTTCCATTAGGATCTCCAGCTTCTGCGTAAAATCCCTCAAGCATATTTAATCGAAGCAAATGTTTTCTAATTAATGATAAATCGGCAACATCAATTATCCCGTCTCCATTTACATCGCCAATGGTTACAATTGTAAAATTAAGTTCTGTTTTATTTCCTACATCATCTTTCACAGATAGAAAATAATTTCCTGTTGCCTTTACGGTAGATACACTGATAAATTTATTCCCGTTTAGTGTCGCTGTTCCGCCAGTAAAAGTTATTGTTGCCTCAGTGCCTTTGTAGTTGTTCGTAACTCCGTTCACAACAGGAAAAATATCATCATAAAATCGATATACTGATCTTTCATATCGGCCTGCATCTGCAGTCGAAACTACCATAGTTGCTTTGTTGCCACTTAAGCTTGGAGTTACTGAAGAGTATTTTATCCAGCCTCCTGTTATTGGGTCAAAGTAACCTTTCTCAAATTTAAACCCATCAAATCCTCCGATTCTAGAGACCTCAATTGTATAAGAACCGGCATAGGTACTTCCAGTAAATATGCAGTTGTTTGGTGCTATTTCGAAGGCAACACCATAATCGTTATTCATATAGTTTGTTTGCTTGAAACTATAATTTGCAGTAGAACCTGAGGATGAAGCTTGCCCTGCCTGCCACCAGAATTTATTATTGCTGGTACTGTTTTTTAGTTTAGCTAAATAAAATTCCACCCCTTTTAATGGTGCAAAATATTTTCTTAATTTATTTCTAATTGTTGAGTTGCTAACTATTGAAGTTTGTGTATTTTGGGTCCCGGCATCCCAATAAATAGCACCTAATCCCCCATAATGAAGAATGGTGATCCATGGCGCACATTCGACATTGTCATTTATACTTGAACCAACATCAATGCCGTCAACAAACACGATATTTCCAGGGATCGTTTCTGGTGTGAACAAATCCATATCGCTTTTGAAATTAGTTATAGTTTTGGCATTAGCAATACTAGGAACCACAATGTGATTAGAGTTATTAACTATTGTTTTTAGTACATTTGGATTTTCGGCATATCTCCATCCTTCAAACCAGCTGTTTGCACACACTGCAGAGTAGGAGGGCAGATTATAAACTAATGCTCCAAAATCATAAAGGTCTCTTGCGTATTTTGAAAACTGTTTTTCCATAAATGCAACATTGCCTTCATTTTGGTAAAGTGCATTACACCAGGAGCATTCGCATCTGATATCGATTTCTGGCGGAGCAAATTGCTCCGGGTATTTTAGTCCTCCAAGATAATCTATTTCGCTTGAAGTTGCCACACACAAAACTGTTTTTTCGACGTCATAGTCCCTGATGTGATTTAAAACGTTGTTATATGCTGCTCTTTCTCTATTAATAGTGTTTTTATTGCTTGGACATAAAATTGTATAGTTTGAAAATCCTGACCCTGCATTTCTTGAATAGGTATTAGCGTCATTGATAATGTAGAGAGGAACAAAGCTATTGTTTCCCGAAGCATAATTTGATCCATGCCACATTAAAGATACCTTTAGTCCTTTCTGCCTAGCATATTCAATATAACTGTCAATTAAAGTATATGTATAGTTGTTCATTGTTGGTTCAACTGTCGACCAGCAGACGGGAATTCCTACAAAATTTCCATTTATTTCTACTGTGGCATCCATCTGCTGTTTTAAATAAGTTAAATTCCCATCTCTCGATTCGAAACTATTCAAATCTATCCCAAATGCCACAAAGTCCCTGCCATCAACCGAAAATGTTCTTCCACCGTTTTCATTATATCCGTATGTTGGAGGCGTACGTTGTCCATAAATTGATATTTCCGAAAAACATCTCCATTCATCGACAGAAAACGATACTGGATCTATCCAAATATATCTGCCTTTAAAAACCGAGGGAAGTGTAATCATTTTATTTTCTGAAGAATTCATTGTAATTTCTGTTGCCAAATCAGTCCAATTGATTCCGTCACTTGACGCTTTAATGTTAAATTTAGTAATGTAATTAACTGAGTGATTTGCAACCTCAATTTTTGTAATGTCAGCAATTCCACCTAAATCAATTTTTGCTCCAAAAAGACTGCCTATTGTCTGAGCATAATTTGTTTTGTTGCCGTCAACAAGATTTGAGCCTGGTAAATATATGTCTTCAGCAGGAATAGGTGAACATGAAGAATCAACGAGGGTAACGAGACGATTTGAAGATAATATGTAATTTGGCTGCGGTTGTCCATACACAGAAACTTCGGATATGCAATACCAAGACGATGACGAATATGTAGTTGGAGCAACCCATATGAATCTGCACGAGTATTTACTTGAGAAAGTCGTTAATTTCGTCTGTGAGGCACCGATTGCAATACTAGTCGATAGCGTTATCCAATTAACCCCATCCTCTGAAGCCTTAATATCATATTTCGTAATATAATTTGCCCAATAATTAGTTACTCCGACGCTAGAAACTTCGGTTAGTCCTCCGAGATGAATTATCACACCAAACATGGTTGATGACGCCTGCGTAAAAGTCGAGTTGTTTCTATCAACGACATTAAGGCTAGACCCCACAAGAGGTATTTCTGAATATGATATCGGGATCCCTAAAGAATTAACCAAAACAACAGGTTTATTTAATGAAACAATTGAATCCATAGCCACGACCTCACAAGTTACAAACAAATTTAATGAAACCATCAGCATTGTTATGCAAAGAATAGATACTATTTTAATAAATGTATTTTGTGTTAAAAATTTATTCATACATTGCTTCCCTTGTAAAATACTGATAGTTTTAATCTAATCGTATCATAAAAACTACCAAATTATAATTGAGTTGATGCATATCCTTAATATTTAAATATGAATATTAAAATTATTACATTAAATTGGAAGCAAAAGGAGAGAGCACAAGGGGGACGGTTCCTCTGTGTTCTTTAAACACAGAGGAACCGTCCCCCTTGTGCTCAAATTATATTCGGCGTGATGCCCTGGTAAATCTGATGTCTATAGAACAAATTGATGTACAAATAGAATATGAATTTCAACGGGTGATTAGGAAATTCTTTTCTGAATACTGTCCGTTTGAAAATCGCACTAAAGGAAAAGACCTTTTTGTACAATTTCCAATAAGCATCTGTGAGCTCAGAAGGTGTCATGTTCAATGGTTGATGCACCGCGCTTGCACCGTCATAGCTATACATATCATAATTTATTATGCGATTTTCAGCTAGCATTTGCTTATGGAAATCAGTTCCAGGAATCGGTGTAAGTATATAAAAACGTGGTACAGTAATTTTATTATCTATTATAAAATCAGCAGTTTTATCAATGCTTTCTAATGTGTCACCATCGGCGCCAACCACCATTTCGGTAGAAACGTCAATGCCAGCTTTTGTGATTTTGCTTATTTGCTCATTGTATTTTTTAACATTTGCCCACGATTTATTCATCGAAATAAGACTTTCCTGCGAAATGCTCTCAAGTCCAAAAGATAGCGCAAGGCAGCCACTATCGGCAACAATTTCAAGAATTTCGGGGTCGTCAGCAATAGAAATCGAGCACTGCGAAAGCCATTTCATGTCTAATTTTTTAATTTCGAGGCAAAGTTCTTTAAGATATTTTTTGTCTGAAAATATATTATCGTCCAGCAAAAGAAATTTAGAAAAGCCTAATTCTTTGACTTTTTTTATATCTCTTACAACTTCGTTTAAGTCTCTTTTGAGATAACGATTCCGATAAAGGCAATAAACAGAGCAAAAAGAGCACGAATTTGGGCAACCACGACCTGCCTGAACAGGGAGAAAATCGCCGATTTTCTTAGACGTCAATATCTCATAATTCGGAAGTGGGTATGTTAATTTCTCAAGCGGCATATCGTAGATTTGCTGGAGGGTGTTGTTTTTATAATCCTCAATCATTTTCGGGAAACTCAGTTCACCATCTCCAATAATGACACTATCGCAATATTTCAGGACTTCCTGCGCCATCAAACTCGCCATATATCCACCCATAACAACCGTTTTGCCAATAGCTTTGAATTTCTTTGCGATATCGATGCTTCTTATTATTGCATGACCCATTCCTGAAATAGCAATCAGGTCGGCATCCGTGTCAAAGTCAATATCTTCAAGCGTTTCAAGACATGCTTCAAAAGTTACATCCTTAGGAACAAGAGTACTTAAAATCGCAGGCGCCAAGCCCACAAAATATAGTTTTGATTTTTTAATCAATTTGTCATGATTGTAGTATGGAGTTGATTGTATAAATAGTATCTTCAAGGTAAGTCCTCCTCACGTTTTCCAAATTTTGCGTTTTAAATAACTGGCAAGCAGTTTTTTGTAAAATTTCAAGTCCATAAAATCATAAATTCCTGTTTTCTTTGCTATCTTGTAAAGCTTCACAAACAAGCGGTAATATTCAAAATAAAACTGCCTTCGGGTAAGATTTTTAGGTTCCATGACTAAATGCAAAAAATCCCAGTCCTCAATGTTATCGGATGTAAGCTGATCCTTATATTCGTCATATAAAGGCGTTCCTGGGATTGGTGTAAAAAACGAAACTGTAACGTATTTCAAATTGTTATCGGATATCCATTTGTAAAGATTGCGAAAATAAGCTTTTGTCGCGTCAATCGGCGCAATCATAAGCGCGATACAATGCGCTTTTGTCGAGTGAATAACTTCTACGCATCTCCTATTCATATCAACAGAAGTTTTCTTGTTGTAATCGTTAAGTTCGCTATCCGAAACCGCTTCAAGCCCGACAAGAAAATAATAAAATCCAATATCTACAAGTTCTTTTATAATCTCTTCATTTTCGGCGACAAAGTCCGCACGAGCATAGCATATAAAGGTTTTCTTAATATTTTTCTCACGGACAAGGCGTATAAATTCGCGAAGCCTTACTTTATCAACCAAAAAATCGTCGTCAGCAATCTGTACGTTTTTGCAGTCCAGCGACTCGAGCTCTTCGATTACAAGGTCGAGGTTTCTTGTTCTGTATTTTCCACCACCAAGTAGCGTGCAATAACAAAAAGTGCAGTCATACGGGCAGGAAAATGATGTTTTAATAGTTGCAACTTCCGTCAAATCCAAATATCTGAAATGCTTTTTGTTTTGGTAAAAAAACGTTCGGTCGGGTATCGGCAATTCATTAATGTCTGTAGGGAAAAGCTTAGTTTCAACAAACTCTCCGCCTGATTTGTAACAAAGACCATTGATTACACTTAAATCGCCTTCTCCCGTTTTGATAAAAAGAATAAGTTTTGAAAAAGCATCCATCGATTCGCTTCTTGCGATATAGTCGACATCCTTTTGATACATTCGTTTAAAATTTAACTGGGCGTGAACCCCACCAAGAATAGTCACAATCGCAGGGTTTCGTTTCTTTGCTAACGAGCAGTAACTAAGCATCAGATTTTCCTGAGTAATATAACCGGTTATCGCAACGACATCGGGTTTTTCTTCTAATAAAGCATCTTCGAATTTTCGCTCTTCAATTAGCCCGTCATAAATTGAATCTGATACGTCAATTTGGCTTAAAGCAGTGTGTAAATATTCAAGTTCAAGCGGCTCATTTTCTAGTATTTTAGTAAAACTCAGCTTGTTTGGAGCTATCGGCCTGACTAGCAAAACTTTCATAACATTCCCTTTCGATTAGCGGATTATCTTTGGATTCTCTATCACTGTGCTGATTAATTCTTATCCATTTGGAAAATCACTTAACATTTGGCCACGCATTATCTTTGGATTCTCTATCATTGTGCTGATTAATTCTTATCCATTTAGAAAATCACTTATCAATTAGCCGCGGATTATCTTTGGATTCTCTATCATTGTGCTGATTAATTCTTATCCATTTAGAAAATCACTTATCAATTAGCCGCGGATTAGTTTTTTAATATACTGCCATGTTACTTTCATTGCGCCAACCGAAAGTTTAAGAGTAATCCCAAACCCATATCTTCTGATCATATACCATGAGTGTTTAGGTGTGATTGTAATCTTGTAGTAAAGCACAATGATTTGCCAATAGTACTCTCTGACTGATAATTTTTCGGGTTTTATGACAAGGTGAGCCATATCCCACTTTTCGTTTTGATCATACGGAATAAGCAGTTTATCCTTGTTTTCTTCAAAATATGGTGTGTGCGGCATTGGTGTAAATGGTTGGAGGTTAACAAAGACAATGTCCATTTCAACTAAAAATCGGTATAGTCGCTTAAAATCCGTTTTGTCCCAGTCAACACCTAAAATAACTGTTGCATAGCACTCAATTTCGAGTTTCTTTAAAACCTTTATTGCGTTAATATTATCGTTTATATCAGATTTTTTGTTATATCCGTCAAGCTCTTCCTGGCTTGCAGCCTCAATTCCAACGATTACAGCCTGCAACCCTACATTTTTCAGAATTTCCAGAACATCTGCGTTTTGCGCAACAAAATCCGCCCGACCATAGACAAGGTATTTTTTGTAAATTTTATTATCCTTTAATTTTTGGGCAAATTCAAGCAATCGACTGCGGTTAAATAAAAAGTCGTCATCAACAATATATACTTGCTCTTGTTCTATCGTCTTTAATTCTTCAATAACTTTATCAATCTCCCTGGCGTTATAGGGTGCAATTTCTTTGCAAAAACAAAAGTTGCATTTATACGGACACCCAAACGAGGTTTTAATCAGAGCGCAATCCTGATGAAAAAGGTAGTAATAATGTTTTCGGTATTTTAATGGCAAATCCCGTAATGGTAAAGTATCGGTTAAGTCCTCACACTTCGTATATTTATATAAATCCAATGCGCTTTTGCATACTAAATCGATATTCTGATCCTTAAAATCTTCAGGACAAACTTCGGCGTGAACGCCTCCGACAAGAACCTTGCAATTTTCATTTTCATTTTGGTTATTGTTATTGATTTGGTTACTGGTTTTAAATTGGTTTTGGTTATTCATTTGTTGGTTATTGTCTTTACTAATATTTGGGTTGTTGTTCTGGTTGCTATTTTGGTTGCTCCAGATTTTAACATCGTTAGCGTACTTTTTGATTACATTAATATGGCTTATATAGCCTGTAATGCCTACAATTTCTGGCTTAAAGTCATTTAAAACTTTTTCAAAACTTCGCTTATCAAGAATCATATCTGCAATTTCAACAACATGATTATTTTTAATCAGGACAGAGGCAAGTGTCATAAGTTCTAGTGGCTCACACACCATAACGCTTTGAAGCCCGATTGTTTCTTTATCTGGCTTAGGTCGGACAAGTAAAATCCTCATTTGTTATCTCCCACTGTTTTCGCTTTTCATATTTATTTCTTTCTAAATATTTTTAGTTTTAATTTTCACTTACTTTTTAATCATTTTTTTACTAATAACTGTTCTCTATCTAATATTTGTAGTAGACCTTTGGTCGTGTTTTATTACTTAATTCTTTTAGCTGCTATATATTCGTTAATTCTCAGATTCTAAGGGCTTATTTTACTCGGAGGATATTGTTGATTGTTATCTTATTAATACAGAATCACTTGTAGTTATTTCCCTTTCTTTTTCATTACAAATCCACAAATCGATGGCATTAAACGCTTTTCTTTGATGCAAAACTCATCGACAATCACAAAATCCTTATCAAATAATTTTTTAAATTCTTCTCTTGGCAAATAATCGGCATCTTCCGCCGTTTTTTCAATAACTGACATTACTATTTTATCATACTTACTATTAATTGAAGCCTGAACAAAAATCATTATTCCATGATTTGCTAAAACTTTGTTAAGCTTACTTAAAACTTGAGGTTTATTCTTATAATAAGGAAAAGAATGGCAGCAAACAATTATGTCTTGGGATTTCTCTGGTATTTTCGCAGACAGATCATCAGTTGATATATCAAGGCAAATAAACTCTGCCTGCATTTTTTTTGCTTTAGCAATTTCGACCATTGCAGATGATTTGTCAATTCCAGTCATGTTAAGTTTGCAATTTTGCTCACACAAATTTTCTAAAAGCTGACCGGTTGCACACCCTAAATCCAGCAATTTCAAATCATTTCTACCAACTGAGAATAAAGAAATCAATTTTTGAACAGCAGTTCTTGTGGGTTCAAGAGAGTATTTCTGAACCCACAATTTGTCATAGCGGCTCGCCAATTTATCCCATACGAAAGTATTCTTCTTTCTTTTTTTACTATCCAATTTCTTGCTAAATTTCACGAAAGCCCTCCCCCAGAATATGTTTCGTTATTTCTTATATCGTAAACAACGCAAACATCCACATTATCACGATGCTAATTATTATTGATGAATTAACCAGTGCGCCTACGAATTTTGCATCATATTTAAATTCAACTGCATAAGCAATTACTGAAAATGAAGTTGGCAAAACAAACGCCAACATAACTATTTCTTTTTCTATATGGGAAAAAGGGAAGAAAAGCCAAACCAAAGCTCCTAATGCAAATCCAATTATATATTTAGTCAACCAGAACCTAATCATTTGCTTTATTTGAGCTTTATTGAAAGAAAATGAAAGAAAAAGACCAAGCGCCAGCATCGAAACTGGAGTATTTGCCTTTGATACTAAAAGGGCAAAATCAGTTACAAACTTCGGATAATAAAATCCACTTATCTTTAAAATTATTGTAATTGCATAAATTATTAGTGGAATTGACTTTAGAGCTTTCTTGCCAATGTTTCTTATGTTTGCATCATCTTTGTCGTTTGCATAAAACGCACCTACAATATAGCATAAAACAAATATTATAAAAGCGTTTCCAAAGTCTACCATCAGCAAATATTTTGCAGCCTCTTCGCCCCAAATAGCCGATACGAGAGGAACTGCAAACAATCCGATATTAAGCCCAAGTAAAGGCATTGTAAGCATTCCCTTTTCTCTTTTTGTATATTTCCTATACACAATAAATGATGCTGCGAACATCAAAAGTCCGATTCCAAGTCCCAATAACGGGAAAATCAAAAAGGATTTCTCAAATTTAACATCGGCAAAAACCGTAATAATAACAGAAGGCAATGTAAAGTTGAAAGCTAAGCGCGACAATGCATCACCGTCGGTTTCCTTGAGCACTTTAAACCTTTTTGAAATATACCCGATTGCAATAACGGATAAAATAATTATAAATTTATAGCTAACTTCGAGCATTTACCCTGCTTTCTGGTTTGTAAATATTTTTCTAATTCCTTTGTTCGTATATCTGCGCCATATTGCCATATTAGAAAGACAAGCTCCGCAATTAGGAACTGAGGCATAGCCTTTTTCAATCAATCTCTCGGCAGCAATCCAGCCAGGAGATGTAAAGCTTATTTCAATCTCGTTTTCTTTGCAAAATTTAAATGCATTAAATGTTATCAAAAGAATTTTAACCTATTGCCTATACAATTACAAGGTGTGTTCTAATTGCAACTTTTGTTTGCACATTATATTTTAAACTTGTATTTGAAGTTATTTAGAGTTACAATTTTACTAGAAACATACTGTGTTATCAAAAATCTTTTTGCCGCTACCAGATTTTTCAAAATGTGAGATTTATGATATTTATAAATAATTAGCAATTTTAGAAAAGGAAAGCGAGGAATTGGTTATGGATTACAATGTTCTTATCGGCGGCGCTGCGGGCCAGGGGATGGACACTTTCGCATCTGTTTTTTCAAAAGTTCTTCAGAAGGAAGGTTATCAGCTTTTCACCTTGCAGGATTATATGTCAAGGGTGCGGGGTGGGCACAATTATTTTCAGATAAGGTTTTCCGAAAACGAAGTCAAGACCCATCGCGATGATCTTGACGGAATAATTGCATTAAATCAGCAAACTCTCGATTTGCATATTGTGCGACTTAAGTCTGATGGTTTCATTATCGCTGATGAAGATATAAAATCCGATGACCCAAGGCTAATCACAATAAGATCTGCTGCAATAGCCAAAGAAGTTGGGAACCCCAAAACACTTTCGAGCGTTACATTAGGTGCACTACTTAAATTATTCGGAATTTCCGGAAGTCAACTTGAAAGCATTTTTTCTGAGAAATTCGAAAAGGAAGTTACCGACAATAACCTACAAGCTTTTAGCAAGGGGCAAGAACTTGTGGACAAAAAATACCATCTGCCTAAAGGAAGCAACAAAAAAACGATGCTGATTCAGGCAAATGAGGCAATTGCGCTTGGAGCGCTTTCGGCAGGACTTAAATTCTATAGTGCATATCCTATGACACCATCAACATCGATTATGAGTTATCTTACACAGAAAGCCAGTTCAGCAAAGATTATTGCTGAGCAAGCTGAAGACGAAATTGCCGCGATTAATATGGCGATAGGCGCCTCATATGCTGGAGTACGTGCTATGACAAGCACTTCTGGTGGCGGATTTTCATTAATGGTAGAGGCTTTGGGGCTCGCTGGTATTGCAGAAATTCCTTTAGTTATTGTACTTGCACAAAGACCTGGACCTGCAACCGGACTTCCGACTAGAACTGAACAGGCGGACCTTAAATTTGCTATAAATGCAGCTCAAGGAGAGTTCGGGCGAATGGTTATTGCTTTAAGAAATCCTGCGGATGCCTACTATCAGACCATTCGCGCTTTTAATATTGCTGACAAATATCAGATGCCTGTAATTTTACTAGACGACCAGTATATGTCGGATGCCACCAGAACCGTTTTGCCTTTTGACTATGATAAAGTAAAAATCGAAAGATACATTGCGGACCCTGCGCCATACATAGACGGCAAAGAATACCGCCGGTATGAAATCACCAAAACAGGAATTTCTCCCCGACTACTTCCTGGCATGGTTGCTGGATCTTGTGTTAACAGTGACAGTGATGAGCACGACGAATATGGCAACATAACCGAGCAAGCAGATGTTCGCATCAGTATGGTAGAGAAGCGAGCTGCTAAATTTGAACTTCTTAAGAAAGAGCTCATTGAACCCGAGCTTATTGGTCCAAAGGGAATGGATGTTCTTTTGATAGGGTGGGGAAGCATGCATAGTCAGCTTTCTGAAGCTATTGATTTATTAAATTGCAAAGGCAAAAAGAAATATTCCGCCTTGGTTTTTGGTGACATTTGGCCTTTACCTCAAAAAAAGCTTCTTAAATACGCCAAAATTTCCAGCAAAATAATAAATGTTGAACAAAACTATAATGGCCAATTGCGTGAACTGGTCAGAGAAGTTACAGGTATTAACGCCAATGCATCAGTTCTAAGATTCGACGGAAGACCAATGTCCGCAGCAGAAATTTGCAAAAGAGTTAAGGAGGGCTTGAAAAATGGGAAAAAATAATTCAGTAAATTCATCATCCGGAAATTCAAAAACTTCTCCGAACAATATCGATAAAAAATCTTCAAATGCTTCGCCGAACAATATCGGCAATGCATCTGCTAATATCTCATACAAAAAACTCGAAACAGCTTGGTGTCCCGGGTGTGGAAACTTTTCTATTCTTGATGCTTTGCAAGAAACATTAGAAGCTTTGGGACTAAAAACACATGAAGTAGTTCTTGTTGGCGGAATTGGTCAAGCTGCTAAAACTCCACAATATCTCAATACAAATGGATTTGAAGGACTTCATGGTCGTGCACTCCCTCCGGCTGTCGCAATAAAAATTTCAAACCAAAAGTTAAAAGTAATAATAGACACAGGTGACGGCGATACATATGGAGAAGGAGGGAATCATTTTATTCACAATATCAGAAGAAATGTCGATATTACACATTTTGTCCATAACAATCAGATTTATGCTCTAACGAAAGGGCAGGCCTCTCCTACCTCTGACGTTGGCGATATAACCGATTTCACCCCTGAAGGTGTTATAAACCAGTCAATGAATCCTGTTCTTACCGCGATTACAATGGGCGCAGGTTTTGTGGCAAGAGCATTTAGCGGGGACAAAGAACATTTAAAAGAAATAATGAAACAAGCGCTGGATCACAACGGCTATTCTCTTGTTGATATACTCCAGCCATGTGTCAGTTTCAATAAAATAAACACATTTGCTTGGTACAAATCAAGAGTTTACAAATTAGACGCAGATACACCTTATGATTGCACAGACAAAAGTGCTGCTTTTGTTAAAGCTCAGGAGTGGGGAGACAAGATTCCACTGGGCATTCTCTACAAAGAAGAAAAGCCAAGTTACACCGACCATATCCCATTTTTACAAGGCGCATCATTGATTGACACCCCCGTCGAAGACGAAATAATCCGTGGTTTTATAGAAGAATTTATTTAACCTTGGGAACTCAGAACCAAGGTTAAAATTTTTGCATTTATTGGGGCTTTGCTTATGGAACTCAGAAACGAAAAGACTTTGCTAATGAGGCCCTCATTTTCTGCTACGCAAGTTCACATTTTGATTAATAAAAATCTAACGTTTGTTCTTGAGTAAGCACCACTTATAATCATATCAAGCAATGGTGGTATTTGTTTTACAATTAATCTGATACTCAACGAGTTCTTTAATGGAAGGATTGTCTCCGCACAAAGTGCAATTGCTGTTTTTCAAAAGAGACATCTCGTCAAAGCTGCTCGTTAATGCATCGAAAATCAGAACTCTTCCCGACAAAGTATTTTCGTTCCCAATGACTATTTTCAAAGCTTCCAAAGCCTGCAATGTACCAATAACTCCTGCAACCATTCCGAGGATGCCGGTATTGCTGCAGTTTGGCAGGACACCGTTGTTTGGTGGTATCGGGTAAAGGCAGCGATAACATGGACTAACGCTAGGAATAATTGTCATCAAAATGCCCTGATACCCAGTGGCAGCACCTTCGACATGTGGCTTTCCAGACAAATGGCATGCATCACTAATCAAATACCGCGTGGGCAAATTATCAGTCGCATCAATAACAACATCGAAGCTTTCAATTATTTCCTGGATATTATCAATATTTACCCGTGTATGAAACGTTATAATTTCTGTTTTCGGATTAATACTTTTAAGCACATTTTCAGCAACCTGTGTTTTCTTGGCGCCAATATCTTGCGTTCTGTAAAGAATTTGTCGGTTAAGATTAGATAAGGTTACTGTATCAAAATCAACAATGCCTATAGTGCCAATTCCGGCAGACACAAGATACAACAGTGCAGGAGAACCAAGCCCTCCGGCCCCAATAACTAAAATCTTTGCATGCTTCAATTTCTCTTGACTTTCGCCGCCGAAACCCTCAAGAATCAATTGCTTTGAATATCTTAAAGTATCCTCATCCATTAGTTTGCCTTCCAATAAATTAGCTTAATTTCAAGTTGTTTTATTAAGGCAATTATACACGTCGAGCCTTTTCAAATCAATAGCAGCAATTTTCAGGCGATGTTGAGAATATTCTTTTCTATGAATTTATCAACGTCTTCCTTCGATTGGATATTGACAAAAAGTCCTTTTAAGTTTATTGTAATTATAGTTTAATACAAGGTTGTTTTGGTGAATATTTCCATTTAATTTTAACTTATTGATGATTCGAAATCTTGTGTTAATTCTAGACAAGGCAAATGGTTATAAACAAATAGTAAATAAATATTTATAGACTAGTTTCGACTGTTTGTTATGGATACACTAGTTTTTTGATTATTTGCACTGGATACACTAGTTTTCGATCATTTAAAATGGTTAGACTGGTTTTCGATTATTTGTAATGAATAAACGAAATCAACTTTGAACCAAATATTTTAAAATAATAAAGGATACAAAATGAGTGTTAATTTAACCACCCAAATCAATAAAACCGAGGCGCAAGACATTAAACCCACGAAACTCAAGATGGAGGGTGTAGACTTTTTTTATGGTGAGTTCAGAGCACTTAAGAATATAAGTTTAGATATTCCTTCATGCTCAATAACTGCGATAATTGGTCCATCAGGCTGTGGTAAATCAACCCTTCTTCGTACTTTTAACCGTATGAATGACTTAATCCCAAACACAAGATTAGAGGGAATCGTTTCGCTTGACGGGCTGTCCATCTATAGCAAAAATACTGATATTGCTTTGGTCAGAAAAAGAATCGGCATGGTTTTCCAAAAACCAAATCCTTTCCCGACCACCGTATTTGACAACGTTGCTTTTGGCCCTCGCAAACACGGCCAGAAAGCTAGCGACATAGCTGACATTGTTGAGAAAAGCTTGCGACAGGCATCGCTTTGGGATGAAGTGAAGGACAAACTCACTAAGCCAGCACAGTCATTAACAGCCGGCCAGCAGCAACTTATGTGTATTGCCAGAGCTTTAGCTGTTAGTCCTGAGGTTATTTTGATGGATGAACCTTGCAGTGCGCTTGACCCCACAGCAACACTTGCTGTTGAAGAATTAATGCAGAATCTGTCAAGTAATTATACAATTGTTATTGTTACGCATAATATGCAGCAGGCTGCCCGAATTTCAGATATGGCAGCTTTTATGATGATGGACGGCGATAAATCAGGAGTTTTGGCTGAGTACGGAAATACCGCCCAAATTTTTACAAACCCAAGAGACAAACGAACAGAAGATTATATAAGCGGCCGATTTGGCTAATATACATTACAAACCAAAAGATACATAGGAGGATTCATATGGAAATGAGAGTTGTTTTCCACAAACGTTTACAGGAAATACAAGATGACGTTCTTGTAATGGGAAGTATGGTTAGCAAAGCGCTTCATGCGTCAATTGAAGCTTTGAAGAATAAAGATTTAGAGCTTTCTAATGAAATAATTGCAAATGATCAAACAGTGAATGAGAAAAGATTCAGAATTGAAGAAAAATGTGTTGAGTTAATTGCTACACAACAGCCGATGGCAAGCGATTTAAGAATAATCATTGCGATTCTTAATATTACAACAGAAATTGAGAGAATTGGCGATTATGCTGTCGGTATTGCTAAAATAGTAAAGATGATTGGCGACGAGCCTTTGCTTAAACCTTTGATCGATATACCTAAAATGGAAGTTCAGACCGTAGACATGCTAAACCGAAGCCTTGAAGCCTTTATTCAAAAAGATGTTGATGCGGCTAAGAAAATCAGTGCAGAAGACGATATTGTTGACCAACTCTATGATAAAGTATCACAAGAGTTGCTGTTAATTATGATTAGCGACCCAAAAACTATTACCCTTACAACCCGATATATGTGGGTTGCTCATAATTTGGAGCGTGCAGCTGACAGGATTACAAACATTTGTGAGCGCGTTGTCTTTGTAGTAACTGGCAAGATGGAGGAAATGTAATGCTTAAGGTCTTTCGGTTAAATACAATTGTTGTAATTTGTATTTTAAGCGTTCTCCTTTGCCTGTTACCTGGATGCGGAAAGAGGCCCACAACTGGTGTAATTATTGCGGGTTCCACTTCCGTTCAGCCATTTGCTGAGGCTTTGGCAGAAGAATATATGCGAGAACACCCTGAAATAATAATTGATGTTCAAGGCGGCGGTTCTTCGGCGGGAATTATGGCTGCACAAACCAGCACTGCTGACATTGGGATGTCATCCCGTTTACTTAAAGATTCTGAAAAGAAACTTTGGTTTAAAGAAATTGCCAGAGATGGTTTGGCTGTAATTGTTCATCCAAGCAACAATATATCTTCTCTTACCCTAAAGCAGGTCAGAGATATTTACACAGGCGCAATTAGTGACTGGAGTCAGCTTGGAGGCACAAAATCAAAAATACATGTCATTACCCGTGAGGATGGATCTGGAACAAGATCATCATTTGAAGGTCTTGTAATGGACAAGAACGAAATAAATCCAAGATCAATTGTTCAAGACTCTAATGGAGCTGTTCGCCAGTTAGTTGTTGACGATCCTGCTGCAATTGGTTTTATTTCACTCGGGTTAGTCAATATTAAAGTTAAAGCACTGGAGCTTGACGGTATTGTTGCGTCACGTGAAAATGTTATTAACGGCACATACGGGCTGTCCAGACCTTTCATCTTTATTACACGTGAAGCTCCTGCAGGCAATGCAAAGTTATTTATTGACTTTGTTCTTTCCGAAAAAGGAAAGAAGATGCTCGCAACTGAAGGGCTAGTAACAATGGAGGACGGTGTTTCTAAATGAAGAATTTTAAAGAAAAACTGCCTGGATACGGATTTCTTCTGATTGCGCTTTCAGCACTTTCAGTCCTTGCTCTTATTACAATTTTTATTTTTATTGAAGGCGTACCAATTATTGCAAAAGTTGGATTGTTTGACTTTGTTTTTGGCATGAAATGGGCACCAAGCCAAGGATTGTTTGGTATTTTCCCGATGATTGTCGGCTCAGTCGTGGTAACTCTTGGTGCTGCATTGATAGGTGTTCCAATAGCAATCTGCTGTAGTATTTTTCTCACAGAATTTGCTCCGCCAATTGTAAGTACTATTGTAAGACCTGCTATTCAATTACTTGCAGGTATTCCATCCGTTGTTTATGGATTCTGGGGATTAATTTTCATTGTTCCTACAATACGCAAATATCTGGGAGGTCCTGGATTAAGCATTCTGGCAGGCTCAACAATACTTGCAATAATGATTTTACCTACTATTATAAGTATATCCGAAGTTTCACTTCTTTCACTACCACGTTTATACAAGGAAGGTTCACTTGCTCTTGGCGTTACTCATTGGCAGACGATACACGGCGTTTTATTACCATCCGCTAAGTCAGGTATAATGGCCGCTATAATCCTTGGTATCGGTAGAGCTATCGGTGAAACAATGGCAGTTATCATGGTTCTTGGTAATGCTGTTGCGTTGCCTCAATCAATTCTTGATCCGGCACGTACTTTGACTACTAATATAGGAATAGAAATGGGGTACGCCGAAGGAGACCATCAACAGGCTCTTTTCGCTACTGGTATTGTGCTTCTGGTTATAATTATGCTTTTGAACTCGGCCGCTCAATTGGCCGTTAAAAGGAGGCAAAATAGATGATAGTTAGTCCAAAAGTTTCTCAGAAAATTGCTAAAATTGTGATTTGGGCAGCTGCATTATTGGTTATTGCCCTTCTCTTATTCATAATGGTGTATATACTTTTCAAAGGTCTTCCTACACTGAGTTGGAAATTCCTAACAGAAAGCCCTACCGATATGGGACGATCCGGCGGTATTTTTTCTACCATTGTAAGTACTTTGATGGTAACAGCTGTTGCAGTTATTGTTGCAACTCCTTTTGGAGTCGGGACAGCTTTTTATCTTACTGAATATACAAATGAGGGTCGTGCTACTAGAATTATTCGCTTTAGTGCAGAATCTCTTGCTGCGATACCATCGATTGTTTACGGACTTTTCGGTTTCATTTTCTTTGTTATGTATTTAAACATGGGCTGGTCGGTACTCTCTGGTGGATTGACTATGGCTGTTATGATTCTTCCTACGATTATAAGAACATCAGAAGAGGCTATACGGACTGTTCCTAAGATGTACCGTGAAGTTAGTTTTTCTTTGGGAGGAACTAAATGGCAGACAATCGTCGGATCTGTTATTCCATCCGCACTTCCGGGTATTGCAACAGGCGTTATATTGGGAATCGGACGCTGCGTTGCTGAGACCGCTGCTGTTATACTTACCGCAGGATCAGCTCTTCGGATACCGACTTCTATTTTTTCACCAGCAAGAACAATGGCTGTTCATTTTTACATACTTGCCAGGGAAGGAATATCCATAGAGCGCGCTTATGGTACTGCTGCCCTTATGATTATTCTTATCCTTATTATTAATGTATCGGCAAATGTGCTCGTAAATAAATTCGTTGCAAAAGGCAGATAGAAGGTGGACAATGACACAACAAGCTAAAATAGATATAAAAAATCTTAACTTCTACTATAGTAAAAATCAAGTAATAAAAGATTTAAATCTTGAAATAACGGCAAATGAAATTTTCGCTCTTTTTGGTCCTGCCAATAGCGGAACGACCACTCTGCTTCGTGCGCTAAATCGCCTAAGTGATTTGGTTCCTGAGGCACGAATGGAAGGAGAAATTTTAATTGATGGCAAAAGTATTCATACACCTGATGTAAGTGTTACAGAGCTTCGCCGCAAAGTTGGAATGGTTTTTGAAGTACCCATTCCACTTCCGATGTCCATATTCGATAACATCGCTTATGGACCCCGTATGAATGGAATTAAAGGCAAAGCGCAGCTCGAAGAAAAGGTTGAAGAGGCACTAAAAATGGCGGTTCTTTGGGATGACGTCAAGGATAGACTCCATACCTCTGCTTTTAGAATGTCCGGTGGGCAGCAACAACGTCTTTGTATTGCCAGAATTCTTGCTTTAGGGCCTGAGGTCATTCTTCTTGACCGACCTTGTTCTGGCCTTGACCCAGTTTCAACAAATAAGATTGAAGAATCTTTGCAGCGTCTCAAAGAACGCTTTACCATTATTATCATTCCTCATAATGTTCAGCAGGCTGCACGTGTTGCGGATAAAGCTGGATTTATGCTCATGGGTAGTCTTATAGAACAAGGCCCGGCTGACGCTCTCTTCTCTAATCCTCACGATAATAAAACTAGCGATTACATCACAGGCAGGTTTGGCTAAGTTTTAAGGCTTTTTTCTTGCAGTCAACCGCTAATCTGTCCGAGTTTTTATAGCCTCTAATTTCAGCAAATGCTCCAGATGTTTTAAGAAAATCATAAGCAGAATTACTTGCAGCCATCATCTTGAATGCCATTAAATAAATTTCTTCATTATGTTCTTCAACTTCATTCTCGTTTTTGATACGAGCAGCAATTCTTTCGCACTCAACGCCAGTAAAATAGGCATTTTTGTAACCTACAATTTTTTTGAAAAGTTCCGCAGCGTTAAGAAATGCTTCTTGCGTTTGTGCCGTATTTTTCATGTTAAGCGCTTTATTGTAAATTTCTTCCTTCATCTCAACTGAAATTTTGACAAATTTCTTTGCGCTGTTCTTCTTGAAATCATTAGCAGGTTTGGCACTAGGTTCAGTGTTGGTATTTGAAGATTTTTTAGACCTAAGGCTGAAACCTAGATCATATTTTTTCTTCTTTTCTGAATTCGAAAGAACCTCATATGCTATGTTTATTATCTTCATTTTGTGTTCGGCAAATTTTTTATCTCCTGCGTGAACGTCTGGATGGTACTTTTTACCCAACGCCCGATAGGCAATTTTTATTTCTTTGCCTGTTGCATGCCTGTTTATTCCTAGTTCATCATAATAATTTGACATTTTTCTCCTGCTAGTCCACAACAAGGGTACGGTTCCTCTGTGTTCCACCGAGCACAAAGGCACCGTCCCCTTGTTTATTCCCTTGTGTGTTTATTTTCTCGCACTTTTATTTTCGTACATTTTTTTATCCGCCGTAAATACAAGTTTTTCCAAATCGTTTTCAATTTCTCTTTGCATAATTCCAAAACTTGCGGTAGTTGCAATAGATTTGTTTCCAAAAGTAATTTTCAAATTTTTTATTGCATTCCGGCAATTTTCAATTGTTTCATTAACATATTTTTCAGAAACATTTCTAAGCAAAACAACAAATTCGTCTCCGCCATATCGCCCAACAAGGTCATCTTTACCTATGCTTGATACAAGCGAGGTAGCTATTTTTTGCAAAACAGCATCACCAGCCTGATGCCCGTAAACATCATTTATAATCTTAAATTTATCAACATCAATCATTACAAGAAATAATGTTTCATCGTTGTCAACTGCTTCTTGAAGCTCTTTTCTTGCAAGATGCTCAAAATATTGTCTGTTATTAATTCCAGTAAGGCCGTCAGTCTGGGCCATTTTGCGCAAAGTCGCACCTTCAACCTTCTCAGTAACATCCATACAGCTTCCAATATATCCGCCAAATTCATTGTCATCATTATTAAAAGGAACACCCCGGTCATTTATCCATCTCCATGCTCCATCGTGTCTTTTAAGTCTGTATTCCATTTCAAATGCTTTTTGCTTTGCAAATGCATCCAAATATATTTTAAGACAACGGTCAAAATCTTCAGGATGGACGCCTTCAGCCCAACCATTACCCATTTCTTCAGAAATAGACCGTCCGGTAAAATTTAGCCATGTTGTGTTGAAATAATTGCACAAAGCATCCGTCCCAGCGCGCCAGATCATATTCGGAGAGGATTCAACAATAATTTTGTATTGCTCATTAACAAGATTCATAATAAAGCCCTCCTAAATCCTTTTATATTGCCCATTATACACATCAAATTCAGCTATTACAAGGGGGATTCCTACGCCCTCCTCAACCTGTACGAATCTAGTACCCCATATGGAGTATGGGAATAGAAGATATTTGACCTTGATTTATTGATTTAGGTTACAACATTATTATACAAGGGTATGGCTACAGATAAGACACAGGACAACGCTGACAAAACAAAACAGAGAAGTCACACCCTCATTTTCCGCTTCGCTTGTCGCTTAAGGTTCTCTTTATTTATTTTCTTAAATTCAATTTAATTTTTACTGCTATAAATATATCCGATTATTGAAGTTTAAAATATTTTTTCATAGGCTCAAAGTAGTAAGAAATCCAGCCATTCTTGTAATCTACGCCCTGCCCTTCAGGAATATTTGTGTGATTAATAGTAATTCTTGTTCCTTCTTTTTCCTGCTCAAAAGTAATGTCGACTATAGAATCAGCGTCATCCTTTGAAAATTCTGTTGTTCGCCAGATCTGAACAATGTGGGAATATTTATCTATTACCAGAGTCTTGCCCCATATATAATCATCCCAGACATTAAATTTCCCACCAATGAAAGGCTCAATTTGGGCGGCTCCTCCGGTAAAAGCAGTATGCTCTTTACTGTCTAGCCAAGCACCAAAGGCCTTTTGCGGTGAAACATCAAATAATTCTGAAACACTAAAAGAATCAAACATATGAAATCCTCCTTTGTAATTTGTATATAGTTATATATAGTCTATGCTGCGTTTTAAGGCTATGCACAGAGGGGAGTGCACAGATCTTAAAGAGGTAAATATGATTGATCCTTTTCACCTTGAAGTATACGAGAAAATATCCGTTAATTATAATCGTGACATAGAAATTTTTCCTTTGTTACACGCAGTTTTTATTCAAAAAAAGACCCGGCCGCCTGTGTTTTAGTTTAGTTAAACTCACAGAAGAACGGGGTTTTGTTTTTTGTCTTGTCTTGTTTTGTGTTATTTTTGCTGCAGCGAGAGGCGTTAATTTGTTTTCGACTACAACACAGCGGAACCGTCCCCTTGTGTTTTTGGTATTCGGGCGCCTGTGGCTTCTGGTATTGTGTCAATTACAATGCTTTTGACTTTGCAGAAATGTTCAAACATATCAAGAGCATCGCTTTCGTCTGCCGAACCCTGCTTTACTTTGACAATATCTCTCAAAATTTGCGCAGCCTCGACGTCCTCAAAATATCGGTGAAGGCCTGTTGCCCATAAAGTCTTGGCTGACTGATTGTCGTTGGCGTGGTAATCCCAGTAAAGCATTGATTTTGCTTCATTTTCTGAAAGTTTTATCCTGTAATCATCTTTTGCCAATACATATCCAGCATCCTTGTAATCTCCTTCAAAATTTTCCCCAACAAGGAAAACCGCAAAGATTAATCTCTCAGCTTCTTTTGTTCCTGGGTAACGTGAAGTTAAAATACATAAGCTGTTATTTCTTACGCCCTTAAGCTTCATTGGCGCTCCTTTGCTTTCGCCTTTTTGAACAACTCCCGCAAAGGCTTTCCAGTCGCGAAGCATCTGGCTTTCATAGCATACGAAGCCGCCATCAGTAAGCATAAGACCGTCAAGGGTTTTCCTTGTAATGTCGCCATTAAAATATTTCAAACAATCAGAGCCTTCGCTACTGCACCATGCACGGCTTTCTTTCTCAACGTTATTTTTCAAATTTTCGAAACTGCAAACTCCATTATATCCGATTTGTTCCTCAGAATTACCTCCATCGCAAAAGTTGCATTTAAAAGCTACATTAATAGCCCTAAGTGACTTCGAACCTGATTTCGATGATGAAGCAGACCTGACTCTCGGGGAAGATGTGGAAGACGACGTTTTGCCAGCACTTTTAGAATTGCCCCTGACGCTCATTTTTTTCAATTCAATTAATGCTTCTTTCCTTTTATCCTCTTCTTTTTTTACCACTTTAAAATCAGCAAGCTCTTTCTCGTATGCTTCCTTAACTACAATTTCGTCTTTAATACGTTCATCAGCAGCTTCGTCTTTTATTTTTAAAAACTTGTCGAAGCCTTCAGGATATTGAAAATTCTTTTCACCTGCCACAAATAAAACTGTAATGTAATTCCCATCATATCTGACTATCGTTCCTTCTCCAAAAACCTCATTTGTGACCGCTTTACCAACTAAATTCATTCTTTACCACCTTCAATTTCATTAATTAAGCTCATTATACCACATAGAGCATGTAAAAAACGAACTAGCTTCATTTTAGGGCAAAATTTGTTTAGTATAAATTTAGTAATAAAGATATTCAAAACAGCAATTAATATAGGTATTTCCTGCTACAGTGTTGGATTAGTAAAATTGTTAATTTTTCAGTTTATATTAACAACCTTATCTTCTAATTTTATTTCTTCTAATTCTATTTCTGCTAATTCCATTTCTCTTAATCCCAAAATATCTTCGGAAGCCGATAAAAAAATGATTGCAAATAAAAAACGCTATAGGGCTGAGCGCTTTTTATAGGAAAATTTCCAATCAAAGGTTTAAAACTTCAATACTTTTTAAGTTAATTCGTTTATAATTCGTTTATAATTCGACTACAATTCTTTCTTATTAAAAATCAGAACCGAAGATGCCAGTAAAACAATTATTGCCAGGCAGCAAATAACTATAGGGAAAGCGAAATCAGACGCAGTCATATTGTTAGTAAGCAGTTCCATGT
The DNA here is from genome assembly GCA_038326615.1 of Saccharofermentanales bacterium. Classification (GTDB taxonomy): domain Bacteria; phylum Bacillota; class Clostridia; order Saccharofermentanales; family UBA5734; genus JBBQKF01. The sequence continues at coordinate 9,570 of JBBQKF010000024.1, read as the reverse complement.
TTCTTGATATGAGAGAAATCGGATTGTACTTTTGTACTTTTGGCGCGATATTTATTAAAAGTAAAACAACCGCGATTGCACCAGTAAAGAGCAAACTGCCATAACCATTTTCAAAAACAACACCACACAGCATAATAATTGCCAATAGAAAAACGCCAAAAATCCAAACGCCAAAAACAGCTAATAGTACGTTGTTAATCCCTTTCATACCCCAAAAATATGCCGTGTATGCATATGTTACAGCAAAGCAAATAGCATAGCTTAGCGTCCAGATAGTCACGGCCATAGTAAATTTAGAAAAAATTACAACACTTCTTGATAATCCTTTAGTAAGCATATTTATTAAAGTTCCACGCTTAAACTCATTGGCCATAATTCCACCAAACACAATTACAAGAACAATTAGTCCCATTTGAGGAACATTTTTAAAAAATTGCGCCCAAGAATCGAGAGCAGTTGGCTCAGTAATAGTGAGAGAAATTCCCTCAGGCATCAAGGACTTTAGCAATTCAGGCGTTAGTTTAGCAGTAATTGGGTTCATCATTCCAAATAACGAAAATACAACAAGCATAATAAATAATTTATAGGAACGAACATTTTCAGTAAATTCTTTCTTTGTAAATGCTATAAAAGCTTTCATTTGACCACCTCCATAAAAAGACTTTCCAGCGTCGGCTCAAGAATTTCAAACCTTACCGGCAAAATCCGACTAACTGAAAGTGAATCAACCAATATCGCTCCAGTTTTTTTAATATCTGGCGTACGAAAAACTATACCCAAGTTCGTTTGTTCAGTCTTTGCAACAATTTTGGACAATTTATCATTTTTTAGAAAAATTTCCTTTTCTGCCTGAGATGCAAATTCTATAGACAAACCATCCTGCTTATGTTGTGATTTGACATCGGATAATGTTCCTGAAAGAGCTAATTTACCGTCGTGTAAAACAGCGATATGGTCACATATTCGTTCAACGTCAGAAAGGATGTGAGTTGAAAACACAACCGTCGTTTTCCCTTTTACTTGATAAAGGATATCAAGAATTTCCTTTCGGCCAATTGGGTCAAGCGCCGATGTTGGCTCATCACAAATCAGAAGTTTGGGTTCATTTAGCAAAGCCTGAGCAATTCCAAGTCTTTGTTTCATGCCACGTGAAAATCCACCGATTCTTTTGTTTGCCTTCTCTAATCCTACAAGCGTAAGTAGTTCTTCACTTTTACTTTTGATCCTTTCGCGTGAAAGACCTGTGATTTCGCCACATAACTTTAAATATTCAATAGGTTTCATGAAATTGTAAAATTCCGGAACATCAGGCAAATAGCCAATGTGCTTATTGGTTTTTGTCTGACCATAAGCAACCCTCTCTCCACAAACAGAAATTTCACCAGAATCCGGTTTAAGAAGGCCAAGCACCATTTTCATGGTTGTGGTTTTCCCAGCTCCGTTTTGGCCTATAAATCCAAAAATCGAACTTTCCGGTACGCAAAAGGATAAATTATCAATAACCTTATTTGATCCAAAGTTTTTTGATAAATTCGAAATACAAAGAATGTCCACTATTCCTCACCTCTTCCAAAAACAAAATATACTATTGGCCCTATGATTTGTATAAACAAAACAATCACTACCCAAATCGCTTTATTGCCGACCCGATAGTTTGGATGTTTTAGTACATGAACGAGTGCAGCTATCGCAAGTCCCAGTTCAAGTACTAAAATTGGAATGATGAACGGTAGATTTTCAATAATTTTTTCCATTTTAATTTACTCCTATTTTGATTTCATTGTTTCTAAAATAACCTTATATCTTGCATCTTCGGCTAAACTAACAAAAACAGGATTAACGGTGATGCTTTGAATCATGCTTTCTTTAATTAATTTCTCATCGCGCGGTGATCGTGTTCCTAAATCAAACTCATTGAACCACTCGTTAATAGAATCGAAAAACTCATCACCATGCAAAGAGTAAGGGAAAAAGTTTGTAGTGCAAATGTTGCAATATTTGTCTAACATATCAAGAGCTTTTTCGTCTTTTCCGAACATTGTATAACCTTGAGCTGCAGCAAAATATATCTGCAAAGAGACATTTGGGTGAAGCTTATTAATTTCAAAAACTTCAATAATTAAAATAATTCGCTTCAAATTTTCTTCAAACCTATCTTCATTATCTGTACTTAGCATCATGTACGATGGAAAAGTTCCGACAAAGCTCAATAAATGCTGATAAATGCTAATCTGAAGAACCGCTTTAGCCTTTTGAACATTGCCAATCATCGGAATAATACAAACTTCATTATCGTTAACATCATTCCGAATAATGTTATAACAATACTAAAAGGAGTGTATGATTTCACTTTAGACTATATCATACAAGATTTTTATGGAATATATTGCAGGATTAGTTAATTTAAATATCATCAAAGAATAAATCAAGGAAATATTAGTAAAAGCTGGCGGTGAAAACCATGATGGCCTGCTTTTCACTTTGAGCAACACGTTTGGATCACTTTCGTAATAATAAGTTGAATTTCGCAATATTATTCTATTTGTCGCTTTTTGTGACTTTGATTTCAATTTTGCAACCACTTTCCATCAATTGAAGCAAATCGCCTATTCTGTCCCATGTAAAATTTCCTTTTGGACCCTTTACAAACGGTCCAAAAAAATCCCAACTAAAATCTCCAAAAAGTCCTAATTCGTCTGTAAAAAGGATTTTTGCGAACTCTCGCGTATCCGTAATTGCATATAATAATTTCTCATTAACCTGCTCAGCATTGAAATACATCGGATCAAATTTTTTGCCCTTAGTATCCTTCTTAGCCCACTCGAGCATTTCTTCTCTTTCCGGGTTTTTATCGTCACGGATTATTTCTAGAAATGTTTCATATCCACCCATTCCGCCAACATCTTCGGGAGGACGTGAGCGTGCGCCCGCGATGCAAACTGGGGGCTTAGAAGACTTAATTTGTTTTAATCTTTTTTCGACAACAATTTTGTGTTCCCAATAATCGCCGAAATCATATGTGTAGATGAGCTCATCATTTTCGCATAAATATTTATCTACAAATGTTTTTTCTGAATCGAGTTCTAGGGCTTCATCACCATATAGTTCTCCTGGTGCAAAATCCGGGTCAGTTGTCGTAATAACGGTTTTGTTTATTTCAAACTTGTAGAGATGATAACTCTGCCACCCGAAAGCCACCTGTATAATCTGGTGAAGTTGCGAAAAAGTAATAAATGCCGGTATATCCAATCTTCTCCAAATCTCATGTTCCGAATCATTCAAAGAAACTTTAATCCTATAGCCCATTTTGCACCTCCACGAATTACATTTTGTTAATAGTATACACAATAATGATGGTAAATCCAATATGATTTTTTTTATGCTCTTTTGTAATTCTCACTTTGTGCTGCTTATACTTTCCCAATATACTTTCCTATATATATCGATATGTAAGCGGAGATTTTCACGCCGGCAACGATGCTATGTGCTGCTTACACTTTCCCTATATGCATCCTTTAACCAGGTTTAGAGGAGAAGCACGTGCAGAGCAAGGCGACGGCGTTAAAAGATTCGCGCCGCATATATCGATATGTAAGCGGAGATTTTCACGCCGGCAACGATGCTACGTGCTGCTTATACTCTAAACCTATAGCCTGCACCCCAAACTGTCTCAATATACTGTGCATTCGAAGGATCCGTCTCTATCTTCTCCCTAAGTCGCGCTATATGCACTGTCACTGTCGCCGCATCCCCCAAAGAATCCATTCCCCATATTTTTTCGAAAAGTTCTTCTCTGTCAAAAACCTTATTGGGAGTTTGCACCAAGTAAAGTAGAAGCTCAAACTCTTTTTGCGCCAGATTAATTTCCCTGCCGTTTACAAAAACACGTCTTGAGTCTTTTTGTATTTCCAGGCCCCGAATTGTTATACTCGTATCTCTATATACGCTGTCATACTTGTTCTTTAGTCTTTCATGCTTTGAAATATGAGCATTAACACGAGCGATGAGTTCCCCTGGGCTAAATGGTTTCGTGATATAATCGTCTGCGCCGAGCCCGAGACCGCGTATTTTGTCCACATCATCTTTCTTTGCGGTTACAAGTAAAATAGGTATATCAACTGTACCTCTCGTTTTTCTGAGTATTTCAAATCCATCTAATCCTGGGAGCATTATGTCAAGTAAAATAAGGTTGTAGGGTCCCTTAAGTATTTTCTCTAACCCACCAAGTCCATTGTCGCACAATTCAACTTCAAACCCATTGATTTCAAGGTAGTCTTTCTCAAGCTCTGCTATGCTAGGGTCGTCTTCGATTATAAGAATTTTTTTCATATCAGTCTTTATCCTTTTCTTTTCATTTTTGCAAAAAACATCTGACGCATAAGCTTGCATAATTACAAAAAATTTGTCGTCTGGCATGTAAAATTTAGTTGTCTTAGTGTTTTTAGCTTGCAGGTTTAATTATTTTTATTGAAATCATAAATTCTGTACCTTCGTTTTCGATACTTCTAACCCAGATTTTACCCCCGTGTCCCTGTGTAATCTGCTTAGCAATGGCAAGTCCCAGTCCGCTACCCTCGGCCTTTGTTCTAGCAGCATCCGCTCTGTAAAATCTGTCAAATATAAACGGCAGATTATCTTTTGGGATTCCGATTCCGTTGTCTTTAATCTCTATTATAACAAAATCTGCAGCTTGACGAAGCGTTATTTTTATCTGGCCGACCCTGTCAGGGCTTTTGTATTTTACTGCATTTTCCAAAAGATTAAGCAGCACTCTTTTTATCTGAATTCTGTCAATCGAAACGAAAGTGCCGTCGGGTATTCTTTTTTCGAAAAATATTTCTATTCCATCCCGCTCCATGTCTGCCCCAATTTCCTCGAGACAATCCTGAAAGTATTTGATTATATCTATGTTTTCAAAGTTAAAAGGAATCTGGTTTAAATCAAGTTTGGAATAAAGAAGCAGGTCATCAATCATTGAATCAACCTGGACCGCCTTCTGATATATTGTTTTAAGGTACTTTACGCGTTTTTCCGGGGTATCTGCAACCTTGTCCAAAATCCCTTCGACATATCCTTTAATAGAGGTTATCGGTGTTTTAAGGTCATGAGATATGCTTGAAACGAGTAATTTGCGGTTATCATCAGATTTAATTTGAGTATTTATTGATTCTTCAAGTTTAAAGCGCATCTGATCCAATGCGCGTGAAACTTCCCTTATTTCCTCATCTCCATCTTCTATTATGGCATAGTTTAAATTTCCACGACTTATCTCCCCAACGGCTGTCTTAAGCTTCAAAAGCGGAGTAGCAAGGCTTTTCGAGAGTTTTACCGAATATATAATATTAGTTATCAAAAATGACACAGAATAGGTTGCAGCTAAAAAAATTAGGAATACGCCGCTATTTTCCATTTCCTTACCAATAGGTGCAAAAATAAGAATATGTCCTTCAAAATTCTTAACTTGAATTACATTTATACCTAAAATGTAAGCAACGTAGGCAAAAATTAGTCCCGCAATTACGGTGACCGCAATCGGAATAAGCATCATCGAAACATTCGATACTATAAGTCGTCGTTTTAGGCTCATAATCTGCCTCCGGATTAATAATTCATTTACGTATTGCTTTAATAACAAAATTAAAGTGTATGCTGATACCTTCTGTAAAATATTAACATCAATATTATTGCGTTTACATTCGGTATAAAACCTTAGCTATTGTATTTATAGGTCTCTTTTGTCAAATTTATAAAATCCAGCTGTAAAAAATATCAGTACATACCCTGCCATATATAGAATTTGCATTATAATCTCTCCTACTGGAAGTGAGTTTGCAATCCAGAGTTTGTACCAGTCAAGGGATGTGGTTACAAAAAGATTGCTGAAAGAAGGTAATGCAATTCCCAGTACATGCGATACTATGTATACAATGATTGATACGAAAAAAACAATTGCAGTGCTTTTAAAAATATTTGCAAGAAAGGCAATTACAACAGCTAATATCATAATCGGTACAAAAGTTACTATATATGCTAATATTGCCCTCAGGACGCCTGCCAGACTTAGTGTTTCGATGCTGAAAACAGCTCCAACAATAATCGACAAAACCATAACAACCAATAGATTTGCCAGGACAAAAAATCCTGTCGCAGCAAGTTTAGATGCATAAATTTTAACTCTGGAAACTGGCTTTGTAATAGCGAGCTTCATTGTATTATTAGCAAATTCTCCTGTAAATGTATCAATCACAACAAGAGCTGTAAATAACGGTAGTATGGTTTTAGAAAAAACTGAAAGCACAGTAATAGGAAACCCAGATGCGGTGTTGCCGATAATTCCCAAACTGCTTCGAAGGATTGTGTTTATCAGTTCAACAAAAACTATGATCAATATCGACATAACCAGAATTATGACCGCTTTTTTCCTGCGATACATTTTCTCAACTTCAACGATAAACGACGCTTTAAAGCTTTCCATTTTTGTCCACCTCGCTCATAAAGTAATTCTCAAGTGATGCAAAGTCCCTGAGTATGTTCTCAGTTGTGTCCAAATTCAGGAGTTTCCCGTCAAATATTATCCCTATTCTGTCGCATGTAAGCTCAACATCGTGAATCAAATGGCTTGATATGAAAAAGGTTGTTTTCTCCTCAGCGGAAAGTCTTTTGATTAGATTTCTCATCTCAACCATTCCTTCAACATCAAGTCCGTTAAGAGGTTCGTCCAAAATAACTAATCTTGGACGTGAAAGTATCGCGCATGCAATCCCGAGTCTTTGCTTCATTCCTAGAGAAAAATTACTTGCCTTTTCGTTTTTGTATTTCAGAATTCCCGTGATTTCAAGGACTTCTTCCATTCTTTTAAGATCGATGTTACTGTAATAACGTGAAACCAATTTTAAGTTTTCAAGTGCAGTAAGATATGAGTAGGTTTCAGAAGTTTCAATAATGCATCCGACATTCTGCATTGCCTTTTCGAAAGAATCCTTGATGCTGTATCCGAATATATTTACATCACCGGAATCCGCAGACATCATGCCCGTCATGATTTTCATCGCAGTAGTTTTGCCTGCGCCGTTAGGGCCGAGGAATCCAAAAATATCTCCCTCATAAATATCAAGGTTTATATCAAATATTCCTCTTTTGTTTTTGTATAATTTGGAAAGATTTTTGATTTCAAGTACTTTTTGTTTTTCCGCAATATCAGTCATTATACTTTAACCCTCCAAGTCTTAGAAAATTTATTTCTTACTAAAATCCTATTCAAATTTATTAAGCTTTATTCCAATTAAATTAGGTTTTACAGTAAATGATTCGACTTTTATTATACAATTTTAATAATAATAGTCCGGCTGCTGTATTCAATCAGTTTCTTAGTAAATCATTCGACCTCTATTATCAAATTTTTTACCATATTGATTGTGTATTAGTGTCAAAGTTCAGATTCTCTATTTATTCGAATTCTATGATGTTACTTTTTGCCATATTGATTGTGTATTAGTGTCAAAGTTCAGATTCTCTATTTATTCGAATTCTATGATGTTGCTTTTTGCCATATTGATTGTGTATTAGTGTCAAAGTTCAGATTCTCTATTTATTCGAATTCCGTGATGTTACTTTTTACCATATTGATTGTGTATTAGTGTCAAAGTTCAGATTCTCTATTTATTCGAATTCCGTGATGTTGCTTTTTACCATATTGATTGTGTATTAGTGTCAAAGTTCAGATTCTATATTCGCTTGGATTTTCCCAATGATTCTTAAAATCAATAACAGTGTGTTGATCAAAGTCTAGCTTATATATTAATTCGGATTATATCTCTGACTCTTTACAAAATTATTCAGGAGAATTCTAAATAAACTCCCCTGAATAATTGTAACACATAATAATTGTTTATAAATGTTTTGCTAAATGTTTTATAACACGAAATTTAATACCCCTTAAAATCAAACCCATTATTAATCGATAAAAACCCTAGAGAAATTACTATCGGTCATTTTATTTTTGTCAAAGGATTCAAGCCAGAGGTTGATTTTATATGTCATTGTATCAAAGTTCAGGCTTCCATTTTGAATTTTGCCCGCCTTATCCGTAAATTGTATCTGTACTGTATAAGGATTGTCTACAACAGATTCAAAGGCAAATTCGCTGGTATTGTTAAGATAGCTTTCGTATCCAGGTTTGTAGGTTTCGAAGTACTTACCAGTGATTTTACCGTCTCTTATTGATTCAATAACAAGATTCTTTTCGCCAATTTTCACAAGGTTCTGAGATTTTTCTGTAATAACATCAACTTTATAGGTGCCTTCGAATTTTGATGAAAGAGTTTCTGGAATAATGCTTGTATCGTTTCTCTCTTCAACCTTTTTGCCTGTAAGATCAGGTCTGGTAATAACAGTAGAATTGATGTTTTCGAAGTTTATAAGAACTTCCAAAGAAAGATCGTGGAGATTCCCTTCGGCGTCTTTCCCAGATAGCACCCCTAAAACGTAAGCGCTTTCAATCAGACCATCTTTCGTGACTGTAACTTTCCCATTGACATTTTTGACGAAAACATCTCCGGTAATCTTGGGAAGATTGGGTTGTGTAATATCGCGTACGCCTGAAGTGTCGCTAGAGATAGCACTTGGGTCAGCAACTGACATTTTGTCCGTACCCTCAGCGACATTTCCCCCGACTGTCGGATTATTATTTGAAGAAAAAACCTGCTTGCTTGCAAAAGAAACAAGTGCATTCACTAGAGCAGGAATCTGTGCGTCAGAAAGTGATCCAGTAAAAACTTTACTCTTATCTTCGTTTTCTGTTACGAAAACATAATTCTTAAGATTTCCGATAACCGCGTCAAATATCTTCTCAACATCACCTGCGGAACTGTTTTCAAAAGGATTTACAAATATTTTGTTTTGGCTTACATCCGCGTCAGATGGTAAGCCAAATAATTTGCTGACATAGTAAGTGTCACTGGACTGATCGTAATTTATACTTCCGTCTTTGTCTTTGAAATTATATGTGTTATTAATCACGATACCGCCGATTAAAAGTGTTCCTTTAGTTTCGCTTGCATTGTTCTTAATATCCATTTTACTGACAGTAGTCTGCTTTGCTAACACCTCTTCGTTGTCCTTTAAAACATAGGACATATTTGCAGTTCCGCTTTCTATTTCGTCGCTTATTTGTGCTGCCGTAAACTTAATTGCGTCTTTTAGCTCTTCATATCCGGTCTTTGTCATCGAGTCAGCAAAAGCCGTGGATGCAATAAGAACTATTCCCATACACAGACTCAAAAGCATCATAGTTTTCTTATTTAACTTCATAAAAATCACTCCATTTCACATTATATATTTTATCTTATAAAAAACTTACCTAGCAGACATTACTAAACATTTCTTGTCCGCACCTTTATTATGCGCCTCATATGTTAATTTCTTATTAAGTAAATATAAACAAAAGATAAACAAAATTTATATGGCGTTTTTGGGTCAGAGGAGAAGAAATGAATAAAACCATGAAAACTTTTGTTCTGAATTGAAAAGATATATGCTGATTATTCATTTTCGTTTTAGTACATGTTAAAG